>NZ_JBAPMI010000114.1:0-6268 GCF_049278535.1 Mycobacterium sp. | reverse complement strand
CCGTTGACCGCGGCGATCGTCGGCAGCGTGCACTTGCCGACGGCCATGAAACCGTCGTAGAGGCGCAGCAGTCCCTCCTCGGCCGCGCTGCCCAACGCGCTGAGATCGGCGCCGGCGCAGAACGCTTGACCGGCGCCGGTGACCACAACGGCATGCACATCGGAGTCGCTCTCGGCTCGGTCAACTGCGGCGCGCAACTGCCTGGACATCTCGCCGGTGACTGCGTTGCGTCGGTCTGGGTCGTTGACGGTCAGCACCGCGACATGATTTTCGACGGAGTACAGCACAAGATCGGACTGTGGCATCGGGAACCTCCGCAGACTCGCTGGTGACGGTGCTAATTGCACCATCCGAGGACATGTGCCACATGCACCTCACTTGTCACATGGTGCCTGGCACTGCGTGCCCCCGGCAGGATTCGAACCTGCGACCACAAGATTAGAAGTCATGTGCTCTATCCAGCTGAGCTACGGGGGCCGAAGACTCTAAGCCCAGGTCAGTCTAGCCAACCGCGGGCACCAGCACTCATAGTGCGCAACGCCGAACGAAATGTCGTTGGCAGGAATAGTGATTCGGCTAGTGTGAGGCCCGCCACACACGTACGCTACCGACGGCCAGGATGTCCGCAGGCGGGGTGTGCTCAATGACGAGGAGTGGCAAGGCATGACCGAGGCCATAGATGTCAGAGCGCGATACTCGCAGGCGCGCGCCGAATTGCTCCGACAAGGGTCGCAGCTCGCCGCGATGCCGGTCGGCGCGTACCGCACCGGCTCGCTGCTGCTTCGTGGCTCGCCGTGGGTAGCCCGCTTTCTGGCTGAATGGTTGTCGTCTGAATTCCCGCCCCACGTGGTCACCGGGCATGCGCTTTCTGGCGTGACACCGTTGTCGGTTGGCCGCGTGGCGACGGGCTGGGCCGCTCAGCGGGCCGACCGGATCCTGACCGCCGCGCTGGCGGAGACGTTCGGCCCGGATTACCAGGACAAGGCCGCCCATCCGGTCGAGCGGGCCGCATGTTCGGGCCGCGTCGGCCTCCTGAATGCGGCCGGCCATCGTCGGCGCTACGCCGCGCAGACGTCGGACATCGTGTACGGTCCCGACCCCCGCGACAACATGCTGGACATCTGGCGCCACCCCGACGTCAAGGCAGGAGATCGCACGCCGGTGGTGCTGCAGATCCCGGGTGGCGCATGGACGGTCAACGGTCGACGGCCGCAGGCATATCCGCTGATGGGTCGGCTGGTTGAGCAAGGCTGGATGTGCGTGTCCATCGACTACAGCAAAAGCCCGCGCAAGTCCTGGCCGGCCCACATCATCGACGTCAAGCGCGCGCTGGCCTGGGTCCGCGAAAACATTGCCGACTACGGCGGCGATCCCGACTTCATCGCCGTCACGGGCGGCTCGGCGGGCGGACACTTGGCCTCGCTGGTCGCACTCACCGCTAACGACAGGCGACTACAACCCGGATTCGAAAAGGTCGACACCACTGTGCAGGCCGCGGCGCCCTTTTACGGTGTTTACGACCTGACCGACATCGAAAAAATGAACGAAATGATGCTGCCGTTCCTGGAGCTTTTCGTCATGAAAGCGCGCTACGCCGACCAGCCTGAGCTGTTCGAATTGGCGTCTCCCGTTACGCACGTGCATCGCGGGGCGCCACCGTTCTTTGTGCTGCATGGTGAGAACGATTCGGTGATCCCGAGCGTGCAGGCACAGGCCTTTTGCGGCGCGCTCCGCGACGCCGGAGCCCCGACTGTGTGTTACGCAGAGCTTCCCAACGCGCACCACGCTTTTGACCTGTTCTCTACCGTGCGATCCAGATTTGCTGCTGACGCCGTTGCCGACTTTCTCGGTGTCGTCTACGGACGCTATTTGCGTTCGCGGTCGACAGTTTTGCGCAGGCGTGCCACGCCGGCCAGCTGAATTGATCGGTGCATAACCGAACTTTCATTTCTAATTTGGCCGCCCGCCATGGTATTTCGCCGACAAACACAATTGGGTTTGCCCCGGCATTCTGATCCGAACATTCGGCTACCGCCACCGCGGTCACCGGACTACGTTGGAGTTGCGCACGTCAACCTGGCAAACCGTGCGGTGACGTCGCTGGGGCGTGATAGTTGAATGCGTTCGAAACGGGAGGCTTGAGTGGCGAAAGCGGCGTTGGCGCGTCGATCGGCGGGCGTGGCGACCACCCGGGGGAGCTGCGGTGGCTGAGCAGGTTGATGCGGCCGGATTGCCCACGGCACTGGGCCCGGTCGACTACCTCTTGCATCGCGGCGAGGCCAATCCGCGCACCCGCTCGGGAATTATGGCCCTGGAGATCCTGGACACCACGCCGGATTGGGACCGCTTCCGGACCCGTTTCGAGAACGCGTCCCGACGGGCGTTGCGGCTGCGACAGAAGGTGGTTGTGCCGTCGCTGCCGACGGCCGCGCCGCGCTGGGTGGTCGATCCCGACTTCAACTTGGACTATCACGTGCGCAGAATGCGCGTCTCCGAACCCGGCACGCTGCGACAGGTATTCGACCTTGCCGAGTTGATGCTGCAATCGCCGCTGGACATCGCCCGACCGCTGTGGACGGCCACTCTGATCGAGGGTCTGCCCGACGGTAAGGCCGCCACGCTGCTGCACTTGTCGCACGCTGTCACCGACGGTGTCGGCAGCGTGGAGATGTTCGCTCACATCTACGACCTCGAGCGCGATCCGGCGCCTCAGCCGACGCCGACCCAACCCATACCGCAGGATCTGACAGCCAACGATTTGATGCGCGAAGGGCTCAACCACTTGGCAGCGAACGTGATCTACGGGGCCGGCGGTGTGCTGTGGGGGGCGGCGTCGGTGGTCGGGCGCGCGGTAGCCAACCCCGGCAAGGCGGTGTCGGGTGTGCTGAACTACGCCCGGTCGGGCGCACGGGTGGTCAGCCGGGCCGCGGAGCCCTCTCCACTGCTTTGTCGGCGCAGCTTGGCCACCCGCAGCGAGGCCATCGACATCCCGCTGTCCGACCTGCACCGGGCCGCGAAAGCCGGCGGCGGCTCGATCAATGACGCCTATCTAGCCGGTTTGTCCGGTGCACTGGGGCGCTACCACACCGCGCTCGGCGTGCCGATCGCCACGTTGCCGTTGGCGGTGCCGGTCAGCCTGCGGGCCGAGTCCGACGCGGCCGGCGGCAACCGATTCACCGGCGTGAACCTGGCCGCCCCGATCGGCACCGCGGATCCGATCGCCCGCATGCAGAAGATCCGTTTGCAGATGACCCAGCGCCGCGACGAGCCCGCGATGGACATCATCAGCTCGATCGCGCCGGTGCTGAGCGTGCTGCCAGGACCGCTGCTGGAGTCGATGACGGCCTCGGTCGTCGGCTCCGACGTGCAGGCCAGCAATGTGCCGGTCTATCCCGGCGACACGTTTTTGGCCGGCGCAAAGATCCTGCGGCAGTATGGCATTGGCCCGTTGCCCGGTGTGGCGATGATGGTCGTGCTGATCTCCCGAGGCGGCTACTGCACCATCACCACGCGCTACGACCGGGCCGCCATCCGGGATGAGGCGTTGTTTGCCCGCTGCCTGATGGAGGGTTTCAACGAAATCCTCGCGCTGGCAGGCGATCCCGCGCCGCAGGCGATGCCTGCCACGTTCGATGCCGAAACGCACGGGACGTCCAATCGATCGGCGGTGGGTTCATGACGGGCGAGGATCGCGAGTCGAAGAAACCGGCACGTGACCTTCGGCTGCCGGGCTCGGTAGCCGAAATCATGGCCAGTCCGCCCGGGCCCGAGATCGGCGCATTCTTCGACTTGGACGGGACCCTGGTGGCCGGATTTACGGCCGTCATCCTCACCCAGGAGCGGTTGCGGCGCCGCGACATGGGCGTCGGCGAACTGATCAGCATGGTCACGGCCGGGCTGAATCATCAACTCGGGCGTATCGAATTCGAAGAGCTGATCGGCAAGGCCTCGGGGGCGCTCCGTGGGCGGATATTGAGCGATCTGGACGAGATCGGCGAGCGGCTGTTCGCCCAGCGAATCGAGTCGCGGATCTACCCGGAGATGCGCGAATTGGTGCGCGCCCACCTGGCTCGCGGGCACACCGTGGTGCTCAGTTCGTCGGCGCTGACCATCCAGGTCGCCCCGGTAGCCAAGTTCCTCGGCATCCTCAACACGCTCACCAACAAGTTCGAGACCAACGACGACGGGATCCTGACCGGAGGTGTGGTCAAGCCGATTCTGTGGGGACCGGGCAAGGCCGCGGCGGTGCAGAAGTTCGCCGGCGAGAACGGGATTGACCTCAAGGACAGCTACTTTTACGCCGACGGCGACGAAGATGTAGCGCTGATGTATCTGGTCGGCAATCCGCGGCCGACCAACCCGGAAGGCAAGATGGCCGCCGTCGCCAAGCGGCGCGGCTGGCCCATTCTGCGGTTCACCAGTCGCAGCGGCGGAGGCATCACCGCGCAACTGCGCACGCTCGCCGGAGTCGGTTCGGTCGTTCCCGTCGCCGCCGGCGCGCTGGGAATCGGCCTGCTGACCGGGAGCCGGCGCCGCGGGGTCAACTTCTTCACGGCGACCTGGTCGCAGCTGTTGCTGACCGCCAGCGGTGTGCAACTCAACATCCTCGGCAAGGAGAACCTGACTGCCGAGCGACCGGCGGTGTTCATCTTCAACCACCGCAACCAGGCCGACCCCGTCATCGTCGGCGCACTGATCCGCGACAACTGGGTTGCCGTCGGGAAGAAAGAGCTCGAGGGTGACCCGATCATGGGCACGCTTGGCAAGGTGCTCGACTCCGTGTTCATCGACCGGGATAACCCGGCCGCAGCGGTGGAGACGCTGCACCAGGTCGAGGAGCGCGCGCGACAGGGCCTGTCGATCATGATCGCGCCTGAGGGCACCAGGCTAGACACCACCAGTGTTGGGCCGTTCAAAAAGGGGCCGTTCCGGATGGCGATGGCGGTGGGGATACCGATCGTGCCGATCGTGATCCGCAACGCGGAGATCATCGCCGCGCGCAACTCGACCACGATGAACCCTGGCACGGTGGATGTCGCTGTGTACCCGCCGATTTCGGTCGCGGACTGGACCGTGGGTACGTTGGCAGACCGGATCGCGCAAGTGCGTCAGCTGTATGTGGACACGCTGGCCGACTGGCCGGTCGACGAGCTGCCCGACCATGACGTGTACCGAAAGAAAGCAGCGCCGCGCAGAACCACCAAGGCCGCGCCTGCCAAAGCCGCGGCAAAGAAGGCTACGCCCGCGAAGGCAGCGGCAAAGAAGGCCACGCCCGCGAAGGCAGCGGCCAAGAAAGCGGCTGAAGCCGCCCAGCCCAAGGCAACACCGCGCAAAGCGACCAAGGCGCAACCGAGTACGCCGCGGCCCAAGGGACGATCGTGACAAAGCGGCGCGCCAGTACGGATTCGTTCAGCACAACTGACGACACCCTGGTGTTGGCGTCAGCGTCCTCGCCGGTGGAATCGGAGTTGCTGGCAACCTGGCTTGATCAGCAACGCGCCCTCCATCCGGAGACGAAGCTCGAGGTGCTTGCGCTACCCGGGCCGGATCCGTCGCCCGGCGCGTTGGCGCAACTCGTCGAGCAGCTCGAGTTGGACGAGGACCGGTCCATCGTGCCGGTGCGCGTCTTTTGGATGCCGCGGGCCGACGCGTCGACATTGAACCGGGTAGCGGCGTTGATCCCGGGTCGAAATCCATACCAGCCCAGTGAGCGTCAGCAGCGACACATCCTGCGGACCGATCGTTCGCGAGCCCAAGTGGTGGCCGGCGAATCGGCCAAGGTGTCCGAACTTCGTCAGCAGTGGCGCGACATCACCGTCGGCGACAATCCCCGGGAATTCGCGCATTTCGTCACCCGCCGGGCGCTGCTGGCGATGGAGCGCGCGGAATACCGAATCCTCGGACCGCAATACAAGTCACCGCGGCTGGTCCGGCCGGAGATTCTGGCGTCCGCGCGATTTCGCGCCGGCCTGGAGAAGATCCCGGGTGCCAGCCTCGAGCAGGCCGGAAAGATGCTCGACGAGCTCGCCACCGGTTGGAGCCGGGTTTCCGTCGACCTCGTCTCCGTCCTGGGCAGATTGTTCAGCCGGGGATTCGACCGGGAAATCGACTATGACGAGTACCAGGTAGCGGCGCTGCGGACGGCGCTGGAAGCTCATCCCGCGGTGTTGCTGTTCTCGCACCGGTCCTACATCGACGGCGCGGTGATGCCGGTGGCGATGCAGGAAAATCGTCTGCCGCCGGTGCATGTATTCGCAGGTGTCAACCT
>NZ_JBAPMI010000113.1:0-7769 GCF_049278535.1 Mycobacterium sp. | reverse complement strand
GTGATACTCCAACAGCCGCACCGCTTCTCGAAGCGCTGCGCGGCTGACCCGATAGCGCTCCAGCAAAGCGACCTCGGTGCCGAATACCTCCCCCACCTGCCATCCGCTGCGGGCGATATCGTCGCGGATGGCCGCGGCCAACACTTCGGCGAGCTTGCCCCGCGGCGCTTCCCGGTCGGTACTGCGCCGCGTGCGTGGACGGCTGCCGGGGTCATGATGGTCCTGCAGCCACTTCGTCGTCGACTGCGCGTGTTGTTCGCTCAGCGTCATCGCGCGCGCTGCGTCGCCAGCGGTGACCGCGGCGACGATGGCTGAGTGGTCGCGGTGGCGGTGCTCGATCGCCTCGAATGCATCGCTGGCCGAGTCGAATCGCGAATCTTCGGCGTATCGAACGGTCAGCCGCATGAGGATATCGATAAACAATTGCAGCACTGAGTTTTTCGACTGCTCAGCCAGCGCGGCGTGAAACTCGTCATTCGCCGGATCGGGGTTGCGGTCTTGCTCGGTCCGCAAGACGCCGCGGAGCCGGTCGATGCCTGCTTCGTCGATCTGCTGCGCCGCCCGCGCCGCCGCTAACGGCTCCAACAGCAACCGCGCATCCAACAGGTCGCCGATCGTGGTGCCGAGGTATTCCAGGTAGATGATGATGGCGTGGGTTGCCGGTGCGGCGTCCGGCTCGCAGACCAGCAGTCCGCCGTTCGGGCCGCGCCGCATGCGCGCCACCTGGTGATGTTCGACGAGTCGGACTGCTTCCCGTAGCACCGACCGGCTCACTCGGTAACGCTGTTGCAGAGCCGGCTCAGAACCGAGCAGCTGGCCGACTGGCCAGCCACGCTTGATGATGTCGGCTTCGATGCGACGCGCAATCTGTGAAGCTCGCTTATCGGGCCGGCGCCGGGCAGCAGCACCGGCTCCGGCATGCAGCAGAGCTTCAGGGCTCAATTGCGATCCTGTACAAGGTAACTCAGCATGTCAGCAACATGCATCCGGCGATCGGACCGCCGCCCACCGCCGCCACCGCGACTTCCGGGCGCCGTGGCACCTGGCGCTCCCCCGCCTCGCCGCGCAACTGCAGGCACGCCTCGTGCAGCAGCCAATAGCCGTGCATGCGGCCCGCCGAGAGTTGGCCGCCGTAGGTGTTCAGCGGAAGCGCGCCATTCAGCGCGATCCGCTCGGCGCCTTCGACGAACGGGCCGGCCTCGCCGTCACCACAGATGCCCAACGCCTCCAGCCAGGCGAAGGTGAGGAAGGTGAAGCCGTCGTAGAGTTCGGCGAGGTTCAGATCGGCGGGCGTCAGATCGGTCCGCGACCACATCTGCGCCGCCGCATCTGCCGATGCCATCTTCGGATAGTCCGCACGGTGGAACCAGCCACCGGCACCGTTGCTGCCGCCGACCGCTTCCACCTTCACCGCTCGGTGCGGGCAGTCATCGGCATAAGCGGCCGCCGACACCACCACCGCGATCGAACCGTCAATCGGCACGTCACAGTCCAGCAAGCCCAGCGGCAGCGACACCGGCCGCGCGGCGAGATAGTCCGCCATGGTCATCGGATCCCGGTACACCGCACGGGGATTCAGTGCAGCATTACGCCGGCTGTTGACCGCCAGCCAGCCCAGTTGCTCTTTGGTGGTTCCGTACAGCTCCATATGACGACGACAGACCAGCGCAAGCCAGTTTGCGGCCGAATATGCTTGGGCGGCAACAAGATCGCTGACATCGTCCATCGGGCCGACCAAGGGCGGCGTCTCGCCTTCGGGCGTATCGAACATTCTCGCCAGCGGTGGAGCGGGCGCATTCTCGTCCTGCTTCACCGGGACGGTGCCGCCCAGCATTTGGATCGTCCGGTAGATGATCACGTGCCGCGCATGGCCCTCGGAAACCGCGCGGCACGCCGAGATCACCGGGTTGAGCAGACCCCCGGTGCTGAAACCCGTCCCGCAATCGGCCGCATCGATGTGCAGCTCAGCGTTGACCTCGGCGGCAGGAGTGTCGCCCAACGTGGCGATCCCGTCGATATCCGAAGGGGCCAAGCCGGCGTCGTCAATGGCGGCCCGAACAGATTCCATGGTGAGTTCCAGCCCGGGAATGCCAGTGCGACGGCCGATTCGGGAGATACCGATGCCGGAAATGATCGCGTCTTTTTCGAAGTAGCTCATCTGCGCCGTCCGTTAGACCAACCCACTGCCCACCAACCCGGGACAATTGAGTGTACTGTATTGCCCGTGTCAACCGAGGCGCCGTCGCCGCTGCTGATCGAGCACTGCGAGAACTGTGCGCACTGGGTCCATCCCGCGGCCGGCGAATGCCACGACTGTGGCGGCCCCCTGGTCGCGCGGCAAGTATCGGGTCAGGGCACCGTGTTCACCTACACGGTCAACTATCACGCTTTCAACCCAGAGATCCCGACGCCTTACGTCATCGCCCTTGTCGAGCTCGCCGAGCAGAACGGGTTACGGGTGGCGGCCAATATCGTTGATTGCGAACCTGATTCAGTGACGTGCGGGATGCGCGTCGAGGCGTTGCCGGAGCCCGGCCCCGGCGGCGCAGCGCGCTTCGCGCCCGCCTGAGTACTGCCTTCGTTGTCAGCGCTTGCGGGCGGTGACCAGCAGGTACTCCCACTCCATCGTCGACGATCCAGCCAGGTATCGGTCGCCCAGTTCCGCCAGTTCGGTGTCCAGCGATGCGGTCCGTTCCGGCTCGCCTGCGATGCCCCGGTACGCCGAGATCGTCGGCCCGTAATAGGTTTTGAAAAAGTCGCGGAATGCCGCGCCATCGGCAAATCGATCCACACTGAGCGCACGGTGTTGCGCAGTGAAGTCGGTGATGCCATCCGCCAGCAGACCGCGCACATAGTCTTCGCTGCCCCACATCGGCGGCGGCTGCGCACCGGCCTGGGGCGCCGCGACGTAAGGCTTCATCGTCGCAAACATCTGACCAATGAAGCCTTCTGGCGTCCAGCTGAGCAGCCCGATCGTTCCGCCGGGACGGCAGACCCGGACCAACTCGTCGGCCGCGCACTGATGATGCGGGGCGAACATCACCCCTATGCAGGAGAGCACCGCGTCGAATTCACCGCCGCCGAACGGCAACGCTTCGGCATTGGCTTCACACCACCGCAGATTGACGCCGCGGGTCTGAGCGAGCGCTGCACCGCGCTCCAACAGTTCCGGGACCAGATCGCTGGCGACCACCTCCGCGCCGGCGAGGGCGGCAGGAATCGCCACATTGCCCGCTCCGGCGGCGACGTCGAGCACCCGGTCATCGGGGCCGATCCCGGTCGCCTGGACCAGCACCGGGCCCAGCGGGGACACCACTTCGGTTGCCACGGTGGTGTAGTCGCCCAGCGCCCACAGCGCGCGGTGCTTGTTTTCGAGTGCGTGATCGGCAGCCACCACGTCGGAGTCAATTCTGGTCGTCATGCCACCATCCTCAGGCTGCCGGCTGAACCGTTTCCAGTGTCAGATCTGAACCCGCTGTGGTTCACGGTCTGTACTAGTCAATTCCGCTGCCAGGCGGTGTACTGGAGATATGTCGACGTATGGCCAGTTCTGCCCCATCGCAAAGGCGATGGAGTTGCTCGATGAACGATGGACCCTGCTCGTGGTGAGTGAACTACTGCGAGGCAGTGTGCATTTCAACGACCTGCGGCGTGGTCTGCCGAAGATGTCACCCGCGCTGTTGTCCAAGCGCCTCAAGTCGCTGACCCGTGCCGGCGTTGTCGAACGCGTCGAGACCGATGGCCGCTCCTCGTACGCGCTGACGCCGTGTGGGCAGGAACTCGCCGGAGTCGTAGGCGCGCTCGGTGCCTGGGGAATTCGCTGGATAGGCGAACTCGGCGACGCCGACCTGGACCCTCATCTGCTGATGTGGGATATCCGCCGCACGATCTCGGTCGACGCATGGCCACGGGCGCGCACCGTGGTGGCGTTTGACCTGGCCGACGTCGACCGCAAGGCGGCGCACTGGTGGCTGCTGGTGTCGGAGGGCGTACCCGATGTCTGCGATTTCGACCCCGGCTACGAGGTGGCTGCCACCGTCGACACCAGCCTGCGCACCCTGACCCAGATCTGGCGCGGCGACGTGTCCTGGTCGCGGGCGATGCTCGCCGGTGACGTCACCATCCACGGAGCCGCGGAGGCCCGCCGGGCTGTGCCGGGCTGGCTCGGCCAGTCGCTCGCGGCCGCCGTCCCGCGTCCGGCTTGAGCGCTGTGTCAGTTGATCAGCGGGTCGCGCGGCATGCCCAGGATCCGCTCGGCGATTTGATTGCGGGTGACCTCAGAAGTGCCGCCGGCGATCGCCATGGCTCGGGCGCTCATCACCATCCGGCCCGCGAGCGCGCCGGCGCCGTCGTATAACGCGGTTTCGGGCCCCGCCAGGCCGGCCATGATCGCGCCACCCTCGATCATGTGGTCGGCCAGTTTCAGCTTGGTGACGTTGCCTTCCGGCCCCGGTCCGGCACCCTCGACGCTGCGCGCGACGCGCCGCAGGTTCAGCAGCCGCAGAGCGTTCTCTTCGGCGAGATATAGCCCGACGCGAGTTCGCCCGCCCGGCAACCGATCTGGCTGAGCCTTCACCTGCTCCACGATTTGAGTGGCCAAACCCGCGTAGAAGGATCCGCTGCCGCCGATGCTGACCCGCTCGTTGCCCAGCGTTGCCCGCGCCACGGTCCAGCCGGTGTTGGGCTCCCCGACCACGTCTTCGTCGGGCACGAACAGGTCGTTGAAGAACACCTCGTTGAAGTCCGACCCGCCGGTGATCTGACGCAGCGGTCGCACCTCGACCTCGGGGGCGTTCATGTCGACGATCACCGTGGTGATGCCCGCGTGCTTGGGTGCGTCGGGGTCAGTGCGCACGGTAGCCAGACCGCGGGCGCAGTAGTGCGCCCCGCTAGTCCATACCTTCTGGCCGTTGATCTTCCAGCCGCCGTCCACTCGGGTGGCCTTGGTCTTGATCGATGCGGCGTCCGAACCGGCCTCGGGCTCCGAGAACAGCTGGCACCAGATCTCGTCTTTGCGCAGTGCCTTCTCGACGAATCGTTCGATCTGCCAAGGTGTTCCGTGCTGGACCAAGGTCAGGATCACCCACGCGGTGATGCCGTAGTCGGTGCGCTTGATGCCCGCGGCGCGGAACTCCTCCTCGATGACCAACTGCTCCACCGCATCTGCGGCCAATCCCCACGGCTTGGGCCAATGCGGCATCACGTAGCCGGTCTCGATCAGCTTGTCGCGCTGCGCCTGCTTGTCCAGCGCAGCCAGTTCGGCAACCTCCGCATGAATCCGGCTCCGCATTTCCTCCGCCTCGGGCGGCAGGTCCAGGCTGTTCTCCCGGGCGACACCAGCGGCGGTGCGCTCGAACACGTCCTCGGCGGGTGCGTCACCGCCGAACAGTGCCGTCGTCACCAACGCTCGGCGCAGGTGCAGATGCGCATCGTGTTCCCAGGTGAAGCCGATACCGCCGTGCACCTGAATGTTCAGCTCCGCATTGCGTGCGTAGGCCGGAAACGCCAGTGCGGCAGCCGAAGCCGCCGCGAGCCGGAACTGCTCCTCGTCTTCGGACGCCGCCCGGGACGCGTCCCACACCGCGGCGATACCCGACTCGCTGGCCACCAGCATGTTGGCGCAGTGGTGCTTGATTGCCTGGAACGTGGCGATGGTGCGGCCGAACTGCTGACGCACTTTGGCGTACTCGACCGCGGAGTCGACACAGTCGGCCGCTCCCCCGACCGCCTCGGCGGCCAGCAGCGTCCGGGCGCGCGCCAGCGCGGAGTCGTGCGCTCCGCGCAGGATGTCGTCGTCGCTGACCTTGACCTTCTCCAACCGGATACGGCCGGAGCGCCGGGTCGGATCCAGGTTCTCCGGCACCTCCACCGAGACGCCGGAGCGGCCTCGCTCGATCACCAGCACGTCGTCACCGGCCGCGACCAGCAGCAGGTCACCCAGGCCCGCGCCCAGCACGATGCCGGCATCGCCGTCGGCGACGCCGTTGCTGAGGCTCACCTGGCCACCCAGTCCGATGCCCGAAGTGACCGTACCGTCGATGAGTCCCGGCAGCAGCCGCGACTTCTGTTCAGCCGTACCGTCTTTGGCGATCACCGCGGAGGCGATGACGGTGGGTAGGAACGGCCCGGGCGCCACCGCACGACCCAGTTCGTCAATGACGACGACGAGCTCCGGCAACCCGTAGCCCGAGCCACCGTGCTCCTCGTCGATGTGCAGGCCCAGCCAGCCCAGGTCGACGAGCGCCTGCCAGAACGGCGGCCGGGCCTCCTCGGGCGCATCCAGCAGCGACCGCGCGGCGGCGCGGGCCTTCTGCGAAGCGAGAAACCCGCGGGCCACCCCGGCGAGTTCGCGATGGTCGTCGGTCAGTGCGATACCCATTGCAGGGCCTTCCTCTTGGACGCCATTGGCCGGTCGGAAAGAGTGTACTTAAATGCAAGCCGCCTCCCAACCAGGTGGTCGGTCGGGAGGCGGGCCCGCTAGAAGGTCACTTGGGTGCGAACCGCTGGCCGGCGTCCAGGCGCAGGCACTGGCCGTTCAGCATCGGGTTGTACACGATCGCCGCCACCAGCTTGGCGTACTCCTCCGGGCGGCCCAGCCGCTTCGGGAACGCGGCGTCCTTGGTCAGCGCGGTGGCGTATTCGTCCGGAATGCCCTTGGTCAGCCCGGTCGCGAACAGGCTCGGCGCGATCGCCAGCACCCGAATGCCCAGCGACCCGAGGTCGCGCGCCATGGTCAGGCACATGCCGGCGATTCCGGCTTTGGCGGCGGTGTAGGCCACCTGGCCGATCTGCCCCTCGAAGGCCGCGATCGATGCGGTGTTGATGATGACGCCGCGCTCCTCGTCCTCCGGCTCATTCTGGCTCATGTAACTGGCCGCCAGCCGGCTGATGTTGAACGAGGCTATGAGGTTGAGATCGATCACGGACTGGAACGACTCGAGGTCGTGCGGCCCGGATTTCGACATGGTCCGCTTGGCGATGCCACCACCGGCCGTGGTCACCGTGACATGCAGGCCACCGAGCTTGTCGACCGCGGTCTTCAGGGTTTCCTCGGTGGCGGCGAAGTCGGTCACGTCCAACGGATAGAAATCGCCGCCGATACCGGCCGCGACGTCCTTGCCGTCCGACCCTTCGCGGTCGAAGATTGCGACGCTGGCACCGTGAGTGTGCAGCAACTCGGCGCTGGCGCGGCCCATGCCCGAGGCACCACCGATGACGATGACCTTCTTGCCGTTGATCTCCATCCAAACCTCCTTGTTTGTTCGGGCAGTGCCCGCGCGTTAGCTGCACGTTATCGCGGCGGCGCGTGACGTTGTCGGTCAGGCGTGTAAAGGTGGGTTGTGCTGCTGATCGACGTCGCGACGACCTCGGTCGACGTGGGTGGCTCCGCGTCGCGGCTGGCCAAGACCGCGCGGATCGCCGAGCTACTCGGCCAGGCCGAATCCGATCCCGCCCTGGTCGCCATCGTGGTGGCGTGGCTGTCCGGAGAGTTGCCGCAGCGCCAGATCGGAGTCGGCTATGCGGCTTTGCGGTCGTTGCCGGCTGCCGCCGGACAACCGAACCTGACCGTCCTCGGTGTCGACTCCACGCTATCGACGATCGGTGCGGTGTCGGGTAAGGGCTCGCAGACCCGGCGCGCCGAGCTGATCGGCGGATTGTTCTCCTCAGCAACTGAAGTCGAGCAGACGTTCCTGCGGCGCCTGCTGACCGGTGAGCTGCGTCAGGGCGCGCTGATCGGGGTGATGGCCGACGCGGTGGCCAAGGCCGCG
>NZ_JBAPMI010000112.1:0-3413 GCF_049278535.1 Mycobacterium sp. | reverse complement strand
CGGTTGACCCGCTGGCGTCCAGCTCCACCATCCTGGGCCCGGCGATCGTCGGCGACGAGCACTACCGGGTGGCGCAGGAAGTTATCCGAATCCTGCAGCGCTACAAGGACCTCCAGGACATCATTGCGATTCTGGGTATCGACGAGCTGTCCGAGGAGGACAAGCAACAGGTCAACCGGGCGCGACGAATCGAGCGGTTCCTGTCGCAGAACATGATGGCGGCGGAGCAGTTCACCGGTCAGCCCGGCTCCACTGTCCCGTTGAAGGAAACTATCGAAGCGTTCGACAAACTGGCCAAGGGCGAGTTCGACCACATACCGGAGCAGGCGTTCTTCCTGATCGGTGGCTTGGACGACCTGGCCAAGAAGGCCGAAAGCTTCGGCGCCAAGCTGTGAGTGTTCTTGCCGGCGGCGAGAGGTTGAGCGGGGAAGGGCAGGTGTGAGATGGCCACGTTGAACTTGGAGATCGTTGCCGTCGACCGAAAAATCTGGGCGGGCGAGGCGACGTTCCTCTTCACCCGCACCACGGTGGGCGAGATCGGCATCCTGCCAAGCCATATCCCGCTGGTAGCGCAACTGGTCGACGACGCCATGGTGCGCGTCGAGCGTGAGGGTGAGAGCGATCTGCGGGTCGCGGTGGAGGGCGGCTTCCTGTCGGTTACCGAGGAGAGCGTCAGCATCCTCGCCGAGTCGGCGCAATTCGAGTCGGAGATCGACGAGGCTGCGGCGAAAGAGGATTCGCAGTCCGACGATCCTCGCATCGCTGCCAGGGGACGCGGCAGACTGCGCGCTGTCGGCGCGCTCGACTAGCGGTCCCCGGCGATGAGCACGCTCATGTTTGTCATGGTCGTGCTGGTAGCCCTGCTCGGAATTGCGGTCGTGGCCTTGAGCTATCGGTTGTGGAAGCTGCGCCAGGGTGGGACGGCGGCGATCATGCGGGACATACCCGCGGTCCGAGGTCACGGTTGGCGGCACGGCGTAATTCGTTATCGCGGTGGGGATGCCGCGTTCTACCGCTTGTCGAGCGTTCGCCTGTGGCCGGACCGTCGACTCAACAGACGCGGTGTGGAGGTCGTGTCGCGACGTCCGCCGCGAGGCGATGAGTTCGACATCATGACCGAACAGATCATCGTGCTGGAGCTGCGGGACACCACGCAGGACCGCCGGGCTGGCTACGAAATCGCCCTAGACCGAGGCGCATTGACGGCGTTTCAGTCGTGGTTGGAATCACGTCCCTCGCCGCGTGCCCGCCGCCGCAGCACCTGATTCACGGGTTTACTTCTTCGGCTTGTCGGACCGTTCACCGCCCGGTTGCCACAACACGTCGCCGTCAGAATTGACCACCCGGCTCAAGATGAACAGCAAGTCCGACAGGCGGTTCAGGTACTTCGCGGGCAGCGGACTCACGTCCGACGGGTGCTGCTCGATCGCGTCCCACGCCGAACGCTCAGCACGTCGCGCAACAGTGCGCGCGACGTGCAGGAGCGCCGACAGCGCTGAACCACCGGGCAGCACAAAGGATTTGAGCGGCGCCAGGCTTTCATTGAATTCGTCGCACCAGGCTTCGAGCCGGTCGATGTAGGACTGCGTGATGCGCAGCGGCGGATACTTTGGGTTCTCTACCACCGGCGTCGACAGATCCGCGCCGGCGTCGAACAAATCGTTTTGGATCTGCCGCAGCACGTCGGCTATCTGCTGAGTCGGGTCTCCCAGGGCGATCGCAGTGCCGATAGCCGCATTGGTCTCGTCGCAATCGGCGTAGGCCACCAATCGCGCGTCGTTTTTAGCCACCCGTGAGAAATCGCTCAAACCGGTCGTTCCGTCGTCTCCGGTCCGGGTATAGATGCGGGTCAGATGTACTGCCATGAATAAAAACGTACCGCTCCGTCTGACGTAGGCGACTGACAGGGCGAAACGGCTTCACTAAACTAGCCCGCGTGGCCGAGCGTTTCGTGGTGACCGGTGGAAGTCGGTTGTCGGGCGAAGTCGCTGTTGGGGGAGCCAAGAACAGCGTTCTCAAGTTGATGGCGGCGGCGCTGCTTGCCGAAGGCACCAGCACGATCACCAACTGCCCCGACATCCTTGACGTGCCGTTGATGGCGGAAGTGCTGCGGGGGCTGGGCGCCACGGTCGAGCTGGACGGCGCAACCGTGCGCATCACCTCACCGGATGAACTGAAATACGACGCCGACTTCGCCGCCGTGCGGCAGTTCCGGGCATCGGTCTGCGTACTGGGTCCACTGGTTGGGCGATGCAAGCGGGCAAAAGTCGCGCTGCCGGGTGGTGACGCCATCGGTTCGCGTCCGCTGGACATGCACCAAGCCGGGCTGCGGCAGCTCGGGGCCGTCTGCAATATCGAGCACGGATGCGTCGTCGCTCAGGCAGATTCCCTGCACGGCGCGGAGATTCAGCTGGAGTTTCCCTCGGTCGGAGCAACCGAGAACATCTTGATGGCCGCGGTTCTGGCTGAAGGCGTGACGACGATCCACAACGCGGCCCGCGAACCCGATGTGGTGGACCTGTGCACGATGTTGAACCAGATGGGCGCACACGTCGAAGGTGCGGGCTCGCCCACGATGACGATCACCGGCGTCCCGCGGCTGTATCCGACCGAGCATCGCGTGATCGGCGATCGCATCGTGGCCGCCACGTGGGGCATTGCCGCGGCGATGACCCGCGGCGACGTAACAGTGACCGGGATTGACCCGGCGCATCTTCAGGTCGTGCTGCACAAACTGCACGACGCCGGCGCCACGGTGACCCAGACCGACGACAGCTTCCGGATCACCCAGTACGAGCGGCCGAAGGCAGTCAACGTCGCGACATTGCCGTTCCCGGGTTTCCCGACGGATCTGCAGCCGATGGCGATTGCGATGGCGGCGATCGCCGATGGGACATCGATGATCACCGAGAACGTGTTCGAGGCCCGGTTCCGATTCGTGGAGGAGATGATCCGTCTCGGTGCCGATGCCCGCACCGACGGACACCATGCCGTCGTCAGAGGTCTTCCCCAACTGTCCAGCGCACCGGTGTGGTCGTCGGACATCCGGGCCGGCGCCGGGCTGGTGCTTGCCGGCTTGGTGGCCGACGGTGATACCGAGGTACACGACGTTTTTCACATCGACCGGGGCTACCCGCTGTTCGTGGAGAACATGGCCAGTTTGGGCGCAGAGATTGAGCGCGTAGAGTAGGTCGGTACATAACGACGCACTACTGCTCCTCGGGAGCGGTTAGTGCAGTTGACGGGCCATGCGCCGCAGAGTACAGTGGCAGGGTTGCCCGAAAACGGGTGTTGTTTGAGAACTCAATAGTGTGTTTGGTGGTTTTGTTTTTGTTGTTGTTTTTTTGGCCGCGTTTCAGCGCCCCGTGTTGGGACGTGGTTTTTTGATGCCAGTTTTTTGGTGTCTTTTTGCT
>NZ_JBAPMI010000111.1:0-13613 GCF_049278535.1 Mycobacterium sp. | reverse complement strand
GCGAGGTGCAGCGCCGCGATGGGGTGGATCTGCGGTTACGGGTAGGCCTGAATTCGGGTCAGGTGATCGCCGGTGAGATGGGTTCGGGGTCGCTGGGATACGCCGCGACCGGCCAGCCGGTCGGGTTTGCGCAGCGGATGGAATCGGTGGCCCCACCGGGCGGGGTGATGCTCTCGGAATCCACCGCACGGCTCGTCGAGCACGCCGTGCTGCTCGGTGAACCGGAGTGGGTGCACATCAAGGGGGCCGACGAACCGGTGGGCGCCCGACGGCTATTGGCGATCAGTGCGCGGGATGCCCTGGTCGGGCACACCGAGGCGAGCCTGGTCGGCCGGCACTGGGAGATGGCGGCCCTCGGCGGACTTCTGGACCGCACCATCGGTGGCCACGGTGGTGTGGTGAATGTGGTGGCGCCGCCGGGCGTTGGCAAGAGCCGTACCGCGCGCGAGGCCGCGGCGGCCGCGACCGGTCGCGGCGTCGAGGTGTTTTGGGCCTTCTGCGAATCCCATGACCGGGACATCCCGTTTCACGTCGTGGCCCGGCTGCTGCGCGCGGCCATCGGTGTGGCCGATCTCGGCGGTCATGCCGCCCGCGGGAAAGTGCGGCGTCAGATTCCGGCTGCCGACCCGCAGGATCTGCTGCTGCTGGATGATCTGCTCGGCATTGCTGACCCTGAGGTGCCGCTGCCCCAGATCGACCCGGATGCGCGGCGGCGCCGGTTGACCGCCCTGATCAACACCGCGACGCTGGCGCGCACCGAACCGGCGCTGTACATCATCGAGGACGCGCAATGGATCGATTTGGTCAGCGAGTCGATGCTGTCCGATTTCCTCACCGTGATTCCGCGCATCCCGGCGATGGTGCTGATTACCTCGCGCCCCGAATACCAGGGAGAGCTGACGCGGGTGCACGGTGCTCAGACCATAGCCCTTGCACCACTGGAGGATTCGGACACCGCGGCGCTGCTGGGTGAGCTGTTGGGCTCGGATCCCTCGGTCGGCGAGCTGGCGGCGATCGTCGCCGAGCGGGCCGCCGGGAATCCGTTTTTTGCCGAGGAGATCGTGCGCGAGTTGGCGCAGCGCGGGGTGTTGGCCGGTGAGCGCGGTGGCTATGTCTGTCAGGTTGTAGATGTTGCCGAACTGAGCGTGCCGGCGACGGTACAGGCGGCCATCGAGGCGCGCATCGACCGGCTGAGCGCTGCGGCCAAGCGGTCGTTGAACGCGGCATCGGTGATCGGAGTCCGCTTCGGGGCGCAGTTGCTCGCCGCGCTGGGGATCGATCCGGAAATCGACGAGTTGCTCGGTGTCGAGCTGATCGATCAGGTGCGGTTCACTCCCAACGCCGAGTACGCGTTTCGGCATCCGTTAATCCAAGCGGTGGCCTACGAATCGCAGCTGAAATCCGACCGCGCGCTATGGCATCGACGCTTGGCCGCCGCCATCCAAGAACATGAGGCGGGCTCGGTGGAGGAACACGCAGCGCTGATCGCCGAACATCTGCAGGCCGCCGGCGACCTGCACGCGGCGTATGGCTGGCACATGCGCGCCGGCGCGTGGTCAACCAACCGCGATCTCCCCGCGGCCCGGATCAGCTGGGAGCGCGCACGAAAGATCGCCGACGCCCTGCCCGCCGACGACCCTGGCCAATTGTCGATGCGCATCGCCCCCCGCACCATGCTCTGTGCCACCGACTGGCAAGCCCGAGCAATCCATGAAAGCCGGGGCCGCTTCGCGGAGCTGCGGGAGCTGTGCAGCGCGGCCGGCGACAAAATCTCACTGGCCATCGGCATGACCGGGTTGGGCACCGAGCATCTGTTCGCTGGGCGCGCACATGAGGGGTCGCGGCTGGCATCCGAGCAGATGGCGCTGCTCGAGTCGATCGGCAATCCCGCCCTGACCATAGGGTTGGCGTTCGTACCGTTCGCCAGCTGGTTCGCCAGCGGTGAATTCGGCGAGATCGTGCGGTGGTCACAGACCATCATCAACCTGGCCGACGGGGACCCCACCAAGGGCGCTGGCTTCGGTCTGGGATCGCCGCTGGCGATCGCGCTGGCATTTCGCGGCGTTGCTCGGTGGTGGCTGGGCCAGCCAGGGTGGCGGCCGGACCTGCAAGATGCCGTCGCGATGGCCCGAAACAGCGATCCGGCAACCCTCGGCGTTGTCCTCACCTGGACCTACGCCGCGATACCGTACGGCGTGCTTCAGGCCGATGACTCCGCACTGCGGACGATCGAGGAGGCGGTGCAGACCGCCAATAGGGCCAGCAGCGATATCGCAGTAATCTACGCCGACTACTCGTTGGCTGTCGCGCTGCTGTATCGGGACGCCGCGGCTGACCGTCGCCGCGGGGTGGAGATGATGGTGCAGGCCCGAGAGTGGCAGCGCGAGCGGATGCCCTCCCTGGTTCCGGTCACCGAAGTGTTGGCCGCCCGAGCGAGGGCCGGGCGTGGCGAACGCGATGCTGCCATTGCGGTGCTGCGCAAAGCCGTCGACGAGCTGGACAAGGAAGGACGGCTCGGGTATCGCGTTTGGGGCACCGGCGCACTCGTGGAGACTCTGCTGGAGCGTGGCGCCGAGGGCGACCTGGCCGAAGCCCAAGAGGCGATCGATCGGTTGGCGAACCTGCCGGACGACGGCTCGGCGATCCGCGAGATCACGCTGCTGCGGCTGCGCGCGCTGCTCGCCCGAGCCCGCGGCGACGACGTCGCCTACCGGGACTTGGTCATTCAATATCGCGCGAGGGCGGAATCGCTTGGCTTCGAAGGACACATCGCCTGGGCCGAAGCGATGGCAGTGGCGACCTAAGTGTTCGGCCGGCCGCCATGGACTACTCCAGGGTCCAACGCGGTGCGCTCGGCCGCTTTACTCGCACCCGTCGTCGTCTGTTTGGTGCTGCGCCGCAAGAAGTTTCGCTTCGGCCATGCGGTACAGGCCGTCCAGGGCGGCCGGCCCCACATCGACGTACTCGCAGATCACGTCCGTGCAGACGCCCGCGTCGCGCAGCCTTAGTGCCAGCGAATACGGTAGTGGCAGCCGGCGCAACGCTCGCTCGCGTTGGCTGAGTTCATCGGGCATCTGAGCAGCATGCAGATCGTTTCGTGGTGCCGATTCAGTATGCGGATACTGCAAATCATCACCGGCACCGAGCGAATGCCGTCAGAGGCGATATCAGTCCGGTCGCGCCCCGCGGGGGGATAGCAGGGCGGCGAGTTCGTCGCGGCTGGTGGTTCCGGTCTTTGACATGGCCCGGTAGATGTGGCTTTCCACAGTGCGTACCGAAAGAGTCAGTCGCTCAGCAACTGCGCGGCTGGACAACCCTTCTCCGATCAGCATCACGATCTCTCGTTCGCGGTCGGTCAACGGCACGGGTTCGCTTGCCTGCCGAAGCGCGGGAGTCCATGCGCCACCACATTGTTCGGCCAGTGCACCTGCACGTGCCACGCATCCCAGCGCCGATCCCCGTAAGCCCTGGCTGCGATACGCGAGGGCAGCTTGGGCGGCGGCATCGACAGCGGCAACGAGGTCGCCCATGCGCTCGAATTCATCTGACACCGCGGTCAATTCAGCGGCGTCACCGTCACGCAGGGCGGCCGAGAACCGCGCTGCGACGCCCACACGTGGTCCCTCGACGATCGCTTCGAGGTCGCGCAACCTGGGTGAACCCGAACTGTCACCGAACTGGGCGGCGGTCTGCAGGCAGAACACTTCAGCCGCGAATTGACCCTTGGCTGACGCTCTTTGGGCCGCCGACAACAAGACAGTGATCGCCTCACTGACGGCGCCCTGTCCCGCGACCACCCACGCCCGAGCCAGGCTGCGTTCATAGTCGAGTAATCGAAACGGGCGTCGCTGCTTGTCGAGAGCGGCAAGGGCGGTAGCCGCCTCTACGGTTGAACCGCACATCGCGAGCGCAGTCGCGCGGGTGACGTGATAGCGGTATCCCCAGCCCAAAGCATGCGTTGCGGAGAGTCCTACTGCTGCCTGTTCGAGCAATGCACCCGCGGAATCAAAGCGTCCGGCGCCGAGCGCGGCCCGACCCGCCACCGCAGCACCCAGCAATTGAGCAGCCCCCGGAAGATCGGCCGCCTGCCGGCGCACCCGCTCGGCCACATCAACGGCGTCGGCAATCCGCCCAGCCAGCAGCAGCGCGCTGACGTGTGCGTCGGCGATGTTAAACCTCATGTGCGGGGCGTCGAAAGAGCGTGCCACAGCGGTATATCCCGCGTCCGTGACAGCTTCGACTTCAGAGATCCGTCCTGCGTCCGCGGATATGTCAGCCAAGACCCAGGCTATTTCAGCGCCGACGACGGCGGGCAGGTCAGCCAATGTCAGGCTCTTGGAAGCATGCATCGCCGCAGCCGGCTCGTCCACCGCAAACCAGTACACCGTGAGGAAGGCATCGATATAGGTACGGGCCTGCGATGATATGGTGCGCGACGCGTCGTCAATGATGTTTTTCGCGCGTGCGGGATCACCCAGCGCCCACAGCATGTTGCTGGCTCGTAGGAACGCGAATCTGGCGCGCTCGCCGTCGGTCAACTCGCCGGCACGAATCTCGGTCAGCACCGCGTCAGCCTCCTCGCCGCGGCCCAGCCACGAGAGTGCGTGCGCACGAACAAGATTCGGCTCGGCCCCCGCTCCTGCGCGGACTGCCGCTTCTGCAAGTCGATCGGCGAGGGAAAGATCCGCCAGCCAGACGGCGCCGTGGGCAGCCCTAACGAGTAGGTCGGCGTCGGGTGTGAGATCGGAGTCGAGACTCAACGTGGCGCGGCGCACCACGACCTGGATATCGTCGCGATCATCGGACGCGGCGAGTTCGGCGGCGACAAGTCCGCGTAGCCGCCGCAGCCGGGTAGGTGCCGCGCGTTTGCGGCGCACCTCACCGTAGAGGGGGTGTGCCACATGCACTTCCACACCGCCACCGACGGGCTGAAGCGTGATGATGCCGCGGGTGTCGGCCTCCTCGACCGCTGCCGGACTGGCGATGCGCCGCAGCGCCGCCAGTTCGATGGGCTCCCCCACAGCCAGTGCGTCGATCACATCGCTGACCGGCGCGGGGAGGGCTCCGATGCGGGATTCGATCAACTCAACCAGCCCGGGCGGCATGACGACATCGCCGAGCCACCGAAAGTAGCCGTCCCGCTGTACGATTCGGCCATCAGCGACCTCTTGTTCCACGATGTTGCGCAGATACAAAACGTTGCCACGCGTTAGCTTCCACAGCCGCTGAGCGGCGCCCGGATCCACCGGTCCAGCTAAAGTTGTCGACACCAGGGTGGTGGTTTCATCGAGCGACAAAGGTTGAAGGTCAAGCCGATCGAACCGGCCAACCTTCCATATCTCCTGTACCGCGGCGGGAATCGCTTCACCGTCGCGAATGGTGAGAATCACTTTCGCTTCGCCGCGCTGCACGATCTGGTGCACGACGAATATCGACAAATCATCGAGCAAATGCACGTCATCGACAAGCAGCACCGCGGTGGCGCCCGCAGATGCGGTCGTCAGCGACTCGATCACTCCCCGCAGCAAGTGAACGGTATCGGTGACACCGGACTGTGCCCACGCGGTGAAAGCGCCCAGCGGAATTGCGCGGGCCGAGGACGTGCCGACTACCACCCGGCCTTCGCATCCCCGCGATTCAGCAGCCGACAATGCCTCACGGGCGATCCGGCTCTTCCCGACACCCGCAGCGCCGTAAACAACGATCCCGGAAACATCAGACGCCCGGATCGCGGCCTCGATAGCTCCTATCTCCTCCGAGCGGCCAATCAACGGCCAAGGCAAACGCACCCCAGAAGCGTAAGAGCGCCGACACCGCGAGGGGAGGATACGGGCGACTTAAGTCTCAAGATCACAACTCAGTACTACGGGCCAAAGCCGGAGGAGATTGCAGTACTTAGCTACCGGGACCGTCTTAGCGCACGCGAGCGACGATTTCCTTGGCACGTGGATCGAGCGATCCGAGCCGTCGCGCTCGCACTTATCAAGCGGGAGATCCCAAGGAGCATCGCAGATCGGGGAAACGCATGACCTGCCCAGCCATCGCCAGCGGGTACGAGACATCGACAGCGAACAGGTTGAACCCGCCTCGGGTCCGCTTACCCAAGCTGGTGCAGGGTCTCGCATTAACCGTATTTCGCCGCGGCGCGATGCGGTATTGGATCAAGCGGTACGGACCTATCATCGAATTCAACGTCCCATTCTTCGGCCAATGCGTCGCGGTTTCCGACCCCGGACTGGTGAGGTTGGTATGTACCGCGAACACAGAACAGCTGTCCAACTATCAGCCAAATCTCAGCAATTGTTTCGGCCCTGGGTCGATATTTGCACTCGATGGCAGTCGGCACCACGCTCGGCGTCGGCTCCTCGCACCGGCTTTTCACGGGCGGAGCCTAAAGAATCACGAGGCTATTATCGTTGAAGAGATATTACATGAAAGCGCGAATTGGCCTGAGAACAAAGAATTCGGTATTCTCGAACCGATGCACAGGATTACCTTGAACGTGATCTTGCGGACCATCTTTGGCGCTGAGGGCGGCGAACTCGAGCAACTGCGTGAGATCGTGGCACGCTACGCGAATTACGGATCGGCCATAGTGAAGTTTATGCCGGTGCCGAAACTGCGGACCCAGCGCTACAGTCCGTGGAGAAAGTTCGACGAAATCCGCAGGGCATTCGACCGAATCATCTTCACGCTGATCGACCGGGCTGAAGCCGACCCAGAACTGGGCCAGCGGACGGACGTCCTGGCAGTATTGCTGTGCAGCAGGCCTGCCGACGGAACGGGAATGTCGCGGCAAGACATCTGCGATGAATTGGTGACCCTCATCGGTGCCGGTCATGAGACCACAACATCTGCCTTGAGCTGGGCGTTCGAACGATTGCGGCGCCACCCGGCCGTCCTCGCCGAGCTGGTCAATGAAGTCGACGAGGGGGGTAGCGATTTCCGCCGAGCCACGATTTTGGAGGTGTTGCGAGTACGTCCCGTCATCGACTTGCCCGGCCGCCGGGTCAGTGCGCCACACTTCGATCTCGGCCAGTGGCGGATTCCGCGCAATCACAACGTATTCGTAAGCCTCCCCGATCTGCACGAGAATCCGAGAATCTTTCCTCACCCCGAAAGATTCGATCCGAACCGCTTCGGGGACACCAAGCAGCCAGCACCGGCATGGCTGGCCTTCGGATACGGTGCACGCCGGTGTATGGGTTCTGATTTTGCAGTCAACGAAATCGATATCGTGCTGCGGACAGTGCTGCAGCATTTCCGGATCCACACCGACTCCGCCACTGACGAGAAGTCGTCTTTCCGGGGAGTCACCTATGCCCCGAAACGCGGCGGCCGCATAGTACTCACCCGGCGAAAGTAGCCCCTTATGTCGACCCAGTTGATCAGCCCATTGCGCGCAGAGCGGTTCGAAGTCCGCTGCAACGTCGGTGACGTCGCTCTCGCGAACGTGGCGATACACGTAGTTTTCTTCTTCGAGCGGCATCTCGACACGAAGACTCTTGGGCATGCATTTGCGCAGGCGCTCACAAAGTTTCCGATCTTCGCCGGCAGAATACGCATACCCAACGGCGCGATGCGGATCCGATGTAAGGGGCGGGGAGTGCCTTTCACAGTCGTGTCGTCCGACCGGACACAGCGTGAGGCAATCCGTTCGGTGTCGGAGGACAGCGGAGACTGGCTGGTCGACCCGGTGAATGCCCTCAAGGCGAGGTGGGGATTCGGCCCGCTGTGCAAGGTACGCATCACGCATCTTGCGGACGACTCGACCGCGATCGGTTTCTCGTGGCACCACGCGATCGGTGACATGCAGACGGCGATGCACTTCATCAACGCTTGGGCCGCCGCCGCTGCCGGCAAGCCACTGCCGGAGCCGGTGCTCGCCGAAGACCGTGCGGCCTACCTCGACGAGCATCTGCCCGCGGACGGCGCATCGGAGTCTGGGGTGCGCTGCCTCGGACTCGCGGAACTTGCACGTAGCGCGCTGTACTTGGCCAAGGACGCGCGGAAGCAGCGGACGCTGAGTCGCTACTTCGGAGAAGATGAAATCAACCGCATGCGTACCGCCTATGCAAACGGGACGCGACTGTCTGCCAACGATGTTGTGTGCGCCCATGTTTGCGAGGCGCTCATGAACGCGGATCCTGCGGTGGATCGTCGAACCCTCGCGATCGCCGTCGATGTGCGGAATCGTTGTCGCCTCGATCCGATGCTCGTCGGAAATATCGTCACGGCGTTGAACCTCGACCTGCAACGCGGAGAGGCGGCAAGCTCGATTGCCCAACGCATTCGCCGTAACGTGGACCGCTTTGCCGACGAACACTGCGACATGCGCATCAACCAACAATTCCTAGACACTGCCGGTGCATGGCGGGGCGCTCGCTGTGTAGCCACTAGCTACAACCCGGTCCGGTGGAATCCGCTTGTATCGAACTGGAGCGGCTTTGGTGTTTATCGCCTCAGCTTCGAAGACACCTTCACGTCCTATTTCACGCCGTTGATGAAAATACCTTTTGCGGGCTTCGGTGCCCTGGTTGACGGGCCAGACGGCCGCGGACTGGTCTTTCAGATGACATTGCCGCCAACAGACTTCGAGGCCATGTCGAGCCCCGCGGTTCGGGAACATCTAGACCGGTTCCGGCGCGAAGGCGACGACATTCCGCGATTGCGCAGCGAGGTTCACGGCTAAAGGGTTGCGCCCCGAACGTCAACTGGATCGCAGCACCTCGGCCGTCTCGAGTCGCCGCGCGTGGATCACGGGGTACACCGCGGCGGTCAGGACCAGCACCACCGCGGCGGCGGCACCGGTTCGCAGCGGGAGGGGCAGAACACCCCATTCGATCTTGATGCCGTAGAACACCGGCGAGCCCAGCGACCAGAGATAGGTGATACCTACCCCCCCGAGCACAGCGAGGCCGGCGACAAGCAAGCCGAGCAGGCCGGCGTTAGCGATGATCACGGCCTGTTCCTGGCCAGCGGTCATCCCGATCGCCCGCAAGGCGGCCCGCTCACGCCTGCGTTGCAGAAGTCCCAGTACGAAGACGTTCAGCACGCTCAAGCCGGCGGCTGCCATCACCACATACCCCGCGATCGTGAACGGCTCCAGGAAACGGGTCATCCCGCTGGTGGCCTCCGAGCGCCACTGCTCGTTGTCGTACACCCGCAATCCGGCGCCGAGGCTGAGGTAATCGTTTCGGTGGGCGGTTGCATCGGTGGCGGACGGGTACGCGACCGCGACCTGATCGCGTACGGCAGCCCAGTCAGAACGCGCCAACCTTTCGGATGCCAGGACGATATCGCCCACCGCGGTGTCGTCGATCATCCGTGGGTGAAAGATTCCAGCCACCCGGTACCGCTTCGGCCCTTCGACGCTAGCCAGCTCTACGGTGCCGCCCGCGGCAACGTTGAGTCGGCTGGCGGCGATGGCGCTCAGCCCAATCTGGCCTTCCCGCAATCCCTGCCAGAACCTGTCCGGGACATCAGTGGGCTCATACAGCGATTGGCTGTACCAATCGCCCGGCGTAACGCCGACGACCAGGCGTGACAACGTTCCCGACGAGATCGTCGATCGCCGGCGCGACGACACGCTGCGCCCGTCGGCAGCGCCGGTCACCAACTCGAACGTGGCGTCGGAAAGCTGGCTGTCCCGCTGATCGAGTACCGATTGAGCGCTGATCAACAAGGCGGCGGGCAGTCGGTCGGCTTTCTCTGCGGCAATTTGCCTGGTGCCGAGCAGTTGCATGCTGTGTGAGCTGATGGCCGCGCTCGTACCCTCAGCGAGGAGCGCAGCCGACAGAGCGAACAGCACGACGTAACGCCGAATGTCGGCACCCAGCAAGCGCCCGACAGCCGGTCGCGCAATTGTCAGCAACTCGATCGAGAGCCCGCCGGCACGCGGAGCGATCCACGCCGTCACCAACGCCACCCCGCACAACCCCAGCGTCATGCCGTTGACGCCCGCATTCAGCGGTAGGGAACCGCGCTCGAAAATCTTCAACACGGCGACGGCGGTCGCCAGCAGCCCCACCCCGACGAACAGCGGCCACATCGGGATCTTCCTGGCGCGCTGCACTCCTCCCACGCTCGCCATCGATGCCAACGGTCCTTCGCGGACCAACCTGACCGCTGGCCCGGTCATCGCGAGGATTCCGCAGACGAGCCCGGCGGCCGCTCCGATCACGATCAAACTCGGCGTGAAGTGCGTAGCGATCGTGCCGCCGGAACCGGCCAGCATGGATTTCCCGAATCGGTCCACCAGATACGTCCCGAGCATGAAACCGCTTGGGACCCCTAGCAACCCACCGAGAACACCCACGACTGCGCCTTCGCCGAGCATCCCGCCGAACAGCCCGACCGGCTTGGCGCCGATCGCGCCAATGGTCCCCATCACCGTGCGCCGGTCCTCGACGGCCAACAGAATGGTGTTCAGGGCGATGAGGAAGCCGATCAGCACGCCGGCCAGCACATTGAGGTTGAAGCTCTGAGCGGCGTTCTCGAACACGGCCGGTTGATGGGGCCGCGGCGGCCCTGCCGTTGCTACGCCGGCGATGACGCGGTCGATGTCGGCCGCGACGTCAGCGCCCCGTCTTGGCAGCACGAACGCGGCCGTTGCATAACCCGGTGAGCCGAGCATGCTCGCGGCGATGTCCATCGAGGGGGCCAGCAGCACGTAGCCGCCGTTGATGCCCTCCACACGGTCGAATTCCGGGAAGGTCCAGCCGAGGTGGGCCGATCCCGGTGGCAGTCCCGGGACGTGCAACTCATCACCGAGCTGTAGGCCATGCCGTTTGGCGATGACAGCCGGAATCTGCAGTGGCACACCAGGGCCGGCAGCTGGTTTCTCGTCACGGGCCCGCTGCTCACAATTGAAAGGGCCAACCAGCAACTCGATTTGGCAGGACCCGCCGAGCAGAAAGAATCCGTGACTCCCGCCGGCGACATCCACGGGCGCCAAGCCGGCGACGATCGGGATGACGGCCTCTGCCCCTGCGACCTCGGCATGCAGCCGGTTGACTGTGTTGATCGGCAGCCGGCCGCTGACGTTCGGCGTAACCTCGACCGCCCCGACGCCGGCGGCATGGGTGAGCGACGGGCCGAATGCGTCGAATGGGCGATTGAGCTCAGACTTGAGAATCCAGGTGCCCAGCACCACGGTGACCCCTACCGCAACGCCGATCATGCTGAGCAGCGTCCGGCGCCAGTCGGCGACCAACGCGGCGAGGTGGATGCGCCGGAAAGACAGCCATCCGGCGCGCAGCGATCTCACCAAGGCCCCGCGATAATCGCGGCGGTGTCGACTTCGCATGCGTGCCCGTCGACCAGATGCACCTCGCGGGTGCCGTAGCCCGCCGCAACCCGATCGTGTGTCACCATGACGACCGCCGCGCCATCTTCGTCTGACAACGAGCGCAGAAGGTTCAAGACCTCGGTCGACGAATGGCTGTCCAGGTTTCCGGTCGGCTCATCGGCGAGGATGATCGACGGCCGAGCCACCAGTGCGCGCGCCACCGCCACTCGTTGCATCTGTCCGCCCGACAGTTCAGCCGGCCGGTGCCGTGCCCGATCGCCCAGCCCGACCCGTTGCAGTAGCTCCTCGGCGCGTGAGTCTGCCTTTCGCGCCGGCAGTCCGTCTAACACCAGCGGCAACGACACGTTTTCGACCGCGGTGAGCATTGGCACCAGGTTGAAAAACTGGAACACAAATCCGAGGTTGCGGCGCCGAAACGCGGCGCGCGCGCCGGCGCTCATCGACCAAATGTCCTGCCCGGCCACGGCCACAGTGCCGCTATCCGGGGCGTCCAGCCCGCCGGCAACATGTAGCAGCGTCGACTTCCCTGCCCCTGACGGTCCAGTCACGACGACGAATTCGCCTGCGTTCAAAGTGAAGTCGAAGTCGACGAGCACTTGTACCTCTTCGTCGCCCCTGCGGTACGTCTTAGCGACGCGGTCGAGTTGCAGGATCGGAGTCATGCTTGGACGACCGGGATAACCGAGTCGGCCCGCCGGCCCGGATCAGCGACTGATACCCGTCGTGGACGCTTTTCAAGAGCGAGGCGACGACGCCGCATGCCATGAGTGGTGCACCGCTCGAACATCATCGATGCCGCAGCCGCGGGCAGCATGGCCGCGAGGAGGACCAGGAAGTCGGTCATAGCCAATCCTTTTCGGGCATTTCGCCCCTTCTCCCGCTGGGGTTCTGACCGATTAACCGTCGCTCGTATTCGGTCAGACGAACGCAGTAGCCCCCTACTGGAATTTCGCCCGGCTCGGCGCGGCACTACCTAATCGCGATGCTGAGCTCTCGGCTGCTCGAATGTTGTGCAGCAGCCCGCACCCGCCATACCGTGTGAACCGACCGATTGATGTCTCCAAAGGGGTCCGCCTGGCAAACGTGAAGGCGTGGGTAACGATCGCCGCAGTGGGCAGCTTGGGCCTGGCGGCGTGTTCGTCGTCCGCACCGTCGCAGCCGCAAGCCGCCACATCGAGTTCAACAGTCTCACAGCCAAGCGTTACTCCGAGTGGTGCCGCACCCACCGCCACAGCAGCGCCCAACGCGACTGCCGCTCCCAGCACGACTACATCCTGCGTCGGGTTGTCGATCTGCACCCCGCCGCCCCCGGACGCTGAGGGCAACCCAGCCTGCTACTACCGCGATGGTTGGGTTGGCGACACGTCGGGCTCCGGGATTGATGTCTACTACTTCCGCGAATCGTCCAATGCAGCTAACGGCGAGCAGGTAACCGCCGACGTACGCATGAAGGACGGCACCACGGCCTCGCAGATCGCCGCAATCGATCCGGGTCAATCGATCGATCAGATTCAGTTCCCCGGCATCGACGCATCAGCGGTGCAGGAGGTCTTGCTGACGACCAGCGCTGGGCGGTGCTTCGTCATTGGCCCGAACAGTTAGCTGTCGGAATCCATAGCAGGACCGTCTGATCGGCGTCTCCAACTACCCCGCCGCGGATGCTCCTGGGTCATCAAAAGAACGGCTCGTTCGTCTGCTCGCCGGTTACCCATTGCTTTGGCCTGGCGCGCCGGGTGCGCCTGGGGCGCCGCCGCCGGATTCGCCGGTGAGGCTGTTGCCGCCAGGGCCGCCAGGGCCTCCGAGCGCTCCACTTGCACCGCCGTTGCCGGCACCGCCGTCGCCACCGGGACCGCCGTCAGCGCCGGCGGCACCACTACCGCCCCAGCCGCCACGACCGCCTTGGCCGGCGGTGTGACCCACACCGTTGCCGGCACCACCGTCGCCGCCGTGACCGCCCACACCGCCGTCACCGATGTGGTCGGACGGGGTGGGCTGAAACAACCTAGTACCCCAACCGCCCGCACCCCCGGGTCCGCCGTCACCGCCGTTACCTGAGATGGTGCCGCCAGCGCCGCCGTGACCGCCGTTGCCGCCGTGACCGCCGTCGCCGGACATCCCGAATAGCCCGCGCCCGTGGTCGCCGCCGTCACCGCCGTACCCGGCCCAACCCCCGGTCCCGCCGTCGCCAACGGTGCCGGCGTCGGTGCCGTTGGCGCCGGGGCCGCCATCCACGCCAACCCCACCGGCCCCGAACAGGAAGCCACGACCGTAGCCGCCGATCCCGCCGAGCCCGCCGTTTGAG
>NZ_JBAPMI010000110.1:0-2180 GCF_049278535.1 Mycobacterium sp. | reverse complement strand
GGGTGAGCAGGGTCCAACAGGCCGCCGCGGCGACAGCGGCGCGTCGAGTGCAAGGCAGGTACGTGGACATCAGGCTTCCACCAGAACATGGCAGGCCAGCTGCTCGGCGCACCCACGCCACGGGTCTACTGAATCGTTAGCTCCTTGAGATATGCCCATGACGTTGTCGACTAGCGCTAGATTCGACGCCCATGGGACTGCTTTTTGATCCGAATACCTACGACCCGTCGCATTTCGACCCTGAAACCCGACGTCAGCTGCGTGCAGTGATCGGGTGGTTCGAAGAGCGCGGTAAGGCCAAGCTGCTGCGCGACGACCTCGAAGCCGCCTGGGTGTCGGATTTCCTCGACTTCATCAAGCAGGAGAAGATCTTCGCGACCTTCCTCACCCCGTCGGAGTACGGCGGAGGCGACCCGAACAAGCGGTGGGACACCTCCCGCAACGCCGCGCTCAGCGAGATCTTCGGGTTCTACGGGCTGTCGTACTGGTACGCCGAGCAGGTGACGATCCTGGGTCTCGGCCCGATCTGGCAGAGCGACAACATCAAGGCCAAGGAGCGCGCGGCCGCGCAGCTCGACGCCGGTGGCGTGATGGCGTTCGCGCTGTCCGAACGTGAACACGGCGCCGATATCTACAACACCGACCTGCTCCTCACGCCCGCCGCCGACGGCGACGACGAAGGGGTGGTCTTCCGCGCGTCGGGGGAGAAGTACTACATCGGCAACGGCAACGTGGCCGGCATGGTGTCGGTGTTCTCCCGGCGCACCGACGTCGAGGGCGCCGATGGCTACGTGTGGTTCGTCGCGGACAGCGGCCACCAGAATTACGAACTGATCGGCAACGTGGTGCACGGCCAGATGTTCGTCAGCAACTTCCGGCTCAACGACTACCCGGTGCACGAGGAGGACATCCTGTGCACCGGCCCGGAGGCGTTCTCCGCCGCGCTCAACACCGTCAACGTCGGCAAGTTCAACCTGTGCTCCGGGTCGATCGGAATGTGTGAGCACGCCTTCTACGAGGCGATCACCCACGCCAACAACCGCATCCTGTACGGCAACCCGGTCACCGACTTCCCGCACGTGCGGGCCAGTTTCGTGGAGGCCTACGCCCGGCTGGTCGCGATGAAACTATTCAGCGACCGCGCGATCGACTACTTCCGCAGCGCCAGCCTCGATGACCGTCGCTACCTGCTGTTCAACCCGGTCACCAAAGCCAAAGTCACCTCCGAAGGCGAAGAGGTGGTGACCCTGCTATGGGATGTGCTGGCCGCCAAGGGTTTCGAGAAGAACACCTACTTCAGCGAAGTGGCCAGGCTGATCGGCGCCCTGCCACGGCTGGAGGGCACGGTGCACGTCAACGTCGCACAGATCCTGAAGTTCATGCCCAACTACATGTTCAATCCGGCGACGTACCCCGAGATCGGTACTCGCAACGACCCGGCTGATGACGTGTTCTTCTGGGCGCAGGGGCCGGCTCGCGGCGCCTCCAAGGTGCAATTCGCCGACTGGTCAACGGTGTACGAAAAGCACACGAAAATCTCAAATGTCGCGCTGTTCTACGAACAGGCCAACGCGCTCAAGGAGTTGCTGGCCACCGCCGCACCGGACCCCGAGCAGATGCAAGACCTCGATTTCCTACTGGTGGTCGGTCACCTGTTCACGCTGATCGTGTACGGACAGCTGATCCTCGAACAAGCGGATCTGATCGGCCTCGACGCCGACCTTATAGACCAGATCTTCGAAGTCCAGATCCGCGATTTCTCCCAATACGCCGTGGCCTTGCACGGAAAGCCGAGTTCGACCACGGCGCAACAGGATTGGGCTCTGGGCGCCGTGCGTAAGCCCATCACCGACGCACACCGCTTCGATCGGGTGTGGCAGGAGGTCCGGGCCTACGACGGCGCTTACGAGATGCGGCCCTAGCTCATGGGGCCGACCCGCTGCGCCCGGCTTCGCCGAGCTTGCGATCGCCCCTAACTCATGGGGCCGACCCGCTGCGCCCGGCTTCGCCGAGCTTGCGATCGCCCCTAGCTCATGTGGCCGACCCGCTGCGCCCGGCTTCGCCGAGCTTGCGATCGCCCCTAGCCGGCAGGCACGAACGGGACGTCGTCCGGGGCGGCCCGGCGCGCCGCCAGCACTGCGCGCGCGGGATCGCCGATCGGAATCCGCAATGGCAGATCC
>NZ_JBAPMI010000109.1:0-27243 GCF_049278535.1 Mycobacterium sp. | reverse complement strand
GTCCTGGAGCGAGCAGGTGACAGCCTGGTGATCACCGCCTTCGAGTATCCCGCGGACCTGTCCGCAGTCGTTCAACCCAACGAGCGCATCCCCTACGCGCCGCCGTTCGGTATCGCCTTCGCGGCATGGGATAGCACCGACGAGCAAGAAGCCTGGATCCGACGCGGTGCTGCCGATGATGCGGGTCTGCACCAGCGGCTGCGCACCGTGCTGACCCGCACCCGCGAGCGCGGCTACGACGTCGACTGGATGACACCTGCGTTGAACCAAGCGGCCCAAGCGATTGGCACGCTGTCCGGAGACGTGATCCCCCGCAATCTTCGTTCCGTCATCGATCAGTTGCGGGTGGAATTCGCTTCGGCCGACCCGCTGCCGGACGACAGCACCCGCGGCGCGCACCCAATCGCGACGATTTCCGCGCCGGTGCTCGACGCCGACGATCGCATTGCGCTCGTCCTTGCCATACATCCACTGCGCGCCATGACGATTCGCGAGATCCGAGCTGCTGCGAAGCCGCTCCTTCGCGAGGTCAATCACGTCCGGAACTCCTAGCATCGGTTCACCAGGGCGGCTGTCCGCTCCCACAATTCGTAGGCGCGACGCGGGTCGTACGTGGTCCGATGCGCACGACCGACGCGGCGTCTCACGAAGTACTCGCCGGCAGGTTCAAAGTCTTCACTGCCTTCCGAGGCCAGCCACACCAGTTGATCGCACGCCTCCTCCGGGGTGATACCGACGAGCCGTTCGGTGTGCGCTCGTTGCATGACCGCGAGAACGCGCGAACCCGACGCCGGGCCGAAGTTGCTGTTGACGAATCCGGGGTGGAACGAAGCGGCGGATACACCGAATTCGCAGTAACGACGATGCAATTCGCGAGCGAACATCACGAGCGCGATCTTGGAGCGCCCGTAGGTAACCGTCGGGCGCATCGGTCTCGTACAGAGTAGGTCGTTCACCGATAGACCTGGACGCATCAAACGTTGCGACGAACTCGACGTGCAGATGACGCGGGCCTTCGACGCGATCAACACGTCCATCAGCAAAGTGCTGAGAAGGAAGGCCGCAAAGTAGTTCACCTGGAGCACGCTGTCGAACCCATCAACGGTGACGCCATCGGCGGCGAAGACACTTCCGGCGTTGTTGGCCAGCACGTCGATTCGCGGATAACGCCGCCGCAGCTCCTCGGCCAGGGCACGCACCTGGGCGAGGTCCGAGAAATCCGCACAGAGATAGTCGGTTTGGAGTTCGTCGGCGATCGCCTTCGTCTTGGATACCGAGCGACCGATGACAACGACGTTGTCGCCGGCGGCCGCCAACCGCCGGGCCGCTGCTGCCCCGACGCCGTCGCTCGACCCAGTGATGACGACCGTCCGCTTCGACACGTGCGCCGTACCCCCCCGTCCGCCGCCGTTACTGCAACAGCTACTGGTAAGTCATACTGGTTGCGCCTACAGTAAGTTGCGACCTGATGTGTTGGCAACCGCTCCCACCGCACTGAGAGGCTCGACCTGTGACTTCATCTCCCGACTCCGCGAAGCGTCGCGTCGTTCACGTCGGCACCGGCATGACGGGCAGCGTTGCGCTGCGCGCGGTCATCAACGATCCCGCACTGGAACTGGCTGGGGTCAAGGTGTCCTCGCCGGCGAAGGTAGGCACGGATGCCGGCGCTTTATGCGGTCGCCCCGATGTCGGCATCGTGGCGACCGACGACCTCGCAGCGGTCCTGGGCGCCCAGCCCGATTGCATCGCCTACTGCGCAACCGCCGTTCGCCGTGAAGGCGAGGTGATCGCCGACATCGTCGGCTACCTGGAAGCCGGGATCAACGTGGTCACCATCTCCGCGATCCCCATGGTGTATCCGAAGGCGGCACCGGCGATCTGGCGCGAACCGATCGAAAACGCAGCACGTAAAGGCAACGCAACCTTCTACGCCACCGGTTGCGAACCCGGCTTCGTCAGCCTCAATCTGCCCACCGCCCTGCTCGCCGGCGCCGGGGTGATCGACACCTACCGCATGGACGAATACGCCGTCGACCTCGACCTGTCCTATCCGATCTGGGAGGTGCTCCACGAGTCGATGGGATTCGGAAAGCCCAACGGCCACGTGCCGATTCGCATCGCTGTCGGCAAGGTGAACAACGACTGGGACCCCGTCGTGCGCTACATCGCCGACACGCTCGGCGTGGACGTCGAACGTGTGGCGCTGGACTGGGAGACCATCCTCGCCCCGAACGACCTCGACACCGCCCTGGGAGTGATCCCGAAGGGCACCATCTGCGGCCACCGTTGGCAGCTCGCCGCGATCCAGAACGAGCGCCCCGTCGTCTCGGTTCAGTACTTCGCGGCGGTGACGTCGACGCCGTGGCCCGACTCTTGGCCGCGCCCAGCACAACCCGGTCAGGGCGGCATGGTGTTCCGCATCGAAGGAAACCCGAACATGACCCTCGACCTACATCTGGACCCCACGCCAGATGACGCCACCAACCCCGGCGTCGCCGCGACGGCGATGGCCGCCATCAACGCCATCCCGGCAGTCATCGACGCCGAGCCCGGACTCCTAGACGTGCCACTGGCCGGCCCGTCGATCGTGACCCGTCAGACCCGGCGCTGACATGACACGCCCGAAAGCCGTTGACCTGTATTACGACCCGTTCGACTTCGCGATCGACGACGATCCATATCCGGTGTGGCGGCGGCTGCGCGAGGAAGCGCCGCTGTACTACAACGAGCCGCACGATTTCTACGCGCTGAGTCGATGGGATGACGTGGCACGTGAGCTGCCGAACTGGCAGACCTACCGGTCGGGGCGTGGCACCGTCATGGACGTCATCAAGAGCGGTCTGGAAGTACCACCGGGGGTGATCCTGTTCGAGGACCCACCGCAGCACGACCTGCATCGGCGACTGCTGTCGAAGGTATTCACCCCGCGCCGAATGGCTGCCATCGAACCGTTGACTCGCCAGTTCTGTGTGGGGGCTCTCGATTCGCTACTGGGGCAGCACGAATTCGACGTCATCGCCGACCTCGGTGCCCTGATCCCGATGCGCACCATCGGTTATTTGCTCGGCATCCCCGAGCAGGGTCAGCAGCTGATCCGGGACACCACGAACAACGCTATTGACCTGAAGGAGGGCCAGTTCGCGGTTGCCGACAACGCGTTCGAAGAGTCGTATCTGTTGTTCTCTGAGTACATCGACTGGCGGGCCGACCACCCATCCGACGACCTGATGACGCAGCTACTCAACGCCGAAGTGGAAGACGATGGTGGAACACGCCAGCTAACGCGCACCGAGGTGCTGACGTACACCAGCATGATCGCCGGTGCTGGCAACGAAACCACCACCCGGCTCATCGGTTTCGCGTGCCAGCTGCTGGCCGATCACCCGGATCAGCGCAGCGAGCTCGTTGCCGACCCCGAACTGATCCCGGGCGCCATCGAGGAAGTGCTGCGCTTCGAAGCGCCGTCACCGGTGCAGGCGCGCTACGTCGCCCACGATACGGAATGTCTCGGCACGCCGATCGCGGAGGGATCGATCATGTTGCTGCTCAATGGATCTGCCAACCGCGACGATGCGCGTTTCCCAAACGGCGAGCAGTTCGACATTCACCGCAGAGGCGGCCACCTCAGCTTCGGCCAGGGTCTGCACTTCTGCCTCGGTACCTCGCTGGCACGCATGCAAGCCAGGGTCGTGCTGGAAGAGCTCCTCAAGCGGTGGCCGGAGTGGGACGTCGACTACGCGGGAGCGGCGAAGGCACACACCGCAAGCGTGCGCGGGTGGTCCAAGCTGCCGATCATGACACGATGAATGTCACACGGTGAGTGAGGGGTGAGGGTGAGGGTGCAGGCTTCGAAGCCGCAGCGACAATCAGTCCGGCGACCGCGCGGCTCGCTGACCGAAGACGCGATCGTCGAGACGGCCTTTGAGATAGCAGCAGACTCCTCAATCGAGCAGGTGAGCATTCCACTGATCGCCAAATCGCTCGACGTCGGCGTAACCAGCATCTACTGGCACATTCGCAATAAGTCGGAACTTCTCGACGCCATGACCGACCGCGCGTTGCGTCGCAGCGGGTTGCCGGCCTATGCCGAGTCGGACGATTGGCGCGAGTCGTTGATGGCGCACGCACGCGGTGTGCGCCGGATATTCCTCGGCGATCCGGTGTTGACGGATTTGATCCTCATTCGAGGCGCACTGAGTCCGATGGCTCGACGGCTCGGCGAACAGGAGACGCAGAAAGCGATCGCCGGCATGACCCAAGCCGGTCTCGATGAGCAGACAGCGCACGACACTTACTCCGCGGTGTCGGAACTTGTTCGGGGGTCGGTACTTCTCGCCAGGATGACGCAGAAGCACGGTGCAGCAGGGGCGGCGGCGTCTACCGATGACGGTGGATTCCCAAACGCTCCGATAGCGCTGGATGATCGACCGTTTGAACTTCTTCTGCGGGGACTACTGAGACAGCAATCCCAGCACACGAACACCCCGGTGCGCGCCAGCTAGACAAGCAGGTCGTGCCTAACGTCCTCCTGGACACGCCGTGGCGTTTACGAGGCTTTTGTGATTTCAGAAGCGCCGACCCAGGTGCCCCGAGAATTAGCTCGTGAGCACACACCCGCGCCGGTTGCCGGGACGACGCCGGGACGAGGGACCGTCGCCGCGTCGCCTGGGCGATCAAATAGCTTCTCACCAGGCGTTTGCAGTGGGGCGGGCGGGGCTCGAACCCGCGACCAACGGATTATGAGTCCGCGGCTCTAACCAACTGAGCTACCGCCCCTAGTGCTCTGCACGACCATGACCTTAGCGTTCGCGCTACTTCGCCGATGGCCCCCGTGGTGTGCTGTCGCCCAAAAAATTTCGGCGCCCGGGATGAGTTCGCGGTCGTCCATCCGTTCTGGCGGTTTAGGGAGCAACGGCTGTCGTCAGCCGCAAACCACGATCAGGAAAGGCTCATCATGAGAATCGTCGTCATCGGAGGAACTGGCCTCATCGGATCAAAGGTGGTGCAGGCCTTGACCGAACAGGGTCATGACGCCGTCGCCGCGGCCCCTTCGACTGGTGTGAACGCCGTTACCGGCGAGGGCCTGTCCGACGTGCTCGCCGGCGCGGCGGTGGTCGCCGACGTGTCGAATTCGCCGTCGTTCGAGGACGAGGCGTCGATGGAGTTCTTCACCAAGTCGACCAAGAACGTGCTCGCCGCCGAGGCCGAAGCCGGAGTGGGCCACCATGTCGCGCTGTCCGTGGTCGGCACCGATTTTCTTGCCCCGCGGAGCGGTTACTTCCGGGCGAAGCAGGTGCAGGAGGAGCTCATCAGCGCAGGCCCGATTCCGTATTCCATCGTGCACGCGACGCAGTTCTTTGAGTTCCTCAACTTCATCGCCGACTCCGCGACCGAGGGGAACACGGTGCGTCTACCGTCGGCGCTCTGTCAGCCGATGGCCGCTGCCGACGTCGCCAAAGCGGTGGCCATCGCCGCAGTCGGTGAGCCGGTGAACGGCATCAGCGAGGTGGGCGGACCTCAGGCGTATCCACTTCACGATCTCATCCGCACCGCGCTGACCGCGCGCGGGGATGCCCGTGAGGTCGTCGCCGATCCCGCGGCGTTGTACTGGGGCGTCGCAATCGAAGAACGCACCCTCGTTCCCGATGACGGCGCGACACTATCCACGACCAGATTCGAGGACTGGATTCTCGAATCGGCAGCCAAGGCGTAGCCGAACCGCCGGGCCCGTTGCTGCCCCCTCGAGTCGTGAAATACGAACGGCAGCAACGGGTTTTTATGAGGAGATAGGAAGTACGGCGTCAATGGACATCTACGAGGCGGTCACCAGCCGACGAGCAGTCCGCGGATTCACCGACCAGCCTGTCCCGAACGAAGTGCTGGAGCGCGTGCTGTCCGCCGCAGCCTGGTCACCGTCGGGGTCAAACCTCCAACCCTGGCACATCTACGTGCTGACCGGTGCAGCTCTGGTGCAGCTCAAAATGCTCGCCGTCGAGCGGGTGGGAGCCGGCGACCCCTGGGACGAGCGGGAATTCGAGATGTATCCGACCGAACTGAAGTCCCCGTACCACGAGCGCCGAGCCGCTTTCGCCAAACAGCGCTACGGAGCACTTGGCATCGCGCGCGAGGACCTGGAGGCGCGGCAACGGGCCGCCATCGCGAACTGGGACTGCTTCGGCGCGCCCGCCGCCCTGTTTTGTTACATCGACCGCGACATGGGCCTGCCCCAATGGGCGGACCTCGGCATGTACCTGCAAACCGTGATGCTGCTGCTGCGTGCCGAGGGCCTACACAGTTGCGCGCAGATGGCGTGGTCGCAAACAAGGAAATCCGTCGCGGAGGTCGTGTCACCCCCAGACGGGCGGATCCTGTTCTGTGGCATGTCGATCGGGTACGAGGACGCCACCGTTGGTTATGCCCGCACCGGCCGGGCGCCATTGGAGGAGACCGTCACGTTCATCGAGCACAGGACCGATATCGAGGTTCAAGGATCGGCGACCGCGTAGACCCCGCTAAGAGTGGCTGACTACTATCGGATTCGGGCCAGCCGCCATTCGTTAACACCAAACCGGGCGAGGTCCACTGGGACCAGACGCGGTGGTGCTTATGTCGAGCCAGGGCCACGGAAAACGTTTGCGCGGTCGCGCCGCCGAATGCGAGGCGCTGCGCGCGCTGATTTCGACGGTGCAATTAGGTAGCCACCAGGTTTTGGTTCTCCGCGGAGAAGCAGGCGTCGGCAAGACCGCCCTCCTCGGGTACGTGTCAGAGCTAGCGACTGACTTCCGCTGCGTCCAGGTGGCCGGCGTCGAATCCGACATGGAGCTCGCGTTCGCGGGCCTGCAGCAACTATGTGCGCCGCTGATGGAGCGATTCGACGAATTGCCCGAACCGCAGCGCGAGGCGCTGAACGTCGCCTTCGGCCGCGGTGTCGGGCCCACACCCGACCGTTTCCTCGTCGGCTTGGCAGTGCTGAGCCTGATGGCCGCCGCCACCAACGACCAGCCCCTGCTCTGCATCATCGATGACGCGCAGTGGCTCGATCAGGTGTCGGTGCAGACACTTGCCTTCGTCGCGCGTCGGCTCCTGGCCGAGCCGGTCGCCGTGTTATTCGCGGCCCGAGACAACGGCGCAGAGGCGTTAGCGGGTCTGCCGGAACTCACGATCAGCGGCCTGTCCGACGGCGAGGCCCGAGAGCTGCTGTATTCCGTCATCCCCGGACGGATCGATGAACGGGTGCGTGACCGCATCGTCGCTGAGACACGCGGCATTCCGCTGGCGCTGCTCGAGGTGCCGCGAAACCTCTCTGCGGCAGAGCTTGCCAGCGGCGTCGGAAATCTGGCTGTGCACCGCTCGGCGGGACAGCTGGAGGAAAGCTTTGTCCAGCGCATCAGGTCTCTTCCTGCCGACACGCAACGGTTGTTGCTTGTCGCGGCGGCCGAGCCAGTTGGTGATGCAGCGCTGTTTTTGCGTGCGGCAGCCAAACTGGGCATCCCGGTGCACGCGCTCGCACCGGCAGAGGCCGCGGGAGTGCTCGAGTTCGGCCCGCGCATGCACTTTCACCACCCCTTGGTGCGTTCAGCGACCTACCGAGCCGCAGATCTGCCTGACCGCAGGGCCATCCATCAGGTGTTGGCCGACGTGACGGACCCGAAAACCGACCCTGATCGTCGGGCATGGCACGCCGCAAATGCCGCGGCGGGACCGGATGAGGCGGTGGCCGTGGAACTGGAAACCTCGGCCGCCCGTGCCCAGAGCCGGGGCGGCATCGCCGCGGCGGCGGCCTTCTTGGAGCGCGCCACCACGTTGACAACGGACCCGGCCCGGCGCGCTTCCAGGGCGATCGCCGCCGCGCAGGCCAAAGGAGACGCGGCAGCCCCCGTTGCGGCGTACGACCTGCTCGCAGCGGCCGAACTAGGACCACTGTCCGACCTGCAACGCGCCCAAGTGGCTCGGCTACGCGCCCAGATGGACTTCGCTCGCAACCGCGGCGGCGCTACCGGCCCGTCGGCCCTTGCCGAGCCCGCGACTCAACTGCTCAGCGCCGCCAAACGTCTGGAAACTCTTGACGACGAACTGGCCCGGGAGACCTATCTCGAGGCGCTCGCCGCAACCATGTACGCCGGGCGACTCGCTGAACCCGATGCACTGGCGAATGCGGCCGAGACTGCCCGCGGTGCGGTCGGCCGGGTATCGAAGCTGCGTCAACCGATGGACTTGCTACTGGGCGCCCTGACCAGCCGCATCGTGGGCGATGCGAGCCACGGTAAGAACCTGATGCGTGAAGCACTGGAGCTCATCTGCGCCCAGACCAAACAAAACGACAGCCAGGCGCTGCGCTGGATGTCGCTTGCCTTCCCGGTCGTGCAGGAGACCGCCGCCGCCGAGCTGTGGGACGACACGATCTACCGTCAATTGGCCACCGACATCGTCCGGCACGCCCGTGAGACGGGTGCGCTGGCCATCATTCCGCGAGCGCTTGCCTATAGGGCGAGAGCCCACCTGCTGGCCGGTGAATTCGCCACGGCCGCAACACTTATCGAAGAGGCTGCTTCGATCACCGCTGCAACGGGCTACGTGCCATTCAAATACGACTTATTACTACTGGCTGCCTGGCGGGGAAGCCCCGCCGACGCTGTTGGCTTGATCGAGGCAGCCACCGCAGAGGGAACCGCCAGAGGCGAAGGCCGAATGCTGGGCCTGGCCGGATACACCGCCGCTGTGCTCTACAACGGACTCGGCCGCTACGAGGAGGCCTTCGCCGCCGCCCGCGAGGCGTGTGAACATGAGGACCTCGGCTTCTACGGATGGTGCTTGATCGAACTCATCGAAGCTGCGACACACGCCGGCGAGCAGCAGATGGCCACCGTGGCCATACGTCAACTTGAAGAACGTGCTGGCGCTAGCGAAACCGATTGGGGCCTCGGTGTTTTGGCGAGTATGCGGGCCCTGCTAGCCGAGGATCAGCTCGCCGACAGTCTTTTCAGCGAAGGCATCGAACGCTTGCAGCGCACCGGCATCGTCGTACATCTGGCTCGCGCCCACCTGCGCTACGGAGAGTGGCTGCGCCGGATAAACCGGCGACTCGATGCGCGTCGACACCTCACCGAGGCCCACACGATGTTCACCCGAATGGGCGCGACGGCCTTCGCCGAGCGGGCTCGCCGAGAACTGGTGGCCATCGGCGAGAAGGTGCGCAAACAACCGGTCGCTTCCGGGGATGAGCTGACGGCCCAGGAGGCACAGATCGCACGACTGGCCGCAGAAGGGCTGACGAACCAGGAGATCGGTGCGCAGTTGTTCATCAGCACGCACACGGTCGAATGGCACCTCAGGAAGGTCTTCGTCAAGCTCGGCATCAGCTCGCGGCGGCAGCTGCGCACCGTGTCGTGGGCCAGCTAGGCCCTAGCCGGCCCCTGCACCACGGACCCGGACTACGAACTTTCAAGGGTCCGCTTCGCGTTCTCAACTGTGATTCTGATCTTGACCGCCCTAGTGGGCCTCCCCACCAGAAATCGGAGACAGATCATGAGAATCGCTTCCGTAGTCGGCACGTCCGAACCGGACGGGGCTCTCGCCGCGCACTTCGCCCGCGAAGCCGGGCCCCTGTTCGACGTCTTGTCGCGCGGAGCTCGAAGACTGGCTCGCTGCGATGCCGACGCTGAGGACCTGCTTCAAGACACCCTGCTGCACGCGTATGCGGGTTTTCATACATTCCAGGAGGGCACCAACTTCAAGGCGTGGCTGTTCCGGATTCTCTACAACCGCTGGGTCAGCACGTACCGCAGCCGACAGAGTCGCCCGGCGGAAATTCCCGTCGACGACATTACCGAGCGGGACCTGGTCTCCAGCGCCGCACGCGTCCCCGGCGGTCTACGCTCCGCCGAGGCGGAAGTCCTGGAAGCGTTGCCTGACAGCCAGATTCAAGCAGCGATGGAGGATATGCCGGAGGGCTTCCGGGCGGTGGTGTACTACGCCGAGATCCACGGATACACCTATGCGGAGACCGCCGCGATTCTGAACATCCCGCTGGGCACTGCGATGTCGCGCGCCTCGCGGGCGCGCAAACGGCTGCGTACCGCGTTGGCTCACCTCGACCACACCCGAAGCGACGTCGCATTGCCCGAACAGCAAATCGCATAACGGGCTGCCGCTACTGCTGATGGGTTGTCCGACTCCCAACCCGCGGCAGCAATGTTCGCATGCCGTGACGAGCCGAAAGAAAAACGTCAGCTGAACACCGTTTGACCGTCGACATCGAGCAGATACTGCTCGGTCCCCTGCTCGACCCGCGGTGCGTCGCCACCCAATGCGACGGCGACTTTGTTGCTGGCATTGCGCATTACGTCGAGCGTCAACTCGACGGCCTCGGCATCGGAGAAATGCGCACGCACCCCAGCAGCGACGTCGCGATCAATGCGTCCGGGCGACCAGATCAGCGCGTCCACATAACGCAGCGCGGCCTTGTGGCGCTCGGTCAACTGGGCCGATGCCTCGAACTGCTCGATGTCGCCGTACAGCGTCTCTGTTCCGCCCGCGTCCAGCGCCGTCGTCTCGCGAAGCGACTTGCACAGCCGGCAGTTGTGTTGGGTCGCACCGCGCAGCCGAACCACCTCCGCGGTCAGCGCGTCGAGCTGACGCAGCCGGGCCACCGTCGGCAGAAAGTCGTTGAACACGATGCCGGACGGATCGGTGTCGTGGTCCCACCGCACCGGCCCGGCAGTCCACTCGAGGTACTCGTCACCAACTCCGAGCGCTTCCAGACCAGCGCGCACCCGCGGAACGAAATCGGCGATATACATCTGCACGACGGTGCTGAAAGTGCTGTTGCCCAGCACTTTCCACAGCCCTGCGCGCTGGCCTGCGCCGATCGTGGAGACGTCGATGCTGAACTGTTCGGCGAAGTCGGCGACGACGCTCTCATCGTCGGATTCCGGGCCGCTCACTTCGACTTGCGCGGGCAGCGCCGGCAACCCGAGGGTCTGTGCGCAGGTGCGCCGAATCAGGGCAGTTGTGCGACCGTCGCCCGGTGACAATGCCACCAGTCGGGTCAGCTCGTCGTGCAGCACCACAGATGGATTATGTCGCCTGGCTGACCGATGACATGTGAAAGTCCGGAATCCGCAGCGACGGCATCGCGGTGCGCGTCACCCAGTCGCCCCATTCCCGCGGCAGCGTCGGCTCACTGACACCGGCTTGGCTGGCGCGTCGCAACAAATCCAGCGGGCTCTCGTTGAATCGGAAATTGTTGACCGCCGCCGTCACCTCGCCGTCTTCGACCAGGTAGACGCCGTCGCGAGTCAGACCGGTCAGCAGCAGCGTGGTGGGGTCGACCTCGCGCATGTACCAGAGCGTGGTCAACAGCAACCCGCGTTCGGTATCGGCGATCATGTCGGCGAGTTCGGTGCCGTCGCCGGTCATCACGAGATTGTCGGCGGCGACGGCGACCGGGGCACCGAACTCAGTGGCCGCGGCCCGCGAGTAGGCCAATGCGTTGACCACCCCGTCGCGTATCCAGTTCGCCCGGCCGATGTTCATGCCGTTGTCGAAAATCGACAGCGTCTCCGATGAACTCGCGGTCGCCACGAACGGCGTGCAGCCCAATCCGGGGGCCGCCGGATCGGAGTACAGCGTCAGCGGCAGGTCGGTCAGCTTCTCCCCTACCCGGGTTCCGCCGTCGGGAGCGCTGAGCGCGGTGCGGCCCTCTTGCGCGCCCCGGCCGCTCATCGACCACGCCAGGTAGATCATCATGTCCGCCACCGTCGACGGCGGCAGGATCGTCTCATAGCGTCCCGCCGGCAACTCGATGCGGCACTCGGCCCACCCCAGTCGCATCGCAAGCTGCTCGAGCAGCGAATCCGTTGGCACACCGCCGAAGTCGGGGGTGCCAACGCCTACCCAGGCGCTGGCGCCGTCGCGCTTGGCGTTGATCTCCACCGAGCCGGTCGGTTGGGTGTAGCGGCGGCGCAGTCCGCTCGACGTCGCCAGAAACGTCGTCTCCAGCGCATGCTGCGCGAAGCCATACAGCTGGTCGGCGCTCCGGAATCCGCGAGCCAGCGGGCCGGCGATGTCGGAGAACACCTCCGGTCCGGTCACCGGAATCGGCGCGTCCCAGTCCGCCGGCGCAGTGTTGCTGCTCAGCAGTGGCGCGGCGTCGCGTGCTTCGGGCGCTGACCCGGCGGCGGCCTGCGACGCCGCCACCAATTCCTGGATTGCCGACGGATCTAGGTCCGCTGAGGTCAATGTACCGACCTGTGCCGTATCGCCGTGTCGGACAATCGAAATCACCGTCGTACTGCGGGCCGTCGATAGGCCGTTGGTGGTCATCGAGTTGTTCGCCCAGCGCAGCGATGTCGCCACGCGGTCGCCGACTAGCACGATGGTCTCATCGGCACCGCCGAGTTGCACGGCAGCGTCCAGTGCGATGTCGATGACCTGCTGTGCGCCGATCACAGGCCCGCCTCGACGCGGGTGTTGAGCACATTGACCCCACGGAACAACGCCGACGGGCAGCCATGGCTGACTGCGGCCACCTGGCCGGGCTGGGCTTTCCCGCAGTTGAACGCTCCACCCAGACGCCAGGTCGACGGACCGCCAACGGCTTCCATCGAATTCCAGAAGTCGGTCGTGGTGGCCTGATAAGCAACATCGCGCAGTTGGCCGTCCAGGCGTCCGTGCCGGATGCGATAGAACCGTTGCCCGGTGAACTGAAAGTTATACCGCTGCATGTCAATCGACCAGGACCTGTCACCGACGATGTAGAGGCCGTCGTCGACCCGGGCGATCAAGTCGGCAGTGCTGAAACCTTCGGGGCCGGGTTGCAGAGATACGTTGGCCATCCGCTGAATCGGCACGTGGTGCGGCGAATCCGCATAGGAGCAGCCGTTGGATCGGGGCTGACCCAGTCGCGGCGCAAACACGCGGTCAAGTTGATAGCCGACGAAAATCCCGTCACGAACCAAATCCCAACTCTGGGCGGCGACACCCTCGTCGTCGTAACCGATACTGGCCAAACCGAATTCGACGGTACGGTCGGCGGTCACGTTCATCATCGGCGAGCCGTAGCGCAGCGTGCCAAGTTTGTCGGGGGTGGCGAACGACGTACCCGCATACGCCGCCTCGTAGCCGATGGCGCGGTCGTATTCGGTTGCATGGCCGATGGATTCGTGGATGGTCAGCCAGAGGTTGGTGGGGTCGATCACCAGGTCCTTACGCCCGGCCGGGGCGCTGGGCGCCTTCATCTTCTCGGCCAGCTGAGACGGCAGCTCGGCGAGTTCGCCCGTCCAGTTCCATACGTCGTCGCCGGCCAGCACCTCCCAGCCGCGACCCATCGGCGGCGCCAGCGTGCGCATCGAGTCGAACCCGGCGCCGCCGCTGTCCACGGCGACCGCCTCGAATCGGGGTTGCACCCTCACCCGCTGTTGCGTGATCGACGAACCCGCGGTGTCGGCGTAGAAGGTCTGCTCTTTGACGGACTGCAGGCTGGCTGACACGTGATTGACGCCGTCGGCGGCAAGCAGTCTGCCGGAGTAGTCGCCGAGCACGGTGATCTTGTCGGCAATCGGCACGGTGAACGGGTCGATGCGGTAGCTCGACACCCATGTGGCGTCGGCGTACACCGGCTCGGGCGCCAACTCGACGCGGTCGGTGTTCAGCGCGGCCAGCGTCTTGGCCACCGACACCGCGCGACGGGCGGTATCCGCGGCGACGTCCGGCAACAGCTCCGCGTGCGAGGCGAAGCCCCACGTGCCGTCGACGACCACCCGGACGGCAAGGCCGATCTCGCGGTTGACCACCGCCGTCTCCAGTTCGCCGTCGCGCAGCTGGATGATCTCGTTGACCAGCCGGTGAATTCGCAGGTCGGCGTGGGTGGCTCCGGCAGCGCTAGCCGCGGACAGCGCCGCATCGGCCAGTTCGTGGCGGGGCAGGCTGAGGAAGTCGGCATCGATCCCCCGGTTCGGTGTCACGTCCCTACCGTATCGACCCGCTTTAATACCTCTATGAGCACCGCTGGGCTGGCAGCGCCACGCCGATCAACGGCGCTCGGGTATGCCTTGCTCGCGCCGAGCCTGTTCGGAGTCGTCGCGTTTTTGCTGTTGCCGATCTTGGTGGTGGTATGGCTGAGCCTGCACCGCTGGGACTTGCTCGGACCGATCGACTATGTCGGAGACCAGAATTGGCGCTCGGTTCTCAGCGACAAGGCGTTCGGCAACTCGCTCCTGGTGACATGTGCGTTCGTGGCGATCGTGGTTCCGGTGCAGACGGTTTTCGGACTGGCCGTCGGGGCGCTGCTGGCACGCGATCTGCCCGGTAGTGGCGTGTTCCGGACCCTGTACGTGCTGCCGTGGATCTGTGTCCCGCTGGCGATCGCGGTGTTGTGGCGCTGGATCCTGGCACCCACCGACGGCGCCATCAGCACGGTGTTAGGGCATCGCATCGAATGGCTGACCGATCCTGGGCTGGCGCTGCCGGTGGTGTCGGCCGTCGTCGTGTGGAGCAATGTCGGATACGTCGCGCTGTTCTTCCTCGCCGGCATCCTGGCCATTCCCGGCGAAATCCATTCCGCGGCGCGCACCGACGGCGCGACGTCGTGGCAGCGGTTCTGGCGCATCACGCTGCCGATGCTGCGACCCACCATGTTCTTTGTCTTGGTCACTGGAATCATCAGTGCCGCACAGGTTTTTGACACCGTCTATGCGCTGACCGGCGGCGGCCCGCAGGACCGCACCGATCTGGTCGCCCACCGGATCTATGCCGAAGCATTCGGGGCCGCGTCGATCGGCCGAGCCTCGGTGATGGCCGTCGTTCTGTTTGTCATCCTGGTCGCCATCACCATCGTCCAGCACGTGTACTTCCGTCGGCGGGTCAGCTATGACCTCACCTAAAAAGGTTTCGGCGGTAATGGTTTACACCGGCCTGCTGGCCGGTGCACTGCTCACGCTGGCGCCATTCGTCCTCGGCCTGTTGACCTCATTCACCTCCGCGCACCAGTTCGCTACGGGCACACCGCTGGCATGGCCGCGGCCACCGACGCTGGCGAACTACGCCGACCTGGGCGGCGCCGGGTTCGGTCGCGCGCTGGCGGTGACCGCGTTGATGACGGCGGTGATCCTGCTTGGTCAGCTGAGCTCTTCGGTGCTGGCCGCCTATGCGTTCGCACGGCTGCGGTTCCCCGGCCGAGACGCGCTGTTCTGGGTGTACCTGACGACGCTGATGGTGCCCGGCAGCGTGACCGTGGTGCCGCTGTATCTGATGATGGCGCAGTTGGGGTTGCGTAACACGTTCTGGGCGCTGGTGTTGCCGTTCGTATTCGGCTCGCCGTACGCCATTTTCCTTCTTCGCCAATACTTTCGAGCTATCCCCGATGATCTGATCAACGCCGCGCATCTGGATGGCGCCAACACGTTGGACGTGATCGTGCACGTGGTGATCCCGTCCAGCCGGCCGGTACTGGTGACCCTGATGCTGATCACCGTCGTGTCGCAGTGGCACCACTTCATGTGGCCGTTGGTGATCACCAGCGGTGCCAAGTGGCAGGTACTGACGGTGGCGACGGCTGCGTTGCAGTCGCGATACAACGCACAGTGGACGTTGGTGATGGCCGCGACGGCGGTGGCGATTGTGCCGCTTCTGGTTCTGTTCGTGATTTTCCAGCGGCACATCGTCCGCTCAATCGTCGTCACAGGACTGAAATGACCCGGCCGCGGTTTTCCACAGTTTTCGCCCTGGGCTTCGCGCTGATCGCGGTGCTGCTGGCCGTTGCAGCGGTGCTGTTGGATGTCACCGCGCGTCCGGGTGGTGGTCGCACCGTGGTCACAGTCCGGCTGTGGGATGACCAGGTCGCCGCCGCCTACCGAAAGTCGTTCGCGGCGTTCACCCGAACGCACCCGGACATCGAGGTACACACCAACGTCGTCTCGTATTCCAACTACTTCACTACCCTGCGCACTGACGTCGCCGGCGGCAGCGCCGACGACGTATTCTGGGTCTCCAACGCCTACCTCGCCGGATACTCCGACAGTGGCCGCCTGATGGACGTCGGGAAAGCCCTCGGGCCGAAGGCCGCGCCGGCGTGGGAACCGGCGGTGGTCCAGCAGTTCACCCGCAACCAAAAGCTGTGGGCGGTACCTCAACTCACCGATGCCGGAATCGCGTTGTATTACAACGCGGATCTGCTTGCTGCCGCCGGTGTCGACGTCGCCGGCCTGGCAGCGCTGCGCTGGGGTCCGGGCGATAGTGACACGCTGCGCCCGTTGCTGGCCCGGCTCACCATCGACGCCGACGGGCACACCGCGGCCACACCGGGTTTCGACGCGGGGCGGATCCGGCAGTGGGCGTACAACGCGGCCAACGACGCACAGGGCATCTACCTGAACTACGTCGGCTCGGCCGGGGGGGTGTTCCAGAACGGGGACCGCTTCGCATTCGACAACCCAGGCGCCGTCGAGGCTTTCACCTACCTGGTCAAGCTGATCAACGATGGCCACGTCGCGCCGCCGGCCTCGGAGACCAACGACAACGGTGACTTCTCCCGCAACCAATTCCTGGCCGGCAAGATGGCGCTGTTCCAGTCCGGCACCTACAACTTGGCAGCAGTGGCCGGGCACGCCAAGTTCCACTGGGGCGTGACGATGTTGCCCGCTGGTCCCAAAGGCCGAGTCAGCGTCACCAACGGCATTGCCGCGGCTGGTAACTCAGCTTCGGCGCACCCCGATGCGGTGCGCCAGGTGCTGGCGTGGCTGGGCAGCACCGAAGGTAATCAATACATCGGCCGTGAGGGCAGCGCCATCCCCGCGGTCACCGCAGCGCAGCGGGTGTACTTCGACTATTGGCTGACCAAGGGCATCGACGTCAAGCCTTTCTTCGAAGTCCTCCACGGTCCACGCATCTCCGCACCCGGTGGCGCCGGGTTTGCCGCCGGCAATCAGGTGCTCAAACCTTATTTCGATGAGATGTTCCTCGGTCGTGGCGATATCGCCACGACCTTGCGTCGAGCCCAGGACGCCGCCAACGCTGCCGCGAGCCGCTAGCGCCCGATCGGAATTTCGAGCGCGACAGCAACGCCGCAAACCGCGACGATGAGCGCCAGCGCAATCCAGTCCGCCTGTCTCGGCCGCGACGGCAGCGCCGAGATCTGGCCGATCCCACCGCGCGCCGTAATGGCGTCACCCATCTCGTCGGCACGGCGCAACGTCACCGTGAGAGCCGCCGTGATCAAGTCGACCACTTCCAACGCCCGGCGCCGGCGGCGTGCCCGGCGAGTGTGCGCGACACGTTTAGGTCGCAACCGGCGCGCGGCGTAGAGCACCCGGAACTCGTCGATCAACATCGGGAATGCCCGCAGCGCCAATGCGATTGCGACGGCCCACTCGTCGATCGGAATCCGCAGCAACCGCAGCGGCCGACCCAAAGTGGCTACGGCGGGCGCTATTTCGGCGACGTTGGTAGTCCACGACACCATCGCTCCCAGACCCAGCAGAACGAACGACAGGGTAGTGACCCGCAGGAAATTCAACAGGCCGCCGAACCCGATCGGAACTCCGGCCACCTCAAACGTCGGGCTGCCGCCGGCGAACGCCGCTGACAGCCCGCCAAGCACCAGCAGCATCCACAACCAGTGCGGCACATTGGGTAGCGCGCCGCGCGGAATGTGGGCGATCCGGGCCACCGTCAACACCAGTGCCGCCACCAGCCCGATCGCGATCCACCCCGGATAGAACGTCAATAATACCGAGATACCGCCAACTGCAAGCAGTTTGGTGCCGGCCCACAACTCGTGCACCATGGAGGTACCGGGCACCGGGCGCAGCAGCACGACCGAGCGAGACCGCCTGCGTTCGGATCGTTCGTCGGGTGGCGCCGTGGTCACGACAATCCCCCAGCCGCCGCCGAGACCGCGTGCAGCACGCCGTCACGTAGATCCAACGTACGAGGGCAGAGATCCTCCAGACCGGCGAAGTCGTGGGATATCACCACGACGGTCAGTTCCTGCTCGCGGCGCAACTCCTCGAGCAGTCGCACCAAGCCGATCTGGGTGACCGCGTCGAGGCCCGCCAGCGGCTCGTCCAGAATCAGCGCCCGCGGCGAGCGGGCCAGCAGACCGGCCAGCACTACCCGGCGCATCTGACCTCCGCTGAGCTGATCGATCCGCCGTTTGGCCAACCCACTGTCTAATCCGACGACGGCGAGTGCGGTGGCCACCCGGTCGTGGTCCTTCGGCGAAAAGCCTGCCGCCGAAGCCACTTCCAAGTCCACCCGGCTGCGCATCAGCTGCAGCCGTGCCGCCTGGAACGACAGCGCCACCGCGCCGACCTGTTCGTGGGTGGGCCGGCCGTCAAGGAGGCAGGAGCCCGTGGTCGGCACCGTCAGGCCGGCAAGGATCCATGCCAGCGTCGACTTACCCGAGCCGTTGCCGCCATGAATCAACAAGCCGTCGCCCTGATGTACCGCAAAGTTGACATCGAGCAGCGCGGCCTTGGCCCATGGTGTGCCGCTGTTGTATTCGTGGCTGACGCCGGTGACCTCGAGGATCGCCGGGCCCGATTCGTGTCCCACCGGTGACGTCGCCACCGGCACGGGAATCGTCTCGACCATGCTGGTGTTGTCCCCGGACTCGCTGAGATTGATTGTGCTGTCTGCGGATTCGGCTTCGTTGTTGTAGTGCGTGATGTGTACGAGCGCCGTCCGGTGCCGCTGCTTCAGACCCGACAGCACGCCGAGCAGTCCCTCGCGGCCCTCCTGGTCGACCATGCTGGTGACCTCGTCGGCGATGAGCAACGCAGGCTCGCGGGCGAGCGCGGCCGCCACCGCCAGCCGCTGCAGTTCACCCCCGGAGAGGCTTCCGGTGTCGCGTTCGGCGTGCGATTCCAGTCCGACTTCGCGAAGCAACTGGGCCACGTCGGTGGTGGTCCCCGGGGGCAGACCCCACACCACATCGTCGGCGACCCGGGTGCCCAGCACCTGACTTTCCGGATGCTGCATGACCACTGCGGTGCCGCCCAACTTGCCCAGCCCGACCGACCCGGGGCGCTCGATGGTGCCCGACGTCGGTTCCCGGCCGGCCAGCACGAGCATCAACGTGGTCTTGCCGGAACCATTGGCTCCGGTGATGGCCAGATGCTCGCCGGCCCGGACCTCCAGGTCGACCGGGCGCAGCGCGTCGTGGTCGGTGTTCGGGTAGCAAAAGCGGACCTGATCCAACCGCACCGGTACCGGCGCGACAGGTGCGGTGTCCAGCGGCGCGTCCAGTTTGTGCACATCGGGGATGCCGCGCATCCGGTTCAGCACACGCGAGAGCGCCCACCACCCGATCAGCGACACGATCACGATCGAGACGATGCCGTTGGTGAAAATCAGCCACGGCCAGTAGTGCAGCGCCTCGGCGAGGAACCATTGGAGTCCGTGGGCGGTCTTATCAAGTCCGTCCCCGATGCGTGTGCTGAGCGGGAACGGATGGTCGGTGATGAAGCGCCCGATTCCGGTCAAGACGGTCGCGACCCCGTTGATATTGGCGGTGACCGCGTCGAAGATCAGGTGCCGCAGCCGGGAGAGGACCGCCAACGCCGCGACCGCGAACAGGTTGAATACCGCTCCGGCGACCACGGAGACGACGATCACGGTCCCGGTGCCGCGCTGCCGGCGCTTGACGATCCCGGTCAGCCCGCCGACATAGGCGCTGTTGCCTACCGTCATCAAACCGCCGAGTCCGGCGATCAAAAAAGCGATCAGTCCGGCGGCGACCGTCCCGGCGATCAGCACGCGGATGCGATAGCGGTAGGCCAGCAACCCCATCGGGACCGTGCCCAGCAACGACAGCGCCCCGGCGAACGGCACAACAATGGAGATGATCGCGGTGGCCGCGCACAGTGCGGCCATAACCGACGCCTGCGCGAGCTCGCCAGGACGCAGCGAGCGGGACTTATCTGTCCCGGACGCAGGGCGAGTCGCGTTCATTTGATCAATTCTGCCAGTTGTCACGGGCAACTCCCGTAAGCGAACAATGGCGGTTCATGTGAGTCAACGGCCATGAAATTGGCCGGTAAGTGGATCTAGATAGCCTAGCTATGCAACTATATATGCATGATGTCATCCGCAACCACTGAGCGTGGCGGGGCCGAGGAGGCTGTCGCCGGTCTCGGCGCGGATCTGCTCGCCGTCGTCGCCCGACTCAATCGCTATGCCACTCAGCGCATTCAGATGCAACTGCCGGCCGCACAAGCCCGCCTTTTGTCGACCATCGAGGCCCACGGTGAAGCGCGTATCTGCGATCTCGCAGCCGTGGACCACTGCTCGCAGCCGACGATGACCACCCAGGTGCGACGGCTGGAAGAAGCCGGCCTGGTCACCCGGACCGTTGACCCGGGCGACGCCCGGGCGGTCCGCATCCGGATCACCGCTGAGGGTTTACAGACGCTCACACGGGTGCGGGTCGATCGGGCGAATGCCATCGAGCCACAGCTGGCCCAGCTGAAGGCTGCCGATCGCGACATATTGGTGGACGCCGTGATCGTGCTGCGCCGTCTACTCGATGACTCGGCAACCGTCGCCCGACCGGGCGCGTCTCGCTAGTCGCTGCCCCGGGGGTGTCTGGCCAGCGCCGACGGCCTACGGTCGATTCCCGACGCATGATGGCGGCTGGATAATGGAGTCTTGACTCCAGACGATGGGCGGGAAAGGGGGTGGCCGTGTCGACGGCTGCGTTCGGTGCCCCGTTGATCGTCTGGCTGGGCCAGCGTAGATATGCCTTTCCACCCGGCCGCGACCTGACCATCGGGTTCGACAGCCACGCGGACATCCGCCTTGAAGGCGCCGGCCCATCCGCGAACCCGACCCTGGTGGTGCTGCATTACGACGGCGGCCAGTGGATCGCCGTTGATCGCAGCGAAGCCGGCATCTACGTCGACGGTGTCCGGATGTCGACAGTCTTCATCCACGAGGGTCGAGCGATCACCCTTGGCGATCCGCAGCACGGGCCGCGGTTGGTCTTCCAGTTCGGTACCCCGCCTCCACCACCACCGCAAATGCCGCCACCGCCCCCGATGCGACCCCCAGCTCCGCTGCCGCCGCCGCAGGCCGTTCAGCACAACCGGCCGCCGTTTCCACCCCCGCCGCCACTTCTTCATCGGCCGCCGCCCCCTCCTCATCGCCCGCCGCCACCTCTTCATAGGCCGCCGCCCCCTCCTCATCGCCCGCCGCCGGCGCCGAGCCCTGCGCCCTGGTTGGCCCCTCCGCCACCACCACCCGCGCCGCCCATGCCTCCCCCTCCGCCTCCGCCAGCTCCTGCGCCGCCCGTGCCTATGCCGCCGCCAGCTCCTGCGCTGCCGCAATTTCAGGCGCCGCCGCCCGCGCCGCTCATGCCTTCGCCACCACCGCAGCTTCACGTGCCACCCCAGCAACCTCAGCCGGAATCTCCACCGGCCTTCCCTGCGCCTGAGCCGAGGCGGAAGGTAATCGCCGCGCGACTCACCGGCGCGATGCAGAAGCTGTTGCCGCGCCGCGTCCAGCCCGAGCCCCGGCCGCATGAGGCCGCACCTACCACTGCGCTGCCGACACCGAACGAAGAGAAAGCCGCATTGCCATCAGCGGAGCGGGTGAGCATCACCGGTCCGCTGCAAGCGCGGCGCGTCCGGCTGAGCGTCGACGGCGAACAGGCGCTGGCGGATCTGTCGTTCACCGCATCGCCGGGGACAGTGACGGCGGTCGTTGGGCTGTCGGAAGCAAGCAGATCGGCTCTGGTCGACGTGCTGGGTGGCACGATTCAACCCAGCGTCGGCACAGTCGATTTCGACAGCCACGATGTCGCCGCAGATGACGTGCGACCGCATGTCGGACTGGTGCCGCGTCACGATCTACTGCATCCGCAACTGACCGTCGAGCAAGCGTTGCGTTATGCCGCTGAATTACGTTTGCCACCAAGAACTTCCGCTGATCTTCGCAGCGAGGTCGTCCGCTCCGTGCTCGACAAGATGAAGCTCGGTGCGCTGCGTACGGCAAAGGCGGGCACGCTGACCGCCGAACAACGCAAGTGCGCGTCGCTGGCGATGGAACTGCTGACCGAACCGTCGCTGCTTGTGTTCGACGAACCGGCGGCCGGGCTCGACTCGGAAGCCGAACAGCAGATCTCGGCAACGCTGCGCCAAGTCGCCGACGAGGGGCGTGTCGTGGTGGTGGCGACGACGGCGCCCTCCAACCTCGACGCGTGCGACCAAGTGCTGGTTCTGACCCCGACGGGCATTCCGGTATTCGCCGGCGCACCCGCTGAGATCGGTCCGCAGCTGGGCTCGACCGACTGGGCGGAGATCCTCAAGCGCGTCCGCGCGGACCCGTACGGCGCGCACGACATGTACCTGGCCCACCAGGACGACTCGCCGGCCGCGGATCCGGAGCCACCGATCCCCGCCGAGCACCCCGCCTCTCCCGAACGCCCGAACCTGTTGCGCCAGAGCATCATCGCGGCCCGTCGGCAGGCCTGGTTGATGGTTGCGGATCAGCGGTACTTCATCTTCCTGACAATCCTGCCGCTGCTTTTCGGCGCGTTCTCGCTGCTGGTGCCCGGCCACGCCGGCCTCGGGCCGGCGAGTCGGTACGGCAGCAGCCCCGACGAGGCCGTCGAGATCCTCGCTGTGCTCGCCGTCGGCGCCGTGGTGATGGGCACCGCGCTGGGCATCCGCGACCTCTTCAGCGAACAGCGCATCTTCCGGCGCGAACAGGCGCACGGTTTGTCGGCATCGGCATTCCTGGCCGGCAAGGCCATCGTCTACAGCCTCACCGCGATCGTGCAGACCGCCGTCATCACAATTGTCGCGACAGTAGGCAAGGGGGCCCCCAGCCACGGCGCTGTTCTGCTCGGCCACAGCAAGTTCGGGGCAAGCGTCGAGTTGTTCATCGCGCTGGCCGCTACGGCTATCGTCTCGGCGATGGTCGCGCTGGCCTTCTCATCGCTTGCGACGTACTCCGAAGAAGTCCTGCTGACCGCGGTGCTGATCGTCCTGCTCTCGCTGGTGTTCGCCGGGGCGATGTTCCCGATAGCCGGCCGGTTCCCGCTAGAGCAGATCGCCGGGCTGATGCCCTCCCGATGGGGTTTCGCCGCCGCCGCGTCGACCGTCGACGTACACGCAGTCAATCCGCTTGCCGAATCCGATGATTCATGGAAGCACTCATCCGGCCAGTGGCTGCTCGACATGGGAGTACTGGCCGGCCTCGCGATAGTCGCCATCGCCGCGCTGCGCTGGCGATTGAGACGACCGTCGCGCCGGCATCAACTTCCATTGATCTCCGACCACAGCGCTTTGTAGCAACGTGACGCGGCGCTGTGCGGCGCGAAAGCTGTCACCGGAGCGCGTTGTTCGGCCATCTGCTCGATGATCGACAGCGCCGGAATCGCAGTCGTCAGGATCCCCGATCTTTCGCTCGACAAGTGTTGCACCAGTTCGCAATGCAGCCGCTTACGCCGGTCCACCATCGAGAAGAAAGCTTGCACCTGCGGCTGCCTGCCGTCGAAATCGCTGACGAAGCCGGTTAACTGGTCGAAGGTGCGTACCGACAACGTCGCCGGGATCATCGGCACCAGCAGAGTGTCGACGGCGTGCAGGACGTTTTCCGACAACAACGAAATACTCGGTGGGCAGTCGAGGAAGACGACGTCGTACTGGCCCTCGAGCGGCCGCAACAACTGGCGGATCCGGCGCGTCGGCCGTTTCATGTCGTCGAGCTGCACATCCATATTGCGGTAGCTGAAATCCGCTGGCAGCAGGTCGAGCCCGTCGAAGTCGGTGGCTTTGATGGCATCGTCGAGCGATCGCGTGCCGTCCACCAGAGCCCGGCCGCCCCCCTTGACCTTTGCCCTGACCCGGAACATGAACGTCGCCGCGCCCTGCGGGTCGAGATCCCACAGCAGCACGTTGTAGCCGCTCAGCGCCGCCAGGTGGGCCAGGTTCACCGCGGCCGAGGTTTTGCCCACGCCGCCTTTGATGTTGTACGTCGCGTAGATCTTCATCGGCGCACCAGCGCCTTGACCAGGGCACGGTTTTCGGTGGCCAAAAACGGTTGCAGCCGCCCGGCCAGCGCCGCGCGTGCGCTCAGCTGATGCGTGTCGAGCTGCGCAGCCATCTCACCCATTGCCAGCACCGTCTGCGGCGGCGCTTGCCCCTGCTCCATCATCGCCGCGGCGAATTCGCGGACCGCTTCCCGTTGCACCTCCCCGTCCTGGAAATCGCCAAGCGTGTCTTGGAGCGACTTGAGCTCTTTGACCAGCCGACGGTGCGGTTCCTTGGCGCACACCGGACGGAAAACCTCGAGCAGGTAGCGCAGCTCTTTGCATCGCTTGCGCAGCGCGTGCACGTCGTCGCTGGGCGAGTCCGCGGTGATCCGCCTGCCGCGCCGCGCGGCGTTCCGGTACGCCTCAGTAAGCCGCTGACGCGCCAGCGTCGAGACCGTCGGCTCGCCCTCAGCGGTGGCGGCGACCTGGGTCAGCGCGCTACGCCACTCGCTCATCAACTGCTCGAAGCGCCGCGACCGCAGCCCGCGCACCAGGCGCCGCCGTTCGGCAGCGCGGTGTCGAACCAGAAACGACCGGAACGGATCGAGATCCTGTGGGTCTGCTGATGTCAGCCGGGCAGTCATGGTGTCGAGCTCGAGCAGGTAAACATCCAGATCGCGGACCGGGGTGGTCAGATCGCCCAGCCATTTGAACTCCGGCTGAAACCGCTCGGCCAAGTCCCCGGGCAGCACATCGCCGGCGAGCTTGAGAATCGAACGGGTTCGGCGTATTGCCACCCGCAAGTCGTGCAGGAATTCGGTGTCGATCGACGCGATGGTGCCCGGCACGTTTTCGTCGATCGTCGCCGCAAAGCCTGCCAGCATCTCCGCGACCGCCACGGCCGCAGGCGTTTCGGCCCGGAATTGCCGCTGACCGCCGTCTCCGTTCAGCGGGGTCCTGCCCGCATGCGTCAGCGCGAGGTGGTAGGGCGTGGCCGTCAGCGCGGTCAGCCCGTCGACACCGGACAACAGACTCGCGATCCGGTCACCCGCGGCCTCGTAGCCGCGCAGCGGCTGGATCCGCAACTGACTCGTGCCGTCGTCGACGCTTTCGGTCAGCAGCCGGGCGACCGTCTTTGCGTCGGCATTGAGCACCCGGCTCTCCCGGACCACACCACGCACGGTGACCACCGGCATCAAGGCACGCAGCGCAATGATCGGCGCGAGCGAGTCGCGCAGCCGCCCAACCGGTAGATCATGTGCCTCGGCCGGCCATTTCACCCCGGCCAGCGGCGCCTGCAATCGCACACCATCCGGGAATTGCAGGATCAGCGGACCGCCGTCGACGTACTCCAGCGAGATTCCGGCGGAGTGCAGCCGCCAGTCAAAGGTGTCCAGCCAGGTGCGCGCGACCGTCCGGTCGGTTCCGGCGCCCAAGGCGAACCTCGGCTGCAAGGCCGCCGCAACCGCCTCCACGTCGACCGCGCCCTCCTTGCTGAAAGCGCGGGGAGTCCTGCCCATTCCTTACCTTCCATTGGCCGCCCTTCCGCGACCGCAGCAGACTATAGACACCTTTGGTTAACGGAAAGTTCAACTTCGTGCCGAGCCGTCATAGTGTCGGCTGACCTGCCGGAGCCTACTCAGCGGCCGATCCCGATCGGTTACCGTCGGGTATGACCACTACTGCGGAACACTTGCGCAACTCGCTGGACGGACGCTGGCGCGACGTGAAGAACCAGATGCGGGAGCGGCTGGCCGACGATATCTTCCGCCCGCACTACACACCGAACACGGTGATCGCCCGTACCAAAGTGGCCGAGCAGATGAGCATCATGGCCGCCGCGGGCGCAGCCGACGACGGCTTCCGCAAAGAACACGGTGGCAACGGCAACGTCGGGGCCGCAGTCACGATGATCGAGATGCTCGCGATGTCGGACCTGTCTTTGATGGTCAAGGCGGGTGTGCAGTGGGGCCTGTTCGGCGGCGCCGTGGAGAACCTGGGCACCGAACGCCATCACGACGCGTACGTGCCGAAGATCATCAACCTCGAGTTACGCGGCTGTTTCGCGATGACCGAGACCGGACACGGCAGCGACGTCCAGTCCCTCGAGACGACTGCGACCTACGACGCCGCCAGCGAAGAGTTCGTGATCCACTCCGAGACCCCGAGCGCACGCAAGGACTATATCGGCGGGGCCGCCGAAACTGCCACCGTCGCAGCGGTATTCGCGCAACTCATCACGACCGAGAACGGCGAGCAGGTCAACCATGGGGTGCATTGCCTGTTGGTACCCATCCGCGACGCCGAGGGCAACGACCTGCCCGGGGTGACGACGTCGGACTGTCAGTACAAGGGTGGCCTGCCGGGCGTCGACAACGGTCGCATCGTGTTCGACCACGTTCGGGTGCCGCGGGTCAACCTGCTGAACAAGTACGGCGACGTCGAGGCAGACGGCACCTACTACTCGGACATCGAAAACCCCAACCGCCGATTCTTCACGATGATCGGCACCCTGATTCGCGGACGAGTCACCGTCGGCGGCAGCGCCGGCAACGCGGCGCGAGTGGCCCTGGACATCGCCACCCGATACGCCTTGCAGCGCAAGCAGTTCACCGCCCCCGATGATGGCGGCGAAGTGTTGATCATGGACTACCTGGTTCATCAGCGCCGGTTGTTCCCGCTCATCGCCAAGTCCTATGCGTTGCAGTTCGCGCAGAACGAACTGGTTTCCAAATGCCACGACCTGCAGACCGCTGAATCACCCGACGCCGAGGAGCAGCGCGAGTTGGAGTCGCGGGCGGCCGGACTGAAGGCCGCGAACACCTGGCATGCGTCCACCGCCATCCAAGAAGCCCGTGAAGCGTGCGGCGGTGCCGGCTATCTGGCCGACAACCGACTGATCGCATTGCGCGCCGACACCGACGTGTTCACCACGTTCGAGGGCGACAACCACGTGCTGACCCAGTTGGTGGCCAAGGAGTTGCTGACCGCCTACGCCGACGACATCAAAGGCATGAGCCCGGTGGAATGGGTGCGCTTCGCCGCGAACTTCGCCGGCGAGCGGGTGCTCAAACGCACTGCGGCCGAGACGATTATCCAAACCGTCATCGACTCCCGGCAGGACAACGAAGAAGAAGGCAGCCTGTTCAATCGCGGCACCCAGGTCAAGATGTTCGAGGACCGCGAGGAATACATCATCGCGTCGGTGGCGCGCCGGCTGCAGGCGAAGTCGAAGGAGATGTCGGCCTTCGACGCGTTCAACGCAGTGC
>NZ_JBAPMI010000108.1:0-5586 GCF_049278535.1 Mycobacterium sp. | reverse complement strand
TCGATGGGGACTACGCGGGGCGACACCCGGTGCGGCACGATAGGAGCAACCCCGACAAGGGCCACATCACCGACCCAAACCCGAAGACGTCAATCCGCGACGGCTCGCTCAGCCACAAGCCGACCAGCCGTCAAACAAGGAGTAGTGCGTTGACCACCGAATTCGTCCGCCACGATCTGGCGAAGAATCCAACCGGCACAAGCGAACCCGACCGCGTGCGGGTGATTCGCGAAGGCGTTGCGTCCTATCTGCCGGACATCGATCCCGAGGAAACCGCCGAGTGGCTGGAGTCCTTCGACGACCTGCTGGAGCGCTCGGGTCCGGCCCGGGCCCGCTATCTGATGCTGCGGTTGCTGGAGCGCGCCGGCGAACAGCGGGTTGCCCTGCCGGCGCTGACATCGACCGACTACGTCAACACGATCCCGACCGAGATGGAGCCCTGGTTCCCCGGCGACGAGGATGTCGAGCGTCGCTACCGGGCCTGGATCAGATGGAACGCAGCCATCATGGTCCATCGCGCTCAGCGCCCGGGAGTCGGTGTGGGCGGCCATATTTCGACTTATGCATCGTCCGCGGCGCTGTACGAGGTCGGCTTCAACCACTTCTTCCGCGGCAAGTCGCATCCCGGCGGCGGCGACCAGGTCTTCATTCAGGGCCACGCCTCCCCCGGCATTTACGCCCGGGCCTTCCTGGAGGGCCGGCTCACCACCGATCAGTTGGACGGCTTCCGTCAGGAGCACAGCCATCCCGGCGGCGGGCTGCCGTCCTACCCGCACCCGCGGCTGATGCCCGACTTCTGGGAGTTTCCGACGGTGTCGATGGGCCTGGGCCCGATGAACGCGATCTATCAGGCCCGGTTCAACCACTACCTGCACGACCGGGGCATCAAGGACACCTCCGATCAGCACGTGTGGGCCTTCCTCGGCGACGGCGAGATGGACGAGCCGGAAAGCCGAGGCCTGGCTCACGTGGCCGCACTGGAGGGCCTGGACAACCTGACGTTCGTCGTCAATTGCAACCTGCAGCGCCTCGACGGCCCAGTGCGCGGCAACGGCAAGATCATTCAGGAGCTGGAGTCGTTCTTCCGCGGTGCGGGCTGGAACGTCATCAAGGTGGTGTGGGGCCGCGAGTGGGATGCATTACTGCACGCCGACCGCGACGGCGCGCTGGTGAACCTGATGAATACCACGCCCGACGGCGACTACCAGACCTACAAAGCCAACGACGGCGCCTACGTGCGCGACCACTTCTTCGGCCGCGACCCACGCACCAAGGCACTAGTCGAGCAGATGACCGACGCCGAGATCTGGAACCTCAAGCGGGGTGGCCACGACTACCGCAAGGTCTTTGCCGCCTACCGGGCCGCCGTCGACCACCACGGTCAGCCGACGGTGATCCTGGCCAAGACCATCAAGGGCTATTCGCTGGGCGCGCACTTCCAGGGCCGCAACGCGACGCATCAGATGAAAAAACTTGCGCTGCAAGATCTCAAGGACTTCCGCGACGCCATCCGCATCCCGATCAGCGACGAGCAGATCGAACAGGACCCCTACCTGCCCCCGTACTATCACCCCGGTCCGGAGGCCCCCGAGATCCGCTACCTACTCGAGCGACGCCACGCGCTGGGCGGCTTCGTCCCCGAGCGGCGCACCAAAACCAAAACGCTGCACTTGCCGGGCCGCGACGCTTACCAGGCGCTGAAGAAGGGGTCGGGACATCAGGAAGTCGCCACCACCATGGCGACGGTCCGGACTTTCAAAGAATTGTTGCGCGACAAGGAAATCGGGCCGCGCATCGTGCCGATCATCCCCGACGAGGCACGCACGTTCGGGATGGACTCGTGGTTCCCCTCGCTGAAGATCTACAACCGCAACGGCCAGCTGTACACCGCTGTCGACGCCGATCTCATGTTGGCCTACAAGGAAAGTGAAATCGGCCAGATCTTGCATGAGGGCATCAACGAAGCCGGCTCGGTTGCGTCGTTCACCGCGGTCGGCACGTCGTATTCGACTCACAACGAGCCGATGATCCCGATCTACATCTTTTACTCGATGTTCGGCTTCCAGCGGACCGGTGACGGGCTGTGGGCCGCCGCCGACCAGATGGCGCGCGGCTTTCTACTCGGGGCCACCGCCGGACGCACCACGCTGACCGGCGAAGGCCTGCAGCACGCCGACGGCCAGTCGCTGCTGCTGGCGGCCACCAATCCGGCGGTGCTGTCCTACGACCCCGCTTTCGCCTTCGAGATCGCCTACATCATCGAATGTGGCTTGGCCCGCATGTATGGCGAAAACCCCGAGAACGTCTGCTACTACCTCACCATCTATAACGAGCCGTACGTGCAGCCGCCGGAGCCGGAGAACTTCGACCCCGAGGGAGTGCTGCGAGGTATCTACCGCTTCCGCCCGGCCCCCGAAAGCCGCACCAACTCCGCGAGCATCCTGGCGTCCGGCGTCGCGATGCCCTCGGCTTTGCGGGCCGCCGAGATGTTGGCCGCCGACTGGGATGTCGCCGCCGATGTGTGGTCGGTGACGAGCTGGAGCGAACTCAACCGCGACGGCGTCGCCATCCAAAAGCAGCGGCTGCGGCACCCCGACCAGCCCGCCGGCCAGGCGTTCGTCACGCAGGCCCTGGCCAAGTCGACGGGGCCGTTCATTGCCGTGTCCGACTGGATGCGCGCCGTACCCGAACAGATCCGGCCCTGGGTTCCGGGCAGCTACGTCACGCTGGGCACCGACGGGTTCGGTTTCTCCGATACCCGGCCTGCCGCGCGCCGCTACTTCAACACGGACGCCGAATCCCAGGTGGTGGCGGTGCTGGAGGCGCTGGCTCGCGACGGTGAAATCGACCCGTCGGTACCGGTGGCCGCCGCGCGGCAGTACCGCATCGACGACGTACAGGCCGCTCCTGCGCAGACCTCCGACCCAGGCCCGGGCGCCTAAAGTCGCGCGCCTTTGGCGGAATCATCCAGAAAATCGGCGTAGCTTTTAGGGATGGTCAACAAGCAGTCTCCGACGCCACGGACGACGCTGGATCTGTTGGACAGCGTTCCCGAGTCGCTGCTACGGGGCTTGAAGCAGTATTCCGGTCGGTTTTCCACCGAGGCGGTGACCGCAATGCAGGACCGGCTGCCGTTCTTCGCCGAATTGGAAGCCTCGCAGCGAGCCAGCGTGGCACTGGTCGTGCAGACCGCGGTCGTCAGTTTCGTGGAGTGGATGAGCGATCCGCGTAGCAACGTCAGCTACACCGCGCGGGCCTTCGAAGTTATGCCCCAGGATCTGACGCGGCGGATCGCGCTGCGTCAATGGGTGGACATGATGCGCTTCACCATGGAGTTCTTCGAAGAAGCTGCCCGGCTCCTGGCCCGGTCTGACGAACAATTGACCGCGCTGACAACCGGAATTCTCAAATACAGCCGCGACCTGGCCTTCAGCGCCGCCACGGCCTACGCCGACGCCGCCGAGGCGCGCGGGAGCTGGGACAGCCGGATGGAGGCCAGCGTCGTCGACGCGGTGGTGCGCGGCGATACCGGCCCTGAACTGTTGTCTCGGGCGGCCGCCCTGAACTGGGACACCACCGCTCCGGCGACGGTGGTGGTGGGGACGCCGCCACCGGGCCGCGAAGAGCACGCCAGCCAGGATGTTCGGGATATCGCAGCACGTCACGGCCGCGCGGCACTGACCGACGTGCACGGCACGTATCTGGTGGCAATTGTGTCCGGCCAGTTGACGCAGACCGACAAAGTCTTCGCCGCGCTGCTGGACGCGTTCTCCGAGGGCCCAGTGGTGATCGGCCCGACAGCGCCGATGCTGACCGCGGCCTACCACAGCGCCAGCGAAGCGATCTCCGGGATGAACGCCGTGACCGGCTGGCGCGGCGCACCGCGCCCTGTCCTGGCGCGTGAGCTGCTGCCCGAGCGGGCCCTGATGGGCGATACGTCGGCCATCGCGGCGCTGCACACCGACGTGATGCGGCCGCTCGCCGACGCCGGCCCCACCCTTAGCGAGACGCTGGACGCCTATTTGGACTGCGGCGGCGCGATCGAGTCCTGCGCCCGCAAGTTGTTCGTTCATCCAAACACCGTGCGCTACCGACTGCGGCGTATCGCCGACTTCACCGGCCGCGATCCCACACTGCCGCGCGACGCTTATGTCCTTCGGGTGGCCGCGACCGTGGGGCACCTCGCATACCAGGCCCAGCAGTCCAGCGGAGGCAGCGGCATAGTGACGCCTGTCACGCAGCCAGTGGAAAAGGACCTGATTGCGCCGTCGGAGACCGCTTAAGCCGGATGACAGATTGCGACACGATATCGATCACGTCGCATCGCGTGCCTTTTTGTGGAGACTCCACAAAAACATAAGACAAGGTTCATAATCTGTTACACGGCGCAAAGACGTCTTCACAGTGTTCCCTTAAGAACGTGATCGCATTACTCGCGCCCGGACAAGGGTCGCAGACGGAAGGGATGCTGTCGCCGTGGCTCGAACTGCCCGGCGCCGCAGACAGGTTGTCGTCATGGTCGACGGCCAGCGGATTGGACCTGGCGCGGCTGGGCACCACCGCCGCGACGGAGGAAATCACCAACACCGCGATCGCTCAGCCATTGATCGTCGCCGCCACGCTGCTCGCGCACCAGGAACTGACGACGCGGGGCCTGCTGGCCGATAAAGAGGTAGTCGTCGCCGGCCACTCGGTCGGTGAAATCGCCGCCTACGCGATCGCCGGAGTGATCTCCGCCGATGACGCCGTGGCGCTGGCCGCTACCCGCGGTGCGGAGATGGCCAAAGCCTGTGCCAACGAGCCGACCGGAATGTCGGCGGTCCTCGGTGGCGACGAGGGCGACGTGCTCGCGCGACTCGAACAGCTCGACCTGGTGGCGGCCAACCGCAATGCCGCCGGACAGATCGTGGCCGCCGGCCCGTTGACCGCGCTGGACAAGCTCGCCGAAGACCCGCCGGAAAAGGCCCGGGTGCGCGCATTGGGCGTCGCCGGCGCCTTCCACACCGAGTTCATGGCCTCCGCCCTGGACGGCTATTCGGCGGCGGCACAGCACGTGGCGACCGCCGAGCCGGCCGCCGTGCTGTTGTCCAACCGCGACGGCCAACCGGTGAGCTCGGCCGCCGATGCCATGGAAAAGCTTGTCGCACAGTTGACTCGCCCGGTGCGCTGGGATCTGTGCTCAGAGACTCTGCGTCAGCGCAGTGTCACGGCGATTGTCGAGTTCCCGCCGGCAGGGGCTCTGTCCGGCATCGCCAAGCGTGAACTTCGCGGGGTACCGAATCGTGCGGTCAAGACCCCCGCAGACCTGGACGGGTTGACCGAACTGTAAACCGCGAATCATCTCGGCCGTGACGCCGAGAAGCACCAAACCTGTCCGCTTCTACAACCGCATAACGCACGTAAATCAGTAGTACACAACACATTACGAAGGGAAACACATCGTGTCCGTCAGCCAGGAAGAAATCATCGCCGGTATCGCCGAGATCATCGAAGAGGTCACCGGTATCGAGCCCTCGGAGATCACCCCGGAGAAGTCGTTCGTCGACGACCTGGACATCGACTCGCTGTCGATGGTGGAGATCGCCG
>NZ_JBAPMI010000107.1:0-5993 GCF_049278535.1 Mycobacterium sp. | reverse complement strand
CTGCTTGGGAGGCGGCTGGAGGTCAGCCGGCGGGCCGGGCGGTGGCCCACCTGGCGGCGGCGCCGGCGGCGGCGGCCGGTAGGGGTAGCAACCGGGCCCGGGAAGCGGGATGCCCGCCGGACCACACGACTGCTGGTCTGGGTTGCCGGTGATCGCGTCCGGGATCGACCGCCTGGGCTCGCCGCCCTGTCCGGTTCGCGGGTACGGCAACGGCAGCAGCGGTAGGCCAGGCTGGCCGGTGCCCGGATCGACAAGTTGCGACGGCAGCAGCACATTGGGATCAAGCCCCAAATCGGAGAACGCCGCATCGGTGAACGGCTGCACAAATTGCCCCAACGTCAGGTTCGGTAGCGAGGCTTTGAAGAACGGTCCCGACCCCAGCACTTCACCGAACGACATCGCGTACTTCGGAATGAGGTACAGGGTGCGCTGCAGTTCCTTCTTGCGGTCGTCCAAGACCGACAGCACTGCATTGAGCTTGTCGAGTGCGGGCTTGAGCTGGGTCCGGTTATCTCCGACGACGGCAGATATCTGCCGCGTCGCGGCCCCGATGTTGGTCATCAGCGCGTCGACCGAATTGCGTTGCGTCAGAAGCTCGGCCAGCAAGGCATTCGCGTTGATGACCAGGTTGGCGATCTGGTCGCTGCGCTTGCCCAGCACGCCGGTGACCTTGTTCGCATTGGTCAGCAGGCTGCGCAGCTTCGCGTCACGGTTGTCCAGCGTGCTGGAGAACTGCGCAACTCCCTCGAGTGCGGCCTTCAAATCTGGTGGAGTTTCTTTGAAGGTGTTCGCCAACGTCGTCAGCGCCGAAGACAGCTTTGCGGTGTCCAAAGCACTGATGGTGCTGGTCAAATCGCCCAAGGCGTCCGGTAGGTCGTAAGGCGCGCGCGTGCGCTCCACCGGGATGGTGCCTTCCAGCTTGCCGTCTCCGCGCGGGGTTATTTCGAGCATCTTGGTGCCAAGCACGGTCTCGGTCTTGATCGACGCTTCGGTGCGGTTGCCCAGTGCAACGTCGTCATCGACGGTGAAACTGACCAGAACCTTCGTCCCGTCCAGTTTGACGCTGGACACTCGGCCGACCGAAAGTCCTGAAACTCGCACGTCACTGTTCGGCTTGATTCCTGCCGCCTCAGTGAAATACGCGGAATAGCCGGACTTTCCGGTGAGGAACGGAATCTTCTCGTAGGAGAAGACAGCAGCGACCAGGGCGACGACGATGCCGATGCCGACCAGACCGACGGTGGTCCGGTTACGGTCAGCGAGCGGTGTGATGTCGCGTCGCTTGAGCTTGCCTTTCAGAGTGCCGAAACGGCTGATAATCGAGGTCATTTTTTCGGCAAGCACCGCCCGGTTACCTGGCTCACCAGCTTCACGAACGTGGGTTGCCCGTTCCGGCCGTTGAGCTTGATGATCACATCGCAGATGTAGAAGCCGAAGTAGTCGCCGTACAGACCCTGGCGGGACAGCGTTTGATAAACGTCGGGAAGAGTCTTGATCAGGTCGTCGAAGTAGTCGTGATCGGACTCGATCTGCCCCGAGACGCGATCCGTTTGCACCACAGTGTCTTTGATCGGTTGTCGCGCCTGCGTCAACAAATCGGCAACGGATCCGGTCGCGGCGTTGATGTAGGCGACGTCCTTGGTGATGTCGGCTTTGCGCTCGGACAGTGCGTCGACGAGTTGGGACAGCTTGTCGAGGCCGTCGGAGAACTGCTTGTCGCGGGTGCCGAAGGTATGCAGCACGACGTTCAGGTTGGTGATCACATCGCCGATCAGCTTATCGCGGTTCGCCAAAGTGGTTGTCAGAGCGGAAGTCTCACCGAGCACCGACGAGATGGTGGCGCCCTCACCCTGGAATACCCGCAGCAGTTGGCCGGACAACGCGTTGACCTGGTCGGGATCCAACGCTCGGAACAGCGGCGGGAAACCACCGATGAGCGCGTCGACGTCGAGGGCGGGCGAGGTGCGGGCCAACGGGATCGTGGCTCCCTGCGGCAATCGCCGTGGCGGACCGGGGCCGTCCTCGAGAGCGAGATAACGGTCGCCGATCAGATTTTCGTAGCGCACTGACGCCTTGGTGCCCTCGGTGAGCCTCAGTCCCTTGTCGATGGCGAAGTTGATGTGGACGGTGCCGTCCTTGTCCAGCTTGAGGTCACTGACCTTGCCGACCTCGACACCGGCAACGCGAACGAAGTTGCCGCCCTTGAGCCCCGAGACATTCGAAAACACCGCGCTGTAGGACGTGCGGGTGTCAAACCGGAACTGCCCGAAAACCGTCACCAGAATAAAGACGAAAGCAAGGGAGACAACGGTAAACGCCACCACACGCGCGATGGCGCCGGCGTCAGTTCTCATTGCTGTTCCTTACTTTTTCGAAAGCGTCAGGGTGGACTAGGGAGCTGGAGGTGCGGGCGGGAGCGGCGGCGTCGCTGCCCCGGCATAGTCAGGTGCGCCGTAAGGGGGTTGTCCGGGGTAGGCCGGCGCCTGCCCGGGCGCCGGACCGCCTGGGTAGCGGATCAGCGGCGGCTGGGGAGTTCCCTTGGTGACCGGGAAGTAGTTGACGTAGCCGGGGAAACCGATGCCGGTGTTGGGCCGGACATCCAGCCCGGTGCCGAATCCGGTGTCGGTGACCAGATACTTGACCGGGAAGTTCGCGCTCGCGTCAGGCAGAGAACCACAGCTCGGCCTGCCGCCGGGGCCACCCTTGGCCTGCACGCGCGGCAAGTTGTCGGGGTAGCGGTACGGGTCGTCACCGAACAGCAGCCCACCGTCGATGTTGAGGGATTTGCCGTTGCCCCCCATTGCGGCTCTACCGCCGTTCTCGAGGTACCAGACCGCGCCCTCGAAGGTGCACTTGTAGGTCGGTGAGTATTTGTTCAACAGCTCAAAAGTCGGCGCTACCAGGTTGATTGCACTGACCAGGTTCTGCTGATTCCGGCCGATGGTGTTGATCCCGGCGCTCGAGAAGCCGATCGCATCCAGCAGCACATCGTTGAGCGCTTTTTTGTTTTTGGTGATCGTGACGCTCGTCGTGCTGAAAGAATCAAGCGCCGACAAAAGGTCTTGCGCCGCAACCGAATAGGCTGCGGCGGTCTTGCCGAACAGCTGCCAGTCTTTCCGGATGGTCGCTTGCTTCGGGTTCACGGCAACCAGAAATTCGTTGCCTCCGCTGATCGCCTCACCGATGCGCTCGCCTTTGCCGCGGAAGCCGTCCGCCAGTGCCGAGAGCACACCGTTCAGCTTCGCCGGGTCGATCGCACGAACTATCGACTGCAAGTTCTCGAAGACGCTATTGACCTCAACGGTCACGTTGCGGCTGTGTAGCACAGCACCTTTGGCCAATTCACGATGGCTGGCACCCTCTGCAGGGACGATGAGGTCGACGTACTTGGCCCCGAATGCGGTGCTGGACTTGATCTCCGCCTCGATGTTGCTGGGCAGGTAACGGAATTCGTTGGGATAGATCTTCAGCTTCAGCATCGACAGATTCGTACCGGCCGCGTCGGCGTAATTCACGACTCTTGTCACTTCACCGATCTGGACGCCGCGCAACTTCACCTTCGCGTCGTCTTCCATGACCAAACCGGCCCGGTCCGAGATGACGGTGAGCGGGACGGTTCTCTTAAACGTTCCTTCGAACGCCATCGCGGTCAGCGTGCTGACCACGACGACCACCAGAACGAGTACCGGTGCCCACCAAATGGGATCAACTCCCCGGCGCCGCCGGGTTTCCTGGCTCATTCCGTCACCCCGACAAGTGGAAGTTGCCGGACTGCCCGTACACCGACAGCGTGATGGTCAGGAGAATGAAAACCCCCGCAGTGATCGAGGTACGCACGGCACGACCCACTGCCTCGCCGACGCCGGCCGGGCCGCCGGTCGCGGTGTAGCCGTAATAGGTGTGCACCGCCATCACCGCGGCGGCCATCGCCAGCGCCTCGGTGAACGACCACAACAGGTCGGTCGGGTGCAGAAACGACGAGAAATAGTGGTCGTACACGCCGCGCGACTGACCGTAGACGATCGTCGTGCCGAACCGGGTCGCCAGAAACGACATCAACACGGCGACGGTATAGATCGGGATGACCGCGAGCACGCCCGCGACGATGCGAGTGGACGCCAGATAGGTGATTGGATGGATCGCCATCGACTCCAGCGCGTCGATCTCTTCGTTGATGCGCATGGCGCCGAGTTGCGCGGTGGCGGCCGCTCCGATAGTGGCGGCCAGTGCGACACCCGCGGTCGCCGGCGCGATGAACCGGACGTTCAGGAATGCCCCTAAAAAGCCTGTGAGAGCTTCGATTCCGACGTTCGACAGCGTGTTGTAACCCTGAACGGCGATCAGCGCACCGGTGCTCAGGGTCAGGAATCCGATGATCACCACAGTGCCGCCGATAACCGCCAACGCTCCAGTGCCCATGCCCAGCACCGCGACCAACCGCAGCACCTCGCTGGGGTAGCGCCGGACGGCATCGACAGTGGAACCCAGCGCGGTGACGTAGAAGACCGTTTGCTCGCCGAGGCTGCGGATCGCGTCGACAACGCGACCTAGGATCTCGCGGCCGGGGATGTACCTTTCGTCTTCGTCGGCCGTCGTCATGAGCGCCACCCCCGCCGGGCAGTCATGGCGACACCTTCACGCCGAACGCAGTGGCCAAGATGTTGATCAGGAACAAGGCCATGAAAGCGAACACGACCGTCTCGTTGACGGCGTTACCCACCGCGATTGGTCCGCCACCGACGGACAAGCCCTTGTAGCAGGCGATCAGACCGGCGGAAAGCCCGAAAAGCATTGCCTTGACCAGCGATACGATCACCTGCGGCAGGCCGGTCAGGAGGGTCATCCCAAAGATGAACGCGCCCGGCGTGACGTGCTGGACATACACCACGAAAAAGTAGCTGCCGGTAAGGCCGACCACTGCGACTGCCGAATACAGCAGCAGGGCAACGAAAGTCGCGGCGATGACTCGCGGCACCACCAGCGCCTGGATGGGGTTGACGCCAATGACCTTCATCGCGTCGATCTCCTCGCGAATCGTTCGGGCGCCGAGGTCGGCGCACATCGCCGTGGAGCCCGCCCCCGAAACCACGATCGCCGTGACCACCGGCCCCACCTGGGTGACCGACGCCAATGCAGCACCTGCGCCGGACAGGTCGCCGGCGCCGACCTCGATCAGCACGATGTTCAACGTGAAGACGATGAGAATCGTGTACGGAATCGACAGCACCAGCGTCGGCACGATCGACACTCGCGCAACGAACCAGATCTGATCGATCAGTTCGCGCATCGCGAAAGGTCGGCGAAATGCAGCGGCGAATGTTTCGCCCGCCATGACGACGAAATCGCCGATGCCGGTGGCGGGTTTGGACCAATCAATCCCGGCAACCGTCGGCCCTGGAGTTCTCTGCGGCAACGGCCTATCCGCTCCGCCGAGAGCCATACTCGTGTGACGAAAACCGTGACTCTGTTGTTAGACGAGTTTGCTCAATTGGTTCATGCCAACCGTTCGGACGGATGGTCCACCGGCTCGGATTCTCGGCGTTTATCAGGTGCGACTCGTGGCGAATTGCCGAGATTCCTGCGACGACGGCGGCCTTCATCGAGTTTGCTCGTTCTGGCGACTCATGGTGCACGTCATCGCACTCCTCTGGCTACGGGGAAGGCTTGAGCTCACCCTGCTTTCTGCAGGTATGCAAGTGTGCAGGCGCGCGACATCGATGCCGCTGCCCGCCTGCACACACAGACCACGACGGGAATTTACGGGTTTGGATCGCTGAGCGGGAGGATTCGGATCAGGCAGAAGAAATGTGATTGGACGGGGCACCACAATGGTTTACCCCCGTTGCGCTAGCCATCCCCGCGGAGGTGGCCATAGAGTTCGACATACAGTGGGAGGCCGACGAACTTTGATCCATCATCGTTGGAGCGAATGTAAATGAGCATTGCCGAAGACGTCACACAGCTGGTCGGACATACACCACTGCTCCGGCTGC
>NZ_JBAPMI010000106.1:0-2756 GCF_049278535.1 Mycobacterium sp. | reverse complement strand
GTCCAAACCGGGTCTGATGCTGGCCGCGTAAAGCTGGCTGGCCAGGGCGGCAAGCTCGGTAGCGCTGATCGGCAAGTCGCTCTCGGCGTCTACCGCGCGGTACTCACTTGTACTCATGGAATCGGTCCACGGCAACGCCATCGAGCACGGCGAGGGCGTCGTCGGTGAGCACAGCCAATGACGTGTAGAGCGTGACCAGGTAGCGCGCGATCGCCGACTCGTTGATGCCGGTGAACCGCACCGATAATCCCGGCGCTTGCTCGCCGACCAGGCCGGGCTGGAACAGCCCCACCACGCCCTGACGCTCCTCACCGGTGCGCACCAAAATGAACTTCGTCTTGCTCTTCTCCACCGGCACCTTGTCCGACGGAATGATCGGGATACCGCGCCAGGTGATGAACTGTGCGCCGAACAGGCTGACGACCACCGGGGGCACGCCGCGGCGGGTGGCCTCCCGGCCGAACGCGGCGACGCCGAGCGGGTGAGTCAGGAAGAAGCTGGGCGTTTTCCAGACCTTGGTGATCAACGCATCGAGGTCGTCGGGCGTGGGCGGACCGTTCAGCGTCTTGATGCTCTGCTCAGGACTCGCCTGAGCGAGCAGACCGTACTCGGGATTGTTGACCAGCTCGAGCTCCTGGCGTTCCTTGATCGTCTCGATGGTCAGCCGCAACTGCTGGGAGATCTGGTCGTGTGGGCTGGAATACAGATCGGAGACCCGGGTGTGAATGTCGAGCAACGTAGAGATGGTCCGCAGCGTGTACTCCCGCGGGCTGGTCTCGTATTCGACATACGTCTCGGGCAGCGGCTCTTCGGCACCGGCGACGTCTTCGGATTTGACCGCGACCCGCTCCGGGTTGACCACCCGGTTGACGCGGTAGATGCCGGCCTCCACCGGCACCCAGCTGAGCAGGTGCAGCAGCCAGCGCGGCGTGATGGTGGAAAGCTGAGGAACAGTCTTGGTCGCGTTGGCTAGCTGCCTGGCCGCAAGATCGCCAAGTGCCTGTGACTCGTTCTGAGCCGACGTCATCATGATCCTTCCGTCGTCGGGTGCTGATCTGGATGGTGCCGCACAGCAGGTCGGATCGCAGGCGCCGCGCCGATTCTCGCCAAGCTTAAAACTCAGCCTGATTTTTTTCGCGGCGACAACGTTGGACCTGCGGTCGAACAGCCTGGGTCAAATCATGCCCTATAGTGGCGTTATGCAACACGTCCTAGAGCCGCGCTTCGTCCCCTCGCGCTGCCTTGCGGTCAACTGTTGTTGCTGTTGTTGTCGTTGATTCCTGACGCTCTCTGACGCTGTAGAAATCCGCGCGCTTCCCCGCATCGGGGCGATCACTCCCGTCTGATCGACGGAATCGAATTGCGCACCGCTCCAAAGTCTTTCAGGAAGACGAAGTAACGATGACTATCTTGTTCTCACTCCGCCGCACGGCGGGACGGGTGGCCACCGAGAGCCGCCAAACGGTCCAGCCGGTGACAGAGCTAACCAAGATGACCCGCTACCGCGGCGGGACTTATTCGCACACGGTGGACAAAATCGTTTTCACCGATGGCAGCTGTGCCCGCACGGACCTGATCCGGCTCAATCCCAACGTGCCGGCCTACTCGCTGGATTTCACCGGCATCGCGCCACAGCACCCGTCGCGATACCAGCCGGGGACCTGGGCGGAGTTGCCTCACCTGCGGGCGTCCGGCAAGGAAGCCGAGGTCAATTGGGTCCTGCGGAACTCCTTCCCGCTGCTACCCGCCGCCGAACTGAGCCGACGGGTGCGCGCGGCGGGATATTCGATCGGACCGGCCAACATCAGCGAGCATGCAGCGATCGCCGCGACTCAGGCCGCAATCTGGTACCTGATCAACGGAATGGCCCTGGACACCCGGCCGCTCAACGTTCCGGTCGCTGTGCATCGCCCGGGCGGACCGATCACGACATTCGAATTCGACGGCGAACCCCAGCTGGGCGGATATACGGTGTGGACCGCGTCAGGGGCCGCCGCCGAGCTGAGACTGCAGAAATCTTCCAATGGCATTGTCTGGCATGATGTTTCGGGATCGTTGCTGACTACCGACATCGAAGCCGGCCGCTACCAGCGCACGCTCGGCGAAGGCAGCACGCTATCGACCAGCAGTCACGGCCGTGGTGGACGCGGTTATCGCTACTACCGGCTGATCACCACGTCGGAGTCCGGTACACCGAAGATCGAGCGGGTCAGCTTCTGGCTGACCGGCGCGGGCCATTACCGCAACGCCGACAAGGTGGTGCATCTGTACAACTACCTGCTCAGCGGGGCGCGCATAGCGGTCGGAGCAGCACCCAACCACGCTGCTACGCCAGCACTTCTCGATGTCGACGCCGTTGCCGATGGCGAGCTGATCGGCCCCTTTAGGGTGACGGCCCCACTGACGCTCGCCGTCTCCGACGGGCACCATCTCGTCGACGCCGACGGTTTCTCCATCGACAAGGTCGAACCGCTGACCGATTTCTATCTGCGCCGGGCACCGGGGACTTCGGCAGCCACATTGACCGTGAAAAATCCCGACACTCTGCGCGGACGCGTGCTGACCGGTGTGGCATTGGATGGGGCGGCACAACGCTTTACCCCCGTTGCGCTAGCCATCCCCACCGAGATGGCCATAGAGTTCGACATACAGTGGGAGGCCGACGAACTTTGATCCATCATCGTTGGAGCGAATGTAAATGAGCATTGCCGAAGACGTCACACAGCTGGTCGGACATACACCACTGCTCCGGCTGC
>NZ_JBAPMI010000105.1:0-9234 GCF_049278535.1 Mycobacterium sp. | reverse complement strand
GCGAATCGCGCGGCCGGCTGGTCGAGTGAAAGCCTGGTGTTCGCCGCCGACGTGGCCGGGCACTCCAGCGAATACGTGCTGCGCATTCCACCCGGCGGCGGGGGCATCTACCCCGAGTACGACCTGGACGCGCAGACGCGGACCCAGGAGCTGCTGCATCAGCACGGGATCGCGACGCCGTCACCGATCGTCTACGAACCCGACGAGACGTGGATCGGCTCAAGATTTCTGGTGATGCCACGCATCGTCGGGCACACCCCGTCGGACACCACCTATGCGACCCGCGGATGGCTGCACGACGCGGGACCGCAGGTGCAGCGTCGCGCCCACGATTCGTTCCTGGAGACGCTCGCGGCCCTGCAGCGGGTTCCGGTCGACAAGGCGACGTGGCTCCACCGGCCAACCGGCACAGGCGTTTCCGCGGAACTGACCTGGTGGCAGGAGTACGCGGCCTGGGGCACCGACAACCAGATTCCGGACGTGATGACCGAGGCGTTCACCTGGCTGCGCCGCCACCAGCCCGAGCACACCGGCGACGTCGCGGTGTGCTGGAACGACGCTCGGCTGTCCAACGCCATCTTCGGCGACGACGGGCAGATCGTCGGCGTCCTGGACTGGGAGCAGGCCTGCTTGTGTCCCGCCGAAACGGATTTCGCGTGGTGGTTGGCCACCCGTCGACAAATGTTGGAAGTCAACGGCATTGACGCCGATCCCGAATTGCCCGGCTTCGACAGCCGTGAGCAGGTGATCCACCGGTTCGAGGAGATGATCAGCCGCGAGTTGGTCGCCCTGGAGTGGTACGAGATCTTCGCGATGGCGCGGATGGGCTGCTGCATCATGCGGACCCAGGCCCTGCTGCGCAGCATCGGACAGGGCGACCACTTCCTCACCCGGGCACCGATTTTGCCGGCCTGGACGATCTCGGCAGTGCGCGCCCAGTGACTTGGGTTTCTCAAGTCACACGGGTCACATGCGCACCGGCCTCGGGAGCACACCCATTTTCTGAAACGTGACTACATGCGCTATCACACCGGTCGGTGATATCGCATGCGTCGTCAAAACCAAAAGTCACTACATGCCAGCTCGTAGGGACTTCTGATGCCGGTGTGACTAGGTTCGTCCACGACCAGCAGGCTGTAGCCAGGGCGGGACGATCCACTCGCCGTACGGAGCCACCGCAAGGGTGTCGAGGATCCCGGCCTCGTCGAAGGCGCCACCGAATTCGCCCACTCCCTCACTGAAGTGCGCCCACCCGTCGACGTGGGCGGGAATGACGAGCCTGGCGCCCAGCACTTCGGCGGCCGCCGCGGCCCGCTGACCCGTCATCGTCAGCGGACGTCCACGCTCCTTGGCCGGCACCCTGGCCGCACCGGCGAAGATGATCGCGACGTCGATGGGGCCCACCGAATCGGCGATGTCCTTGACGGCACCGACCGAGGCGTTGTCGCCGCTGAGATACACGGTCGGCAGGCCCGGACCGGAGAGCACGAAGCCGGTGACCTCACAGTTGACATGGCCGCCAGCATCACGCTGCCCGTCGGCCGGGCCGTGTACCGCCGGAACCGCTTGCACGGTAACAGCTTTGGCGTCATCACTAGCAGCAAGCTCGAATGACTCGAACGGTTTCAGCCCGACGGCGGGCCGGCCGAGCCGGGCCGCGCAGCCGGGATGGGTGAGGACAAGCGGCGCGGCAAGCGCCACCTGCCGCCCCTCGGTGTCGAAGTTGTCCGGATGCTCGTCGTGGCTGACCAAAACGATGTCGATGGGTCCCAGGGCGGCGGCGGGTATCGCCGGACCGACCGTCTTCTTCAGATAGCCGTGGGGGCCGGGCTCGTCGAACGTCGGGTCCATCAGGATGCGCCGGCCACCGAAGTCGACGACGGTCGTCGGGCCGCCCAGCACGCTGAATGCGACGTCACGCCGTCGGGCGTCTACGCGAGTGCTCACGACATGGACTGTAGATGCACTATGGGTTGGTGGACATCTACGACGTCATGCGCACCACCTTCGCCGCCCGCGCATTCACCGACGATCCGCTGCCCGATGACGTTCTGGAACGGATTCTCGACAATGCGCGATTTGCGCCCAGCGGCGGCAACCGCCAGGGCGCGCGGGTGATCGTGATCCGCGACCATGCGACCCGCGAGGCGCTTGCCGAGCTCTCGATGACCGGCGCCCGGCGGTATACGGCTCAGATGGTTAACGGCGAAAGTCCCTGGAATCCGTTGCATGAGCCGGGCCCGACAGCCGAAGAGATTGCGGCGACGGATGTTCCGGCGCAATTCACCTCTCCGTTCGTCAACGCCGCTGTGGTGCTTGCGGTGTGCGTCAACCTAGAGGTGGTCGCCGCGATGGATCAACACCTGGACCGGGTCGGCGTGATCAGCGGCGGGTCGGTCTACCCGCTGGTGTGGAACATTCTGCTGGCCGCACGCAACGAGGGCTTCGGCGGCACCATCTCGACGATGGCGGTAGCCGAAGAGCCCAAGGTCCGCGAGTTGCTCGGCGTCCCAGAGACATACGCGCTTGCCGCGCTGGTGCCGTTGGGCAAGCCGGTCAAGCAGCTGACCAAGCTGCGGCGCGCCAGCGTCGGCGAATTCGCCACCAGGGAACGGTTCGACGGCGAGCCGTTCGGTTAGTCGGCGGTCACCGCCGTCTTCTTCTTGGCCGTCTTGGGCGCCGACGGTTCCGGGTGTTGACCGTTGGACGGCAAACCGGCTGCGGCGCCGACCATCTCGATCGCCTTCTCGGTGTACACCCGATAGCCGAAGTTCGGTTCGTAGCCGTGGATCTCCTTGGTGTCCAGGTCACGCATGAACTGCAGGATCTCGCGGCTGAACACCTGACCGGGCACCAGGACCGGGAAGCCCGGCGGGTAGGGCGTCACATACGTCGCCGACACCACATCGATTCCGGCATCGAGCTTTTCGTCGATCTGCTCGCCCATCAGATATTCGCAGTTGGTGTCGTCGTAGGACAGGTAGAACGCGCGTCGGACGTCACCTTCGGGTGTCGGCTCGGCGCCGCTGTGATCGCGGAACGCCGGGTGGAATCCGCTGAAGTTGCACAACGGCACCGGACGTTCGGTGAGCCGGTACACCGCCTGCTCGAAGTGTTCGCGCTCACCCAGGCTCATCTCCGAGATCGCCTGGTCGAGTTCGGCGGCGATGCTGACCAACACCTCGACGAGAAAAGCGACCGAGCTGCGGGTGGTGCCGATGTTCGTCATGAACAGCACGCTGTTGCGTGAGGTCTTGTTGATCTGAATGCCGTAGCGGTCCATCAGCTGTTCGCGTTTGAACGTGTCGCCGTCATAGCCGGTTCGCCCGATGGACAACGTGATTCGCGACGGGTCGAGCACGAACTCGTCGTCGTGCCAGGCCGCCATCATGTTGCGCAGACCGGAGCGCAGCGGCTGGTCGATCGCCGTCGGACGGAACCGGTCCGGGATGAGATGCGACGTGCCAAGGCAATTCATGTACTTGCTCAGCAGCGGGTGGTTGTCGATCGCATCGCGCAGCTGCATGGCGTTCTCGATTTGACGCTGCACCAGTTCGGCGCCCTCCAGGGCCACCTGACGACGGCCCAGGTCCAGCGACGCAAGGATCTGATAGTTGGGCGAGGTCGAAGTGTGCGCCATGTAGGCCTCGTGGAATGGCACCGCGACCTTCTGGTCGAAGTCCTGATCGTAGACGTGGATCATCGATCCCTGCCGCAACGAGGTCAGCGTCTTGTGCGTCGACTGGGCGGCGTAGACGCGTACCCGCGCCCGGGCCGGGTCGGGCATCAGTCGACGGTTCAAAAGGTCGTCGTCGCTGGGCTTTTCGGCGGTCTGCTCGGCCAGGTGCTTCTCGAACTTAGCCTTGTATTCCGGGCTGTGCAGCCGCTCGCGCACCGCCGCAGCCGAGGCCATCGCGGTGCGGGTGCGGTAGACCGGGTGGAAGCGGGCGAAGGCGAACCACGCCTCGTCCCACAGGAACACCAGGTCGGGCTTGATCGCCAGGCACTCTTCCATCACCCGCTCGACGTCGTAGACGATTCCGTCGAAGGTGCAGTTGGTCAGCGACATCATCTTTACCCGGTCCAGCTTGCCGGCCCGTTTGAGCGCCAACAACTTTGACTTGATCTCGCGCAGTGGCACGGCGCCGTACATCGAGTAGTCGTTCAGCGGATAGGCCTCGAGGTAAACGACATTCGCGCCGGCCATCATCATGCCGTAGTGGTGCGACTGGTGGCAGTTACGGTCCAGCAGCACGATGTCGCCGGGGGCCACCACCGCTTGGGTGATGATCTTGTTGGCTGTCGAAGTGCCGTTGGTGACGAAGTAGGTGTGCCGTGAGCCATAGGCCTTCGACGCGAGCTGCTGGGATTCACGTAGCGGACCGGTGGGCTCCAGCAACGAGTCAAGGCCACCGCAGGTTGCCGACGTCTCGGCCATGAAGACTTCCAGACCGTAGAAGCCGACCATGTCTTTGATCCAGTGCGAGTTGACGATCGACTTGCCCTGCGAAATCGGCAGGGCGTGAAAGACACCTGTCGGCCGGTGGCTGTACTGCTTGAGTGCGCTGAAGAACGGGGTCCGGTAACGCGCCGCGACGCCGTGCAGAATCGACAGGTGCAGCTCGAGCATGCCTTCCCGGGCGTGGAACACCCGTCGGAAGTACTGACCGAGCCGCCCGGCGATGTCCTCGACCTCGATCTCGGTCATCAGGTAGAGGTCGAGTTCGGGCCGCAGCTTCCCCAGCGAGGTGGCCAGAATCTGGGCGCGCTCCTCGGGCGAGTAGTGGTCGGCCAAGTCGTGTGACACCCCGGTGTCGACGAACTCCGACAGCGACGACAGGTCCCGAGTCGATTCGTGCGAGAAGCGCCGCCGAATCACCACCGCCTGCAAGTTCACGTTGAGCCGTGCCGCGATCAGCGCCTCGTCGCCGCTGGCCACCACCACGAGTTCGTAGACGAATTCGTCGTCCGGGCGCCGCCACTTACGGACCTCGTTGCGCAGCGCGCGCTCCTGAGCTTCGGTCATCTTCTCGACGACGAGCACCTCGAAATACGGGCGGTCGCGCTCGGCTTCGGTCTGGCCCTCGAGCTGGCGCGGATCGGACGGGAACATGTCGAGCTCGTCGGCGCCGGCATTCTCCACATCACCGGTGCGGTACGACTCCTGGGTCAGCGCCCGGTTGATCCGCGCGACCAGCTGGCAGAACTTGTCGTAGCTACCCGCCGCGAAAAGCCTTTGTACACGAGCGAATTGCGGTGTGCCGGGGTAGGCCCAATACGGCTCTAATGAGCTCAGCTGGGTCAGCAATTCCTGACACGACGCGATGCACTTTTCTTTCAACTTCCCCGCGGTATCGGGGCGCGTCAGCCGGTCGGCGGCCTCCTCCAATCGGCACCAGGAGTCGCTACGGACCTGCCACAGGCTGTTGTAAGCGCGCAAGTGTTCTGTCATCACTGGCCTCTCAGAAAGCGTCGAGCCCCGGTCGTCGAGTCAAGGTTCGCAGACACGGCCCGCTCTCCGGTGACCAGCAAACAAACACTGAGCGTCCGGTTATGGTTCTGGGGTCACCAGCAGACGATGCAATAGTCCTGACGATTAGCGGGGAGTCGATCACGGTGGAGATCTGGGAGCTGGTCGCCCGCGAGCGGGTCCGCGACACCCTCGCCCGCTACAACTGGTCGGGTGACGCCGGGCGGCTCGACGAACTCGCCGACACCTTCTGCGCCGACGGCGTTCTGGAGATCCGCGGCCTCGAACCGCTGCGCGGCCGATCCGAGATTGTGGCCTTCCTCGGCGGTGTCACGGGAAACGTCGCCGTCAGCGCTGACGTCAAGCCGATCGTCCGGCACAACGTCGCCAACCTGATCTTCAACGAGGTCACCCGAGACCATGCGCAGGTGTCGTGCTATTTCACTGTTGTGACCCATATCGGCCTCGACCACATCGGCCGTTACCGCGACACATTCGTGCCCGACGGTGACATCTGGCGAATCAGGCATCGCAAGGTCTCCACCGATTGGGCGGCTCCGGATTCGGTGATGGCGCGACCGGCGCGCTGAGCTCGCTGCGCTCGCAATCGCGGCGCAGACTCGCCCCGAGCTCGTGCAACAGTGCCACGAGTCGGGGCGAGCCTGACCAGTCATATGTATTCACAACCGGTCCATTTCGCGCGCCATCCGCGCCCGCTCCAGGTAACCAAGGTCTCTCGCAGGATGCTGACGCGGTGGCGGCAGGTGCAGCGAGCCGGCGGCAACGCGAATCGCATCGATCCACCGGCGGGGGGCCGATGCCTTTGGTGGCAATACGGCCGCTCGAGTGGCAAACAGCACTTCTTGCTCAGTGAGCAGAACGGACGCCGGTGACGTCCCCTTGGTCGCCGAGGTCGGCGCAGCGGTGTGAACGACTTCGCGGGGTGCCGCGGATGTCGTTGTTGATTGCGACATTTCGCCTCCTTGCCTATTTGCGTGCCGCGTTTGGCGAACACGCTCGGATAAACATTGAGTGTTATCCGGAGACAAGTCGGCGGACAGAATGCGCGCACCACACCTGTGGTGGTGTGTACCCCCCGGTGTTTGCACCGATAAGCGGTTACGGCGCGAAATTAAGTAGCCCAGTACTGTAGCGGCCCGGCGTAAAAGCGCGGATAGTATCGACAATCAAGATCAACGGGTCCAAGCGGCGATATCGGTTGACTATCATCACGATCGAGAAAGGACGGCATTTTGATGAGTGGTCCAATTTCGGTCGTCATCGCCGAGGACAGCCTCTTGGTGCGAGACAGCGTCCACCGGGCGCTGTCCACCGATCCGGATGTGAATGTCGTTGGAATTGCCGAGGATTATGACTCCGCGGTCGAACTCATCGAAAAGCATCGTCCGAAGCTGCTGTTCACCGATGTGAGAATGCCGCCGACGTCGACTGATGAGGGCATTCGGTTGGCCCGGTGGATGCGGACCGCGCATCCGGATATCGGGGTGATCGTCTTGTCGCAGTACGCGGATCCGCAATGGGTGACGGGTTTGTTGGACGGCGGTACCGCGGCCCGCGGCTATCTGTTGAAGGAACGCGTTTCGCATTTCGATCAGCTCAGCGAGGCGGTGCACCAAGTCGCCGCGGGTGGGACGGTGCTCGATCCGCTGGTGGTCGAGGCGCTGCTCGCCCAGCCGAGCTCGGCCGCGACGCTCAGCCGGCTGACACCGAGAGAACGCGAGGTGCTCGCCGAACTGGCCACCGGCCTCAGCAACCGCACGGTGGCGCAACGGCTTGTGCTGACTCAGCGGGCAGTGGAAAAGCACATCAATTCGATCTTCGCCAAGCTCGGCTTGACCGTCGACGACTCCGTCGACCGGCGGGTCAAAGCAGTGCTGATGTTCCTCGGCGACAACAGCCCGACGGAGCAGAAGTGATGTGCACACGATGAGAACTGTGGTGTGTACACCCTCGTGTGCGCCGAACCCGCGCAGGATTATCCGGAGGTGGCGGACGAGCGGGTACGGGTATGGGTCGTCGACGACCAGCCCAGTTTCCGGCGCGCTGCAGCAGCCGCCGTGGCCGCCACGGAGAATTTCGCCATGGCCGGCAATTGCGAAACCGGTGAATCCGCAATCGAACTCATCCCCGACGGCAGTGCTGGGATCGTGTTGATGGATATCCACATGCCCGGAATGGGTGGCATCGAAGCCACCCGGCGAATCCGCGCCGCACATCCAGAGTTGATCGTGCTGTTGACGTCCACCTACGACCTCGAAGATCTCCCCGCGGAAGCCGCCATTTGCGGTGCGGCGGCCTACCTACACAAAGAAGATCTGAGTCCCGAGCTGCTGACACGGTTATGGCAACAGAGCCACTGAGCCCCACGACCGAGGCCGAATCGGTGCCCTACTGGCGGGTACCGCAGGTGCTCTTGGAGGCGGCGGTCCGATCGTCGTCGTTACTGGGTCACGACCTCGTCAACCGCTTCACGGTGGAACGCTTTCAGCTGTTCCTCGGCGGTTACCTGGCCATGTATGGCGGTGCCGGCGTGTTGCTGCCGATGTGGGAATACCTGTGGGTGCTGCGATCCAACTGGTTCCTGGCCATCGCCGCGATCTGCACCGGGCAATGCCTGGTGTTGGCGGCAGCGCTGCCGTTGGCGCTTCGCGGGAAGTATCAACAGTCGATCACGCTGACCTGTATCAGTAACTGGGCCGCCGTTTTCCTCATCACGTTCGTGGCACCGAACCTGCTACCGGTGATGGTGCTGGCTGCCGTGGTACCTGTCGTTTTCGCCCAGCCCTACATCCGCTGGCAGCGCGGGCTGGTCTTCGCGGTGATCACTGCCGGTTGCGTACTGGCGCTGGCTTCGGTAGCTCGTTTTCAGCATTTCGCGCACTTGGCCGCGCAACCGCCTCGCTGGATCGAGCACGCATTCATCGTGGTGGCGTTGCCGATGCATGCCTTTCACCTTTTGGTGATCGCATGGAACAACGCTGGTGCGCTGGCGGTGTCGGAGCAGATGCTCGCCGAGCGCGCCGCCGAAGCCGAGGCGTCACGAAGCCGGCTGGTCACGGCCGCTGACGAGGAACGGCGTCGCATCGAGCGCGACCTGCACGACGGTGCCCAGCAACACCTCGTCGCGCTGGCGGTGCTGATCCAGCTCGCCCGCAACGCAGACGAGGGGAAATATCAGCCGCTGCTCACCGAGGCGACCGGGCTGCTTGACACCGCGATCGCCGAGATCCGCAGACTTGCGCACGGCATCTATCCGCCGTCTCTGGTCAGCGGCGGTCTGCCCCAAGCCTTGTCGGCGGTCGCCGCGCACTCCGCTATCCCGATCCAGCTCGACCTGCAGCACCTCGGGCGCTACCCCGCTTCCGTCGAGACCGCCCTGTATTTCTGTTGCAGCGAAGCGCTGCAGAATGCCGCCAAGCACGGCGGCCCCGACACCGCTGTCACCATCACCGCCCGTGTCGACGCACAGACGCTCACCCTCACGATCAGCGACACCGGCCGCGGGTTCGAGCCAACAACCATCGGCACCGGGCTGACCAATATGACCGACCGCGTCTCCGCCATCGGCGGCAAACTGGTGATCGACTCCGCGCCCGGACAGGGCACCCGCGTCACCGCCGTCGTCGAAACTCGGGCCGACGTCCAAAAGCCTTAGGGCAGCACGGTGTGCATCAGCATCACGTTGTACGACGACCACAGGGACAAATTGAAGTAGAGGTCTCTACCCGACGACCAGGGATGGA
>NZ_JBAPMI010000104.1:0-12733 GCF_049278535.1 Mycobacterium sp. | reverse complement strand
AACCCGACCGGCTGGCCGGTCGCGGCGTATCCCAGCGACCCCGAACCCATCTCACCGGCGATCACCTGACCCGAATTCAGGCCTACCCGTAACCGCAGATCCACCCCATCGCGGCGCTGCACCTCGCCCGCCAACCGGCTGGCCTCCTCCTGGATGGCCAACGCGGCCAGACACGCGCGAAAAGCATGATCTTCCAACGCAATTGGGGCGCCGAACAGCGCCATCAGCCCGTCGCCGGTGTACTCCACGCTGCCGCCACCATAGCGCTGCACCACCGCGGCCGAGCGTTCCACCAGCTCGGTCATGATCTCGCGTAACCGCTCCACATCCACAGCCGCCGCGATGTCCATCGAGCGCACCACATCGGCGAACAACGCCGTCACCTGCTTGTACTCTGCCGCATCACCAGAATGCGCTGCCCGGGCGCCGCACTCATCACAAAACTTCGCGTTCTCCCGCAGCCCAGCGCCGCACGACCGGCAGACCACGCCTGCAGTCATCCGAACACCGCCGATCCAGGGGTCCCGACTACCCCTATTGCACAACTGTCAACAATAGGGCGATTACCAGCGAAGAGCAGCGCTGTTGAACACGGGGTTAAGCAATTCTGTTCGATACCGGACCGCAAAGCGTGGCTACGGGAGTGCCTGCGGAGTAACCAGGAATTTCTCGCCAGTGGCTCGCTTGACGTAAGCGGTGAACGCGTCGGGCCTGAGCATGCCGGCCAGTGAAACCTCTCGGGTATAGGTACTTGCGAACGTCGTGGTGAGTTCCGCGGCCACGCGGGCCCGCAGCCGTCCGATGGTCTCGCCGCCCGCGTTTTGAAGGAAGTAGGTGAGCAGCCAACCGCCAATTCCCCATGCCATGCCGAAGTTTCTGGTGAGCGTCGTCGGCCCGGTGTCGAGTCCGCCGTAGATGTACACCTGCTTGTGGACGGTCGATCCGTACCGCGAGTACTCCGTCGCTGCAGAGCTGACGGCTTCCTCCATGGCGCTGAGAATTTGGCTTACCAGCGTGCCCCCGCCTGTGGCGTCGAACGCAAGCGTCGCGGACGTTGCCTTGAGCGCATCGGTGAGATCTGTTGCAAATGACGGTGATTGGGAGTTGAGGACATGGACCGCACCGAGCGACCTCAGTAGCTCTTCCTGGTCGGGCTTGCGGACAACGTTGACCAGCGGCACCCCATCCTTAAGGCAGAGCTTGACGAGCATCTGGCCAAGGTTCGACGCCGCAGCTGTATGCACCAGGCCGGAATGACCCTCGAGCCGCATGGTTTCCAGCATCCCGAGCGCCGTCAAAGGATTGACGAAGGACGAGGCCCCGTCCTTGGCCGTCGCCCCCTCGGGCAAGACCAGACATGCCAAAGCATCAACTGCTCGGTACTGCGCGTACATCGCGCCGCCCGCGATCCCCACCGTTTTCCCGAGGAGAGCCTGCGCCGCTGACGACGGCCCCGCGGCCACGACCAGGCCCGCACCCTCATTACCCACGGCAAGCGGTTTGTCGACTCGCGCGCCCAGGCCTCCCAGCGCTCCCGCTGCCAACGACGCTGTGACGATGGGGCGCTCGCGTGTGCCAGCTACCGTCGCAGTAGTCATGTCCGCGCCGGCGGTGAGCAGGCCCAAGTCTGACGGATTGATCGGCGAGGCCTCCACGCGCACCAACACCTCGTTGGAAGCGAGCGTGGGAACCGGGACGTCCTCCAGCGAAAGCTGCAGCGTGCCCTGTGAGGTCACCAACGAACGCAATTCCAATGCACTATCAGGCAAAACTGCGGTCATGGCTGGTGCCTCGTTCCTGTCGTCGGGTGTCCTCAACGCTATGAACTTGCAACGTAGTCAAAGATCTTCCCCGAGCGCGGTGCCTCGAGGGAACCGCCAGGAAGTGCAGCAGTGGCATCGCTACGCGCCGGACGTGAATAAGCCCCGTACGCTTCCACGGTGAACGCGATCGACCCAGACAAGCTCCGCACGTGCCTATTGGTGCTGGCCGACATCGAGTCTTTGCCGCCCGAGCATCCCGATGCCGTTGCCGTGCGACGGGCCACCGCGGCCATATTCAAGTCGGTGAAGAAAGCCCGCCGCCACGCCAAGCGCGACGCGGTGGCGGCCGCAGATCACGCCGTCACCGCGGCCACCGCCACCGGTGCGCCCGGTCGCATCGACGACGAAACTGCTGGCCTACCCCTCGTGTCCACCACGGTCGGAGCGTCGGCGGGAACGTTGCTTCGGTCGCGTGCGTGCTACATGTGCAAGAACCGATACACGGTGGTCGACGCGTTCTACCACCAACTGTGTCCGGAGTGCGCCGCGCTCAACCGCGCCAAACGCGACGCCCGCACCGACCTCACCGGTCGGACCGCACTGCTCACAGGTGGCCGCGCCAAGATCGGCATGTATATCGCACTGCGACTGCTCCGCGATGGCGCCCACACGACAATCACCACCCGATTTCCGAACGACGCCGTGCGCCGCTTCGCCGCTATGCCCGACAGCGCCGACTGGCTGCACCGGCTACGCATCGTCGGGATCGACCTGCGCGACCCCGCTCAGGTCGTCGCTCTCGCGGACACCGTCGCCGCGCAGGGCCCCCTGGACATCCTGATCAACAACGCCGCCCAGACGGTACGGCGAGCTCCCGGTTCCTATGCGGCGCTCGTCGAGGCGGAGCGCACCCCGGCGCCGGAGCTTGTCGACGTGGTCACTTTCGACCGTGTCAGCGAGGCCCATCCCGCGGCGCTTGCCGGCAGCCTCGCCGAGCACCAAACTCCGCATGCCGTAACCGAATTGGCCCTCACAGCTCGCAGCGCGTCCCCGGATCGGATCGCCGCCGGCACCGCTATCGACGCGGGCGGTCTGCTGCCCGACACGGCGTCAATCAACAGTTGGACTCAACGTGTGCATGAGATCGACCCGATGGAATTGCTCGAGGTTCAGCTCTGCAACCAGACCGCGCCGTTCATTCTGGTGAGCCGGCTGCGCCCGGCGATGGCCGCTTCACCTGCCCGGCGCACGTATGTCGTGAATGTGTCGGCGATGGAGGGGCAGTTCAGCCGGGCATACAAGGGACCGGGGCATCCGCATACCAACATGGCCAAGGCCGCGCTGAACATGTTGACCCGCACCAGCTCAGCCGAGATGCTCGAGAAGGACGGCATCCTCATGACCGCCGTCGATACGGGCTGGATCACCGACGAGCGTCCACACCCGACCAAGCTGCGGCTCGCCGACGAGGGCTTCCACGCCCCGCTCGACCTTGTCGACGGCGCCGCCCGCGTGTATGACCCGATCGTCCGGGGAGAGTTTGGCGAAGATTTGCACGGCTGCTTCCTGAAGGACTACTCGCCGAGCAACTGGTAGCTCCCACGCACGGTTACGTGCCAGTTGCCGCAGCTTTCCTGATCTGCCGTGACCCTACGGTCGCGCTTCGAAGATCAAATTGAACGGCGTCTGCGTCGCTCGATGAAACTGACTGAAGCCACCCTCGTCGACCATTACGCTTCTCAACCGCCGTTCGCCGGCCTGCGCCCCTAATGCGGGTCCCTGTCGCGCGAGCGAGACCGGCACACAAATCAGCGATGATGCGGCATAGAACAATCGCCCAACCGGGTTGAAGTTGTCGCTGATGTTGTCATTGGCGAAAGGCTCGACCAGCAGACAGTGACCGTCACCTTTGAGCGCATTTCTCGCGTGACGGGCGGCGCCGGAAGGGTCCGCCATGTCGTGTAGGCAGTCGAAGAAGGCGATGAGATCGAAATCGTTGCTCTCATACGAAGTGGCGTCGGCCACCTCGAAGGTCACGTTCTCGGCGCCCAATTGCGACGCGCGCTCGCGGGCTGTGTCGATCGATGGGCCGTGGTAATCGATTCCGACAAACCGTGAGTTCGGAAAAGCTTGCGCCATAAGGATTGTGCTTGCACCATGGCCACAGCCAACATCAGCGGCTCTGCCGCCCGCGGTGAGCTTGTCGACGACGCCGTCGAGCGCGGGAAGCCATGAGGATAGCAAGTTGGCGTGGTAGCCCGCTCTAAAGAAACGTTCGGTGCCTTCGAAGAGGCACGGATGATGTTCGCCCCACTCCATGCCGTCGCCGGTGCGAAAGTTCTCCACCGCACGATCGCGAACCGCGAACAGGTCTCGGATGATCTGGTAGGCCCCGGGCAGGTCCACGGGGCCGGCGGGATCGGCGAGGCACGCTTTCTGCTCGTTGTTCAGGTAGTACTTGTCGTTGGCCTCATCAAATTCGACGTAGCCACTCGCCGCCTGATTTGCGAGCCACTCGCGAATGTAGCGCTCGCTGGTTCCCGTGTTCTGGGCCAATTGCTCGACTGACAGCGGCTGTACTCCCAGCTCCGAGTACAAGCCCAGCTCGTCACCAATCGACATCAGCACGGCGCTCGCAGCGGCGGCCAAGTCACCGACCGCCTTGCCGAGAAAATTCTCGAGCCTGCCTTCACTGGTTGTCATCGCAAGCCCCTTCGGCCGAATTCCGTGAGATTACCTTTGCTCCGCCGCGAGCTCAGCTGTTGGAGGCCCCGCAGCTCGGCACGGTGTGATCGCCTGTGATGCCCTGCAGATACCAGGTGTTGGAGACGTCGACCAGATGAACAGTCGCTTCTGAGGCTCCCGGTGCGTGGTTGATGTTGTCGGCGTTGACATACCACGAGTGGTTGTAGGTGTAGCAGACGTTCAGCGCGGCCGCGCCGTCCTTGACTGACTGCACGTTGACCGTCCCGAGGGTGAGGCCGTCGTTGGAATGGCTCGTGTGGTCTGCGGCGTCGTATTCGCCTTGCCTGCCCAATCCCTGTGCGGCACTGCGCAAGGCGTTGAATTGATCGCCACCCAAGTTCGGTTCGACGACGGCAGAGAACTGCTTTGCGGCCGGCCCGGCCTGAGCATGGTCGGCGTTGTAGGCGGTCATCGCCGGCCAGATGTCGTGGGTGTAGCGGTCGATGATCTGCTGGTGCACGGCAGGTTCCGCCTTCGCTGGGTCGCTGGGAGAGCCGCACGCCAGCAGCACGACTACCGGGACGAGGGCGACAGTGAGTTTCATGGCATTCTCAGAATATCGGTGACCCCGTGACCGGCGACCGGATCGACTCGCACCGGGTTGCCGGAGTCGGGCGCATTCATCATGTAGCCGTTGCCGATGTAGATGCCGGTGTGCTCGGTGCCGGCGTTCGCGTTGGGCCGGAAGACCAGGACATCGCCGGGCTGCGCCTTGCCGATCACGGCGCTGCTCGGTACAAGGGATAAGTCCTTGGCATGCGCGAAGTTCGGGTTGGTGTCGATCGCGTCGGTGCCCTGACCGACATCGAATCCGGCGCCCTGCTGGACGGAGTAGCGAACCAGGCCGCCGCAGTCGTAGCCGTAGCGGTCCCAGTCGTGGTTCTGGTTGGCGCCCTGGCCAGAGTCTCCCTGACCCTGCGACGGGCCGCCCTTCGACTTGTTGGCCCCCCACGCGTAGGTCGTATTCTGTTGTCCCGCAGCGAATGCCAGCGAGTCGATGGCTCGGTCGCCGGTTGGCGTCCGTGGGTCCGGCAGGGGATCGCCCGGCTGGAAGTGCGCCAGCCGCTCGTGCCACTCATCCGCGGTCAAACCGGCCAGCAGTGGTGACGGCATGAGGTTGTCCGACAGGTGATGGCTGATATCGGGGGAGCCGTTGTCCTTCGTCGCCTCAGTGGGAAACGGTTGATGACCACCCTTCGTGGGCAACGGCAACTGGTGGGCCGGCGTCGTTTTGCCGCCTCCGGGGGGTGGCTCCTGCGGGGTCTCGCGTCCGTTGTAGTCGAGCTTGGCGTCGCCAACTGCGGCTCGCATCGCGGTGGCGAGTTCGTGATCGGTGGTGTGCGCCTTGGTTTTCACCGTGTCGAGCTGGCCCTGCAGGATCTGCTGCTCTAACTGGGCTTCGGTCGTTCCCATCGGCAGGCCGGCGTTGCCGATATCAACCTTCCAGTCTCGGGTGATCCTGAACCCCAGCCCCTGGGCGGTCTCGTCGACATCGCTCATCATTCCCTTGGTGATCTGCACGTCCTCCCAGGCATTGCAGACAGCCGACGCCACTTGTCGTGACTCGCGTCCGTCGGTCTCGATGTCGATGCGCGCCCTGCCGATGCTGGTGTGGAACGCGGTCCCGGCCTCGCCGTCCCAGTCGGAGAGGCTCTGGCCGACCTGACCCAGGTCGTCGCCGAACCTCTGTAGTGTGCCGCCACGAGCGTTGGCCACCTGAAAAACCTTGAGCACAGCGCCAGCGTCCCAACGGCGTACGTCGTCGGGAGTCAGCTCGCTCATCGGGCGTCGATCAAGTGCAGGGACACGGGGAGAGCGTTACCGCCCGAAGCTATCCGACGGTGTGGACGATGAGGATGTCAACTTTGGCTCTGCGGGCAACAGTGTCGGGCACGGAGCCCAAGAGACGACCGGCGACCGTGCCCAAACCCAAGTTGCCGACGACGAGCAAGTCGGCCTTGACCTCGTCGGCCAGATGTAGCAGCGCAGTGACGGGCGCGCCGACAATCGAGCGCTCTTCGATGTCGTGCGCCCCGGCGCCCTTCGCTCGTTCGCGGGCATCCTGAAGGATCGCGTAGACAGAGGCGCTCCCGTGCATCCGGTAGCCCGCGCCCCCGAGGCTGTCCTCGGCCTTGGCGTCATTCACCCGATCCGGGGAGGGGGGTCTTGACCAGCCGCCTTTTTCCGACGTGTCGAGATGCGCGCTCGCGATGACCAGCTTCGCCGAGTCTTGCGCCGCGATCGCGGCTGCGCGGTCGACCGCCTTTAACGACGACTCCGAGCCGTCGGTCCCGACGACGATTGTCCGATAACTCATGCCGCCTCCATCAGTCGCTCTATGACGACAACAAGACATTATCGGCCAGGCTAGTTATTCGAAGCCCATTGAGCTGATCGCGGCGAACGTGCTGGCTCCGCCACGCATGACCGGCTAGTTGCCGGCCTCGATCGCCGCGACTCGTGCAGTGGCGTCGGGTCCGCAGAAGCGCTGCAGATTCACCCCACCGCCGGCCAGCAGACTGTCGATGCGGCGCTTCAGGTCACCGGAGGACAGGTGGGCGTAGAGATTCGCGCCGGGGCATGAAGTCGCCGCAAAATCGCGGTGGCCCGCCAAGGTACTGCTCGCGATGCGGAAGTTCTGGGCGGCCCAGGCGAATGCCAGAGCGGTGCCGTGGAGTTGCGCCTCAGACACAGCCTCCTGATCGAAGTCTCCTTCGCACAGGACCAGGAAGTGGCCCGTTGTGTCGTAGTCAGTCGCGGTGTCACCGGCAATTTCGGTGCTACGCAGTTCGTAGAGGTTGCCATTGCGGTCGACGCCGACGTGATAGGCGATGTCGATCCATCCGTGCTGGTCTTGGTGGTAGCGCTGGTCTTGTCGCAAGTGCTCCGGAGCATTTCGGTTGTTGCCGAGGACCACCGCTTCGTGGTGCAGAGTCATCCGGGTGATGGTGTGATGCTTGCCGCCGGGTCGGGCCGGTCGCGCGCCCCACGCGTCTCGGCAAATCAGCGGTGCCGCAGAAGAAGCGGTGAGGCGGGCACTGGTCGTCCGGGCATCACTCCCGCAGGCGCTGACCATCGACGCCACACCGACGCTTGCCGCCAGTCGCAGTAGCTGACGTCGGCTGACGAAATCCGGGGGTTGATGGTCGCACCCAGGCGCATGCACGCGCTCACGGTACGGCGTTGCAGTCGGTCAGGGCCCGGTAACGATGCGCTGAGGCACGTAACGCCCGGTCACGACATTCGCGGTGGCAGGTTCACGCTGCAGACGACGCGCGTCCCGCTTGATCCGACGACTCAGTACCCGGTCATTGCGGCTGGTCACGGTATGACTGTGCCGAATCAGCAGCTCCAGCTGCTGCCAGCTGAGCCCGTCGAGTTCACCGGCCGAGTCATGTGTCGCGATCACCACGGCGCCACGGAGCAGCGGGACTGTTTTGGCGGTGAACCCCGTCGTGGCCAGCAGCAATTCGGTTGCGCTGCGATTGACATTGCGGCGGCAGCGCCGCGTCGACGGAGTGAACCAGAAGTCGAACTGCCGATTGGCGCTGCTCAAACTTTCCAATCCGTAGTTGTGAACGAGTCCCGCGATATCGGCATTGCTGTAGGCGCTGGTCTCGTAGACAACGCCAGCGGGGTTGACGTAGAGAACGGTATTCATTAGTGGGTGTCCTTTCCGGCTTCGCACTGGTCGAAATGTCGCCAGGCAAATCCCACGTATGTAATTTGCCGTATAACGGACAAGCTAAACCTGCCTAACGAAAAAGAAACGATGTTCAATCCTGAGGCCACACCGCGACGACCCGCACACCGGATCTCGACAGCCGCATTGCCACTCATGTTGGACGAAGTGAAACGCGCCTTCCGTCTGAATCAAGCAATCCTCGACGAACTTGTCGTCGACATGGAAGTCGCGTGATGGGTAGCTCATCCGACGCCGGACGGACAAGCGGCGCCCTGAGGTGGCTTGCTCAAACCCCTACGCGGAGAAGAGATCTGCGGGGTTGATCAGCGCGGCGAGGTCGGCCAGCAGTGCGCTTCCGGTCGAGTGGATCAATTCGGGCATGTTGGCCCACTCCGCTGTCGCCACAGTGCCCAACTCCGTGGGGAAGTCGTTGTTGGCTGTCAAGACCGCGGTGGCCAGGTCGTCGCGGGCATTGAGCAGTCCGGCGATGATTCCGGTGTTCGGATCGAACACCGTGTCGTTGAGCAGGGATCCGAGCTGACTGGGCAGCAGCAACGACAGCACGGTCTGGCCCATCGCCAATTCAGCGGGCAAGTTGATATCGCTGGCTGCCAACGGCAGGGCGTGGAAGATCGCCTCAAGGCTGCCGACCGGATTGGTGATGATGTCGTGGTCGACAGCGGCCCAGTCCGGTGCTAGTGCGGGGGTGAATCTCAGCTCGAGCGGAGTGCTCGGGTCGCTGCCGAAGACGGCGGCAAAGTTATCGGTGCCGATCGCGCCTTGCAGACCGTGCAGTATCAGTTCCTGTAATACCCAGCCGGGGTGGGCATCTGCACGGGACACGTCCAACGCGTAGTCGTACGACATGACCCGCTGTGACATGTCCGCCGCGTATTCCGCGGGGCTGACGCTGGGTGTGTCGGCAGGCAGATAGCTGGCCACATCGGCCACCGGCACCACCTCAGTCGACACCGGCAAGCCCGTCGGGTCTGTGCCGTCGGGAAGATTCTCGAATCGAGCGAAGATCTCGCCGCTGCTAACACCATTGCTGTCAAGCCAATTCGCAACACCTGGATTGGTCGCGCTGACCACGTAGTAGGTGTAGCCGTTGGGATCGGCAAAGGCCGTGGTGTTGTTCAGGGTGGTCTGCGCCAAGGTGAACGGAAGCGCCGCGCCGAAGACATTCATCAGCTCGATCCCGCTGTAGCCAGACGGCACATCGGGTACTTGCACGATCAGGGCTTGGTCAGGATTCAAGTCGAAGTTACCCGCGGAGACGTCTGCACTGGGCAAACCCGTGGTGAATAAGCTTGTTTCGGGGGTTAGCGCGCTCATCGTATTGGGGGATAGCTCGATGCCGGCAACCTCGGCCAGGCCCATGTTCTCCTGATTGAATGGCCCGACGATGTTGCTGAAAGCGGTGAACAACGTCGTAAGCAGCGAGCTGCCCGATGCGGCTTGGGTGGTGGAAGTTTCTGCAAGCGAGCCGATTTCGGTAACAGAGCTGTCTGCGCCGGGAAAGATTCCGGTGCTCGGGATAGAGAAAAACGCCGGGCAGTCGGATACGCAGTGAATGCTGATGCTGCTAGGGCCCTGGGCCCAGTCACCCAGCACGTCTCGAATGAGCAGCGATGCATCGCCATTGGTGGTGGCATCGGTGTCGTTGATGAAGTTGACTGCGCCGGTCGGCTCGGTGGGGCCGATGTCGACGGTGAACGTGCCGTTGGGATTGACGACGAGGCCGTGGTCGAGTTCCAGGCTCTCCTTGCTCACAGCGGTTGAGCCCGTTATTGCTTCGGTGGCGATGGCGAGACCTTCGGTGCCTTTGCCAACCGTGCCTGTGAGCTCGTAGGTCGCGCCAGGGGCCAGGCCGGCGGTTGCGTGGTAGTAGATGTCGGGTGTGAAGAATTGAAAGTACTGGCGGGAATCGGCGGCATCGCCGGCGACTGCCTCCGGTGACTGGAAGAAGACCCCGTTGAAAAGCTCGGTGACTCTGGACAGCCCGGCCGATAGCAATTCATAGTTCGTGTTCTGCAGCCCTGTCATCAGCATGGCGTCGCTGTCCGGTGTCGCAAATGGCAGTGCTGCGTCGTAGTTCGCCGCCTGCTGCATGGCCTCGAGAAGCTGGTCGAGCGCCGGCTGGTATGAGCTCGACGAGCCCGTTAAGTCGGCGGCTGCACCGTCTGCAGCGGCGTGCGGCGCGGCGATGACGACCGACAGCGCGCCGGCCAGTGCGATCGTCGTCATTCCTGCGTGCCGCACCCAATGTGGCGGGCATGAAAACTTCGTCTTATCGTGCATCGCCGTGGTCATGCCCGTCCCTTCGCTGGGATGCGATGCACGGATTATTCGTCATGTAAACCACGAAGAAGGTGGTTTCAGCCTTACTACTCGGCGGCGCTGTCTGGCTGGCGGCTGCCCGCAAAAGGTGAAGGGCGCCGTCATTCGGTTCGGGCTATGCTTCACCGCGCAGGAGCACTGAACAGGAGGGATCGTCGTGGCCGATAAGTTGAACGTCGACCCCGTCGCGCTGCACAACGGCAGTAACGACATGCTGGACTCGGTCGGCGAGGCCGCTTTGAGCTTCGCGAATCACGAGGACGGGTTGGCTGAAGCGGCGCCCGGCTGGATCGGGACCTCGAAGCAGGCACTGGGCGAGTTGACGGCGCGCTGGGAAGCCCGCCACGGTCACCACAAGTTGCAAGTGGGCAAGCTGGGGTCGCACGTGGCTGACGCCATGACCCGCTATGTCAGCAACGAAGACGAGTCGGCCCAGGCGGTCCGGTCGCTAGGGGATTGAGGGCTAACGCGTGGCGGCGCTGACTCCGGCTGACGTCAAGCGCTGGGACGCCGATGCGATCCACGGTGTGTTCCAGACTGCGAGCAATCGGGCGACGACCCTGCAGCGACTGGGTGACAGTCTGCAGCAGGTGCACAACAATCTCAGCGACTGGCAGGGGGAAGCCGGCGATGCTTTTCGCGCAGATCTGGGCAGGACGCGCCACGACATCGAGGCCGACGGTCAGCAGACCATTCAGGTAGCCGCGGCGATATCGCGCGCCGAAGCCGACGTGCGTGCGGTCAAGGCCGAACTCGATGGAATCGAGCGCGCCGCAGAGGGTTACGGCTGGACTATCACCCCAGACTGGCGAATCGATGTGGGCAACACCATGATTGGGCCCGAGCGAATCGCCCTTGCCGCTGAGCAACAGCTGCTGCAGGGACAGCTCGATACTTGCAAAGCGCATGCACACAACGCCGACCATGAACTGGCCACCGCCGTGCGCGGCTCCGTTGGCGATGTCACGCTGACCGCCGCCAACGCGCCCGCGCCAGGCGGGGGTCAGCCGAAATCCTGGCAGGACATGCTGTTGCCCGCTGGCCCGGCGAGCGCGCCGCCCGGCGGTGACCCTGCGAAAGGTCCGCCGGTCCCGGCCGGCGCCGGGGGAGGTAAGCCGCCTTCCCTGGAAGACATGATGCTTGGCCGCGGCGAGCCAGTCGACCACGGACCGCCTCAACCAGGCAGCCTGCCGGATCTGTTGAGCCGGCTTCACCAGCCCGGCGTCCCCGCCGCGCCACCGCCTCGGTTGAAACCCGAGGACGTGGAGAGCTTCAAGGCGCTGGCCCGTCAAAGCATGCTCAGCGACGGCGTGCCGCCGGATCAGATCGAGGCACAGCTGAACGCCGCCGTCGCCCGCACTCAGCAGTGGCTGGATAACGGGATGCCCAACTACGTCCCGCCGGCGCCGCCACGCCCACCGCCACCAGGATTCGGTGACGGATTCGCTGACCATTGGTTTGGCTTCGAGCAGAGCGTTCACGACCTGACGGGGCAAAACGGACTGCGTGCACTGGGTGATTCGTGGGGCGGGATGGCGAAAGGTCTCGCTGGAAAAGCGGAGGAATACCTGCTCCAAGGACCGGTCGCACCGATCAACGACCTCACCCACGAGGTAAAAAGCTTCATTGACAACCCGGCTTACTACGCGGGTGGTCGAACCGCCGACGGTGCCATTGCGTTGCCAGGAATGTTGTTCGGCCCCGAGGGTGCAGGCCTAAGCAAACTCGCGGACATCGACGCCTATGCCGGCATGACGGGTCCGCCACACGTACCGATGGGCTTGGACAATCCCATTAGTTACCATCCCTGGTCCGAGTCAGCGGCGCAGGATCTCTTTGCCGCTTTCGGGCACGGTGAACCCACCGCAACCCTCAATCAGCACTTGTCCGACATGGTGACGCACTACGTTGGTGACAACCCCGACAGAGTGGTGTTGGGCAGATTTGATGGCCACGAGGGCGGGTATATCGGTGAGGCCCGAGGCAGCGGAGGAATTTATTTCGACACCGGCGACCCGACGTGGAAAATGCTTGCCGGAGGCCTCGAGAGGCTCCGAGAGCAGGCGGTTGTCTGGCCTGTGAACGAGCAGTTTCTTCGCACTCAGATGGAAAATCAAATCGGACGTATCGACTATCTTCTGAATCGCAATGTATACGACTCCCTTGAGGACATGGCGGTGGATCGTGCGGGGACATACTC
>NZ_JBAPMI010000103.1:0-2264 GCF_049278535.1 Mycobacterium sp. | reverse complement strand
ACCGGTGTCGGCAACTGCCACGTCTACGTCAACGACGCCGCCGACCTCGACATGGCCGAGCGAATTCTGTTGAATTCCAAGACTCGTCGTCCGAGCGTGTGCAATGCCGCCGAGACGCTGCTCATCGATGCGTCGATCGCCGACCAGGCGATGCCGCGGCTGATCAATGCGCTGCAAGAGGCCGGTGTGACGGTGCACATCGACCCCGACGACGACCATTTGCGCCGCGAATACCTGGCGATGGAGATCTCGGTCGCGCTCGTCAACGGCGTCGATGCGGCAATCGCTCATATCAACGAATATGGAACCGGGCACACCGAGGCCATCGTGACCTCCAATATGGCTGCCGCCCAACGGTTCACCGAAGGTGTCGACGCGGCCGCGGTGATGGTGAATGCGGCAACCTCGTTCACCGACGGCGAGCAGTTCGGGTTCGGAGCCGAGATCGGGATCTCGACCCAGAAATTGCATGCCCGTGGCCCGATGGGTCTGCCGGAATTGACCTCAACCAAATGGATCGTCTGGGGAGACGGTCAGACTCGCCCGGCCTGACATGCTTAGGAGAACGCAAAAGTGAGTGTGCCCGCGCGGCCTGCCCCGCTGTTCGCCGATATCGACGATGTCGGTCGTCGCCTGGCGGAAACCGGCTACCTGCCCGACACCGCCACCGCTACTGCGGTTTTCCTCGCCGACCGGCTCGGCAAGCCACTGCTGGTGGAGGGCCCGGCCGGTGTCGGTAAGACCGAACTGGCTCGCGCCGTCGCGCAGGCCACCGGATCCGGTCTGGTCCGCCTGCAGTGCTACGAAGGTGTCGACGAAGCCCGTGCGCTCTACGAGTGGAACCACGCCAAGCAGATTCTGCGCATCCAGGCCGGGTCCGATGACTGGGACCAGACCAAGACCGATGTCTTCACCGAAGAGTTCCTGCTATCCCGGCCGCTGCTGACGGCGATCCGGCGCACCGAACCCACGGTGCTGCTGGTCGACGAAACCGACAAGGCCGACATCGAAATCGAGGGTCTGCTGCTGGAGGTGCTGTCCGACTTCGCGGTGACGGTCCCAGAGTTGGGCACCATCACCGCCGAACGGCCGCCGTTCGTCGTGCTGACTTCCAACGCCACCCGCGAACTGTCCGAGGCGCTCAAACGTCGCTGCCTATTCCTGCACATCGACTTCCCCAACGCCGACCTCGAACGCCGAATCCTGTTGTCCCGCGTGCCCGAACTGCCCGGCCACATCGCCGAGGAATTGGTGCGCATCATCGGAGTGCTGCGTGGGATGCAACTCAAGAAGCTGCCGTCGGTGGCCGAGACCATCGACTGGGGGCGTACGGTGCTGGCGCTCGGTTTGGACACCATCGACGACGCGACGATCGCCGCGACAATGGGTGTCGTGCTCAAGCATCAGTCCGATCAACAGCGCGCCATCGGCGAGCTCAGGCTGAACTAGGTCGGATCAGATGGCCGTCCGCCGCGTTCGCCCAAGCCAGCCGCTGGCCCCTCATGGCCTGCCGGGCCACCTGGTCGGGTTCGTTGAAGCCCTTCGCGGACAAGGTATCTCGGTCGGGCCGTCGGAGACGGTGGACGCCGGCCGGGTGATGGGAGTTCTCGGTCTCGGCGACCGCGAGATCCTGCGCGAAGGTCTGGCGTGCGCCGTGCTGCGCCGGCCCGAGCACCGCGAAACCTACGACGCGATGTTCGACCTGTGGTGGCCGCCCGCACTCGGCACACGCGCGGCGGTCAGCGAAGAGGACGCCGTCGATCCCGATGTCCAGCTTCCGCCCGACGACGTCGAGGCGATGCGCCAGATGCTGCTGGATCTGCTGACGGACAACCCCGAACTCGCCGACATGGATGAGCGGCTGGTCGCGATGATCGCCCAAATCGTGGACGCCTATGGCAAATACAACTCCAGCCGCGGCCCGTCCTACTCGTCGTATCAGGCCCTCAAATCGATGGCGCTGGACGAGCTGGAGGGCAAGCTGCTGGCCGGCCTGCTCGCTCCGTACGGCGACGAACCGACACCGACTCAGGAGCAAATCGCTAAAGCACTTGCTGCGCAACGGATCACACAGCTGCGAAAAATGGTCGACGCCGAGACCAAGCGGCGCACGGCTGAGCAACTCGGCCGTGACCACGTGCAGATGTACGGCATCCCTCAGCTATCCGAGAATGTCGAATTCCTGCGCGCCTCAGGCGATCAGCTGCGTTCCATGCGCCGGGTCGTGCAGCCGCTGGCCCGCACGCTGGCCACCCGGCTGGCCG
>NZ_JBAPMI010000102.1:0-3741 GCF_049278535.1 Mycobacterium sp. | reverse complement strand
GTCGGCGGCCTTGGACTGATCGCGGCCGATGATCTCGACGGTGTTGCCGCCCGCTACCGCCAGCGCGCCGATGGCGCGGGCCATGTGCCCGGTGCCGATGATGCTGATGCTGTTCATGTGTGCTCTTCCGCGGTCTCGATCTTCTGCTTTGTCTCGTTGGTCCCCGGGGCCGGTGGCCTGAGTGGGTGACGTTGGGGTTTGGCCGGGTTCGGCCTGAAATGACCGATCCGGAGGTGTCGGCGACAGGGGCCCGTCCGGTGCGGTAACTACTTGCCCACCTGGGGATCGGGCTTCACCGTTACTCCGTGTCGGTGCGGAGTTCCCAGGGCTGCATGCCGAGGAGACCAGCAAGGTGCCCCTGCATCTGGACGCCGGACGGCAGCGGGCGCCACCATATGGTCACCTCGGCGATCTTGCCGTCCGCGTCGAGCAGGATGTAGTCCATCCCGTCGACCACGGTGTCTTCGATCTGTAGCCGGAAGTACGCGGCGTGGTGCGTCTCGCCGCTGAGGACTTCCTTGTAGGTGAGGTCAGCGGCCACCGTGCCGACCGTCCGCATGGCGTCCAGGACTGCCTCGCGTCCGGTGATTGGCTCATCGCCGAGCGGGCCGTACAGCACCACGTCCTCGGCGAGGATTCCGGAAAGAGCGTCTTTGGCTGCGCCGCCGTGCATGCAGTCGACGAAGAATTCCACTGCGTCACGGTGCGGGGCGAACGTGGTCATGGATACTCCCTTATGTCCGTTGTTGCTCGTGGCTAGTCGATGACCCGAAAAACGGAAGACCACAACGGATTTGCGCGTCCCGGTGTCTGTCACTCAGATCGCTGAGGTGCCGCCGTCGACAACCAACTCCATGCCATTGACATAGCTCGAGTCGTCGGAGGCGAGGAACAACGCGGCCGATGCGATCTCCTCAGGGAGGCCCATCTTTCCCCGCGGGATCAGGGATTCGAACTGCGCCTTCGTTTCCTCGTCGAACAACTCCTCTTGTTTAGGAGTGGCAACCTGACCGGGGGTCAGCACGTTCACCCGGATCTTTCTGTCCTTCAACTCCGACACCCACACACGGGCGTATGCCTGCTGAACGGCCTTGCTCGCCGCGTAGACACTCCACTCGGGGTAGCCCTTGAGCGAGGCGTTCGACCCGGTCATGAAGATCGAGCCGCCGTCGTTGAACAGCGGGAGCGCCTTTTGAACCGTGAACAACGTGCCTCGCGCATTCAGCCCGAAGGTGGCATCGAAGTGTTCCTCGGTGATCTCGCCGAGCCGGCTCTGCTCGCCCGTTCCGGCACTCGCCCACAGCACATCGATCGAGCCCTTTTCCCGCTTGACCGTGTCGAACAAACGGTCCAGATCGTCGAGGTTGGCCGAATCACCCTGCACGCCGGTCACGTGCCGGCCGATCAGCGCAACGGCGTCATCCAGCGCATCCTTCCGTCGGCCCGAGATGAAGACGTGAGCTCCTTCGTCAACGAACAACTTGGCACCGGCCAGTGCCATACCACTTGTCGCGCCGGTGATCACCGCGACCTTGCCATCGAGCTTTCCCACGATTACTCCCATTCTTTCGAAAGTGATGATGTTATGTACACCGATCAGAGTGCTTAACGTATCGGACGGCGATGCGGAACGCAAGTTATGTACACAGGTCGTTACCCAACTGGGCTACGCTGCGTGTATGACGGAGTTAGAGAAGGGGCCGCGAGGCCTGCGCCGCGGCAGGGGCGCGCGAGAGCGCATCATCGGCGCTTCACAACAACTGTTCCGCGATCAAGGCATCAACTGCACCGGCCTGGACCAGCTCTGCGCGGTGGCCCAGGTATCCAAGCGCACGTTTTACCAGCACTTCGCCGGCAAGGATGAGCTGATCGCCGAACACCTACGCCGATTTGATCCCGACATCCTGCCCGAGGTGTTCGACCGCACCGACCTCACACCGCGCGAGCGGCTCCACGCCGCCTTCGACATCCACGGGCCGCTGTGCCCGTTCATCGCGGCGGCCGTCGAAATCCACGACCCGGGCCACCCGGCACGCGTGCACGCCCGCGACTACAAGAAGGCTTTTGCCGCACGGCTCACCGATACCGCGCGCGAGGCCGGCGCCGCCGACCCCGAAGTGCTCGGCGAACAACTGGCGCTGCTCCTGGATGGCGCGTCGGCCCGCAACCGAGTCCTCAACAGCGAAAGCTTCGCCACCGCAGCCGCCATCGCAGGGATCCTCATCGACAACGCCATCCCCACGGAAGTGATACCGGCCGACGGAGGCGGGAACTAGTCGACGTGTTCGTCGATTGCATCGTTCGTGTGCAGTTCCCAAGGCTGCCAACCGAGAGCACCCGCAATGTTGCGCTGCAACGCGACGCCGGCCGGCAGTGTGCGGTAGAAGATGCTCACTTCGGCGATCTTGCCGTCCGCGTCGAGCAGGACAAAGAAGATTCCGTTGACTGCGGCGTCTCCGACCTGCAGCCGGAAGTGCGCGGCGTGGTGGGTGTCGCCGCTGAGCACCTCGGTATAGGTGTCGTCGGACGACAGGCCGTTGACGGACCGGATGGTCTCCACAACGGCCTCGCGGCCGGTGACCGGGTCGTCGCCGAACGGGCCGTAGATCACCACGTCTTCGGCGAGCAACCGGGCGAGGGCGGCTACGTCGACGCCGTCATCCCCGGCGCCGTTGATGCAGTCGACGAAGGACTCCAGGGTGTCGCGGTGCGGGGCGAAGGTGGTCATGCTTTCTCCTCTTTGTACAAAAGTGACTCTGGTCGGTGCGCCTAGGCTGCTAGTCGACTGGGAAGTAGTGGCCGTTGTCCAGATCGGTGAGCAGGTTGGGCTGAGTGGGTTCCCAGCCCAGGGTCTGGCGCGTGATGACGTTGGCGGCTGGGTAGTTCTTCGTGACTAAGCTCGCGAGGGCCCCGAAGTACCCCGGCACCATCAGTTCGTCCACGGGAACGCTCACGACGGGCAGGTCCAGACGGCTGCCGATGGCCTCGGCGACCTCACGGAGCGGAATGCCCTCGTCCTGGACCGCGTGCCAATACCTGCCAGCCGGACCCTTCTCCAGCGCCAAGCGGAACAAGGAGGCGACATCGCGGATGTGCGCGGCGCTCCACGCGTTCGTGCCGTCTCCGGGGTATCCGGCGAAGCCCTTGTCCTTCGCGAGCGCGATCAGCTGCGGGAGGAAGCCGGCGGTATCGGTCGTGCTGTGCGCGATGAGCGGAAGCCGCACGATCGAGGACCGCACTCCTCGCTCGGCGAGGCCGACTACGGTGATTTCCACGACATTGCGCGCGCGTAGGGTGCCCTTGTACTCGTCGCCGCTGGGAAGGGCCGGGTCTTCCTCGGTGGCTGGCCGGCCCAGGCCCTGCCCGGGGCCGCCGATGCTGCCGGCCGCGACGAGTGGCTTTCCGGTCCCCGCCAAGGCGTCGCCGTAGGCGTGCATGATAGGAAGTTCCGCTGCGGCCACGGCGTCCATCCCGCCGGATGGAAGCAGGTCCTGCCGGTGTGCGACGTGGATGACGCCGTCGGAGTCCGCGGCCGCCTCCTTGAGCCCGTCGAGATCCTCGAGGTCGCCACGGCGCACCTTCTGTTGAAGGCCTTGACGACCTGGGCCCCCGCGGGGGCGGCCTTCGCGATCTCCTGCGCGCCGGAACTGTCCGAAGGGGTGACGAAGCCCGTGAATCCGTCGTTGACCGGGTTGGTGATGTCGATGATCACCTTTCCGTGCAGCGCGTCCCGGTCCTCGC
>NZ_JBAPMI010000101.1:0-30588 GCF_049278535.1 Mycobacterium sp. | reverse complement strand
CGGTTTTCCGAGACGTTGATGTGCGTCCCGTCGAACATCGCGTCGCGGTGTTGCTCGAGCTCGGCAGCCCGGGCCAGATCGGTCAGAAGCTTCAGGGTTTCCCGGTTGATCCGGTGTTTGCTGTAGTCGATATAGAGGTCGCCGACGGTGACGTTGAACTCGCGGCCGCGGTCCGGATCCTCGTCGAAGAACTTACGCAGATGGGTTCCACCGATCTGCTCGTGATGCTTGCGCAGCGCGCTCCATGCCGGGGTCAACGAGATGTCGGGAATGTGTTCAACCGCAGTCATCCCTCGACCCTAGTCAGGGCGCGCTGAAGCCGAGGTGAACGGGCGGCGAACCAGGCGGATCAGTGACCGAGTCGGCCGCGGCCCAACCTGAGCAGCAGCATGGCCAGGTCCTTGCCCTCGGGCCCGAGTTCGCTGTAGCGCTCGATGACCTTCATCTCGCGGCTGTGCACCAGCCGGGTTCCGCCGGAGGCCATTCGGGCTTTGCCGATCGTCCTGGAGACCTCGGCGCGACGTTTGACTGCGGCCAGGATCTCGGCATCGAGACGATCGATTTCCTTGCGCAGGTCATCGATGTCGGTGAGCTGTTCTGTTTCGACTGTCATTTCAGACTCCGGAATCTCATTGTGTGGAGGGAGGTGCGGTGGTGTCATCCGGTTTCGGGCCTCACACAAGAGACGAGCCCCGGATCCGGAAGCGGACCGCGGGGCTCTGGGAAGCAGCTATACCACGGGCACCGCTGGCCGGTACCCGTAGAAAAATCGACGCTGCATATTGAGCACGAAATGAGTGTGCCACTTGAAGGCGTTCCAGCGCAAAGGTGTCGCCGAACGGCGGTAAGTTGGGGCGGATATGAGTGTGGAGCACGTGACCGAGTCCGAAGCCGACCAATTGCTCGACGGTCTGAACCCCCAACAACGTCAGGCCGTCCTGCACGAGGGTTCGCCGCTGCTTATCGTGGCGGGCGCCGGCTCCGGCAAGACGGCCGTGCTGACGCGGCGTATCGCCTACCTACTGGCCGCGCGCGACGTCGGACCCGGCCAGGTGCTCGCGATCACCTTCACCAACAAGGCCGCCGCCGAGATGCGGGAACGGGTGGTCGCGCTGGTCGGCCCGCGGGCGCGATCGATGTGGGTGTCAACGTTTCACTCCACCTGCGTGCGGATTCTGCGCAACCAGGCCTCGCTGATCGCCGGTCTCAACTCCAACTTCTCCATCTACGACGCCGACGATTCGCGTCGTCTGCTGCAGATGATCGCCAAGGACATCGGCCTTGACGTCAAGCGGTACTCGCCGCGACTGCTGGCCAACGCGATCTCCAACCTGAAAAACGAGCTGATCGATCCACCGCAGGCGATGGCCAACCTGTCCGACGACGATCAATCCGACGAGCTGGCGCGCACCGTGGCCGCGGTCTTCTCCGAATACCAGCACCGGTTGCGGCTGGCCAACGCGCTCGACTTCGACGACCTGATCGGGGAGACCGTCGCGGTGTTGCAGGCCTTCCCGCAGATCGCCCAGCATTACCGTCGACGTTTCCGGCACATCCTGGTCGACGAGTACCAGGACACCAACCACGCGCAGTACGTCCTGGTCCGCGAGCTGGTCGGCCGCGACACCGAAGACGGCGTCACGCCCGGTGAGCTGTGCGTGGTCGGTGACGCCGACCAGTCGATCTACGCCTTTCGCGGGGCCACGATCCGCAACATCGAGGACTTCGAGCGCGACTATCCCGACGCCAAGACGATCCTGCTCGAACAGAATTACCGCTCCACGCAGAACATCCTGACCGCGGCCAACTCGGTGATCTCCCGCAACGCCGGACGCCGCGACAAGCGACTGTGGACCGATGCCGGCGAGGGTGAGCTGATCGTCGGCTACGTCGCCGACAACGAGCACGACGAGGCGAGGTTCGTCGCTGAGGAAATCGATGCGCTGGCCGCCAGCAGCGATATCACCTATAACGATGTGGCCGTTTTCTACCGCACCAACAACTCGTCACGGTCGTTGGAAGAGGTGTTCATTCGCGCCGGCATTCCTTACAAAGTCGTTGGGGGAGTGCGGTTTTACGAACGCAGAGAAATCCGCGACATCGTCGCCTACCTGCGCGTGCTGGACAACCCCGGCGACTCGGTCAGCCTGCGACGCATCCTCAACACCCCGCGGCGCGGCATCGGTGATCGCGCCGAGGCTTGCGTGGCGGTGTACGCCGAGAACACCGGATCCAGTTTTGCCGACGCGTTGGAGGCCGCTGCCGAAGGCAAAGTGCCGCTGCTGAATACCCGTTCGGCCAAGGCGATCGCGGGTTTCGTCGAGATGCTCGACGAGCTGCGCGGCCGGCTCGACGCGTCGGAAGGTGACCTCGGGGAGCTGGTCGAGGCGGTGCTGGAGCGCACCGGATACCGCGCGGAGCTCGAGTCGTCCTCCGATCCGCAAGACCTGGCCCGCCTGGACAACCTCAACGAACTCGTCAGCGTCGCACATGAATTCGCGACCGATCTGGCCAATGCGGCTGCCCTGGACGATGTGCCCGACGACGAGGACGTGCCAGACACCGGTGTCCTTGCCCAATTCTTGGAACGGGTGTCGCTGGTCGCCGACACCGATGAAATACCCGAGCACACAGCCGGTTTGGTGACTCTGATGACGTTGCACACCGCCAAGGGGCTGGAATTCCCGGTGGTGTTCGTCACCGGGTGGGAAGACGGAATGTTCCCGCACATGCGGGCTTTGGGCGACGCCGGCGAGCTTTCCGAGGAACGTCGACTGGCCTACGTCGGGATCACCCGCGCACGCCAACGGCTCTATGTCAGCCGGGCCAAGGTCCGGTCGTCGTGGGGGCAGCCGATGCTGAACCCGGAATCGCGGTTCCTGCGCGAGATTCCGCAGGAGCTCATCGACTGGCGCCGCACCGACCCGACCCCGTCGTTTAGCGCGCCGGTGAGCGGGGCCGGACGGTTCGGGGCGCCCCGGCCGTCGCCGACTCGTGGCGCCGCCGGCAAGCGGCCGCTGCTGGTGCTGGCGCCCGGTGACCGGGTCACCCACGACAAGTACGGCCTGGGCCGGGTCGAAGAGGTCTCGGGCGTCGGCGAATCAGCGATGTCGCTGATCGACTTCGGCAGTTCGGGACGGGTGAAGCTGATGCACAACCACGCTCCCGTGGCGAAGCTCTAGTCCTCCAGCAGCCAATCCCGCGTGCGCGGCAGCAGCGTCAGCGCGGCGCTGGTGATCGGCAGAATCGGCAGGGTGTGCACGATCCAGGCCACCCGCGCGCCGGCGATGAACACGCCGAGGTAGGTCAAGATCGCGACCACCGCGCCGGCCACGATCAGGTAGCGGCTCAGGGGCTGGCGCAACAGCAGCAGGATCACCCCGGAGATGGTGGACAGGGCGAACACCAGCGCGAGGAAAGCCACGGCGACGCAGAACAGGCGGTCGGATCGCCACCAGCCCGCGATCAGGTCGGTCGCCACCACCGATGTGGCCCAGCCGCTGATGATGCTGACGGCCGCGGCGGCCACCGCCGTGGTTCGGCTGGGTTCGCCTTCGGGTGGGGCGGTGATCCCCGGCTGACGACTCGGCGGGGCGTATTGCGGGGGCGACGGCGGCCGGGGAATGTGCGTGGTGCGGACATCGTCGACAGCCTGCGGCATCGGCCCGGTGGGCGCTCGGCGAATGATCCGCGTTTCCGGACCGCCGGCGGCGCGCATGGGCCCGCTTGATGTTGAGGGGGGAGGGCGATCGCCTGGTGTGGGACTGGTTGGCTCAGTCACCGGTCAACCGGCGAAGGTGCCGACGGATAGGCCGCGCTTGGCCAGCCACGGCACCGGGTCGATCCGCTGCGTACCGCCCAGCAGCACCTCGAAGTGCAGATGCGGGCCAGTGGAGTTGCCGCGGTTGCCCATAGTGGCGATCTGGTCGCCGGCCATCACCCGCTGACCCACGCTGACCAGCGTGGTGTTGACGTGGCCGTACAGCGTGACCGTGCCGTCGGCGTGACGCAGCTTGACCCACATGCCGTACCCGGCGGTCGGGCCCGCGTCGATGACGACGCCGTCGGAGACCGCGTGGATCGGTGTGCCAATCGAGTTCGCGAGATCGATGCCGGCGTGCAGGACGCCCCACCGGTAACCGAATCCCGAGGTGAAGATGCCCTTGGTCGGCATGACGAAGAGTGGCTGCTGCAGCCGGGCCTCGCGCTGGGCTCGTTCCTGAGCGAACGCGACGCCGTGGGCCAGCTCGGCGTTGTGCACGGCGACATTCGCGGCCGGCTGCACGGTGACCAACTGCATGCCGCCGCCGGAGGTGCTGATCGGCCCGCCGTTCGTGTTCGCGGCCTGGGCGGCCAGCACGGTCTGGGCTTTGGAGTGGTCCGGTGCCTCGGTGGCGGAGTGCGCAGCCGCCGCGGCGGCGCCGGCGGCCATCGCACCGATCAGCACGCGACCTCGAGTGGGGCCGGTCAGTTGTTTGCGGTGCTGGCCTCGCCGGGCGATCAGCTCCGTGTCGGTCCTGGCTCGGTGTGCGTCGCGCCGACGCGGGTCGATGCGGCGCTCGGACGCGCTGGGGCGGGCCAAGTCCATGACGACGAGGTTGTCGGTGTCGTCCAGATCGTCGAGCTCGGGCGCGCCCAGGACCTGCGCTTCTTTTTCGAAGGCGGAGTTTGCGCTGAAATCCAGATCGTCGAGCTTGCCGAACTCATTGAACGGAATGATGTCGGTGACTTCGTTGCGACCGGGGATGGACCTGCGATGACGCGACGCCGAGAACTCTCCTTGGACAGGAGACGGTGCCGGAATTTGCTGGGTCAACCTGATTGTCCCTCGAGCCGTAACCATACCGTTATCTGGACTCTGCGACGTTAACCGCCGACCCTGGGGCATCGCAAGTTCAGCCAGAAATCCGCCCGGGATTGTGATTTGAATCACTGCGGGCATGCCGGTGAGATCTGCCACATCCACCGATGCCGACGACGGAGCGTTCAGGCCGTGTCGATACAGTTCCCGCAAGCGAGCATCGGAAAACCCCGGCCCGCTTATAAATAGGCCGACACACAGAAGTGAGCCCATGGATCTTTTCGAGTATCAGGCGAAGGAGTTGTTCGCCAAGCACAACGTTCCGACGACGCCCGGCCGGGTGACAGACACCGCTGACGGGGCCAAGGCCATCGCCGAAGAGATCGGGCACCCGGTGATGGTCAAGGCGCAGGTCAAGGTCGGTGGGCGTGGCAAGGCCGGCGGGGTCAAGTATGCCGCGACCGCGGAGGACGCCTACAACCACGCGAAGAACATTCTCGGCCTGGACATCAAGGGCCACGTCGTTAAGAAGCTGCTGGTCGCCGAGGCCAGCGACATCGCAGAGGAGTACTACATCTCCTTCCTGCTCGACCGGGCCAACCGCACCTACCTGGCCATGTGCTCGGTGGAGGGTGGCATGGAGATCGAAGAGGTCGCTGCGACTAAGCCCGAGCGGCTGGCCAAGGTTCCGGTGGACGCGGTCAAAGGTGTCGACGTGATCTTCGCCCGCTCGATCGCCGAACAGGGCCACCTGCCGGCTGAGGTGCTCGACGCCGCCGCGGTCACCATCTCCAAGTTGTGGGAGGTCTTCGTCGCCGAAGACGCCACTCTGGTCGAGGTCAACCCGCTGGTGCGCACGCCCGACGACCAGATCCTGGCGCTGGACGGCAAGGTCACGCTCGACGGCAACGCCGACTTCCGGCAGCCCGGTCACGCCGAGTTCGAGGACCGCGACGCCACCGACCCGCTGGAGTTGAAGGCCAAGGAGCACGACCTCAACTACGTCAAGCTCGACGGCGAGGTCGGCATCATCGGTAACGGCGCCGGGCTGGTGATGTCGACGCTGGACGTCGTCGCCTACGCCGGCGAGAAGCACGGCGGGGTCAAGCCGGCCAACTTCCTGGACATCGGTGGCGGCGCCTCGGCCGAGGTGATGGCCGCCGGTCTCGACGTGATCCTGGGCGACCAGCAGGTCAAGAGCGTTTTCGTCAACGTTTTCGGTGGCATCACCGCATGCGACGCGGTGGCCAATGGGATCGTCCAAGCGCTGAAGATCCTCGGCGACGACGCCAACAAGCCACTGGTGGTCCGGCTGGACGGCAACAACGTGGACGAAGGCCGTCGCATCCTGGCCGAAGCCAACCACCCACTGGTGACGGTGGTACCGACGATGGACGAGGCCGCCGACAAAGCCGCCGAGCTCGCGAGCGCCTGAGAAAAGGAAAATGACCCATGTCAATCTTTCTGACCTCCGAAAGCAAGGTCATCGTCCAGGGCATCACCGGTAGCGAGGCCACCGTGCACACCGCCCGCATGCTCAAGGCGGGCACCCAGATCGTCGGCGGCGTCAATGCGCGCAAGGCCGGCACCACCGTCACGCACGAGAACAAGGGCGGACAGATCGTCAAGTTGCCGGTGTTCGGCAGCGTCTCGGAGGCGATGGAGAAGACCGGCGCCGACGTGTCGATCGTTTTCGTGCCGCCGAAGTTCGCCAAGGACGCCATCATCGAGGCCGTCGACGCCGAGATCCCGCTGCTGGTGGTCATCACTGAGGGAATTCCGGTGCAGGACAGTGCATATGCCTGGGCCTACAACCTGTCCAAGGGCGGCAAGACCCGCATCATCGGGCCGAACTGTCCGGGCATCATCACTCCCGGGCAGGCGCTGGTGGGCATCACGCCGGCCAACATCACCGGCTCGGGTCCCGTCGGCCTGGTGTCCAAGTCCGGCACGCTCACCTACCAAATGATGTTCGAGCTGCGCGATTTCGGGTTCTCCACGTCGATCGGCATCGGCGGTGATCCGGTGATCGGCACCACGCACATCGACGCGATCGAAGCGTTCGAGAAGGATCCCGAGACCAAGGTCATCGTGATGATCGGCGAGATCGGCGGTGACGCCGAAGAGCGTGCTGCCGACTACATCAAGGCCAACGTGTCCAAGCCGGTTGTCGGCTACGTCGCCGGATTTACTGCGCCAGAAGGCAAGACGATGGGCCACGCCGGCGCCATCGTGTCCGGCTCGTCGGGCACCGCCGCCGCCAAGAAGGAAGCGCTGGAGGCGGCCGGCGTCAAGGTCGGCAAGACTCCGTCGGAAACAGCCGCGCTGGCGCGGCAAATCCTGGAAAGCCTGTAGGGGATCCTTCTCGCGGCAAAATTGGAACACGTTACAGGTTTCGGTTAGCCTGACGAACTAACAGTTGTCAGGAGGCCTGTAATGGCGGTCGATCCGCGCCAGCGACGATGCAGAGCGAATCGATGAGGAGGAGCGGCGCCATCGATCCGCGTACTCCCGTTGTCGTCGGAGTGGGCCAGTTCACCGAGCGCATCGACGAGGCCGACTACCGCGGCTTGTCCTCAGTCGACTTGGCGACCGAGGCCGTTCGCGCCGCGCTCGTTGACACCGGCGCGGACGTGAGCACGGTGGCGGAGGCCATCGAGGTGTTCGCCGGCCTGCGTCAGTTCGAGATCTGCACCCCGTTCGCGAAGCCGCCCTTGGGCTGTTCCGACAACTATGTGCGATCGGTGGCCAACCGAGTCGGCGCCGATCCGGCGCGCGCAGTGCTCGAGCCCATTGGCGGCAACGGTCCGCAGAAGCTGATGACGGAGTTCGCGGGGGCGATCGCCGCCGGGGACATTGAGGTCGCGTTGATTCTCGGGTCCGAGCCTGGGTCGACGGCCAAGTACTTCGCCGGGCGTGATGACAAGCCGGACTTCACCGAGCACGTCGGCGGCCAGCTCGAAGACCGTGGTTACGGTTTCGAGCAGTACATGAGCGAGTACACCGCGAAGCACGGGCTAACCGGAGCGCCCGTGCAGTACGGGCTGCTCGACAACGCGCGGAGAGGGCGGCTCGGGCTCACCGTCGCCGACTATCGGCATGCGATGGCCGAGCTCTTCGCCCCGTTCTCCAAAGTCGCTGCAAAGAACCGATTCTCGTCCTCGCCGGTGGAACGCTCGGTGGAGGAGATCGAAACCGTCACCGACGAGAACCGGATGATCTGCGACCCGTACCCGCGACTGCTGGTTGCGCGCGACACCGTCAATCAAGGGGCCGCCGCGCTGGTGATGTCCGTCTCGGCGGCCCGCCGGCTCGGGGTGGCCGAGGACAAGTGGGTCTATTTGCGCGGGCATGCCGATCAGACCGAGCAGGACCTGCTGGACCGCGTCGACGTCAGTATCAGCTACTCCGCCAAACAGGCCGTGGCAGAGGCACTCCGGGTCGCAGGCATCGGCATCGACGATGTGACGACGTTGGACCTCTACAGTTGCTTCCCGTTCCCGGTCTTCACGGTGTGCGATGACTTCGGGCTCACGGCCGACGACCCGCGCGGGTTGACGCTCACCGGAGGCCTGCCCTATTTCGGTGGCCCCGGCAACAGCTATTCACTGCACGGCATCGCGGAGACGGTGGCCGCCATGCGCGACAAGCCGGGCTCGTTCGGGCTGGTCGGCGCCAACGGCGGTGTGATGAGCAAGTATTCGGTGGGGGTGTACTCCACGGAACCAGGCGTGTGGGCGGCCGACCATAGCAAGGCGTTGCAGCAGGACATCGCGGCACTGCCGAAGGTGGCGGTCACGCGAAATGCCAACGGCGCGGGCACCATTGAGACGTATTCCGTGCGGTACGACTGGCCGACGACGACCGGTGTCATCATCGGCCGGCTCGACGCCGACGGCTCGCGGTTCATGGCGCTCACCGAGGACGACGACCTGGTGGCGTTGATGACAGATGCTGACCCGTTAGGTACACGGATCATCGTGAAGTCGACGGACGAGGGCATCAACCGGGCTTGGCTCGGTTAGCGAAATTTAACCGGTGATCGCGGCGACCAAACCTGCGCAGTCTTCGACGGTCACGTTGAGCGCCGAATGGTCACGGAGCCCGATCACCCGGCGGATGCGCGGCTCGAAGTGGATGCACACGCCTTGAGTTGCGTTGGTGCCGAACGTGAGTCCGTCGTCGGCCAGCGACAGGCGCGCCCCCGCCGCGGTCCACCACCGGTAGGGGCCGGTGATATGCGCACTCTGAATCTGAGACAGCGGCGCCTCGACACGAAACGGTCCGTAGCGGGCGATGAGCCGGCCGTCGTCGGTCACGGTGACGCCCTGCGTGCCAGGCCAGAGCCGATACGCCAGCCACATCGGGGCCAGGCGGGACTCGTAGCGGAACGGAAAGTACCGCCCCGGTTCGTCGTCGGCTGTCACGATGCGCCTCCGATCGGATTCAGCGGTTAGACCGCCGCGGCCAGCTTGCCGGCCAGTCGCTCCACGTAGGCGGCGACCTCATCTTCGGCCTTGTCGGGCAATCCGAACAGCACCTCGGTGACCCCGAGTTCGGCCCAGTGCGCCAACTTCTCCGGCACCGGCTTGAAGTCCAGCGCGACGATCTGCGGCGCCCCGTCGCGTCCGGCGGCGGCCCAGGTGTCCTGCAGCAACTTCACCGGCCCGTCGATGTCGAAGTCGCGCGGCGTGGTGATCCAGCCGTCGGCGCTGCGCGCGATCCACTTGAAGTTCTTCTCGGTTCCGGCCGCACCGACCAGGACCGGGATGTGCGATTGCACCGGCTTGGGCCAGGCCCAGCTGGGCCCGAAGTTGACGAACTCGCCGTCGTAGGAGGCTTCCTCTTCGGTCCACAGGGCCCGCATCGCTTCGATGTATTCCCGCAGCATCGTGCGGCGCCGCCCGGGCGGCACGTTGTGGTCGGCGAGTTCGTCGGTGTTCCAGCCGAATCCGACGCCCAGGCTGACTCGCCCGCCGGAGAGATGATCGAGGGTCGCGATGGATTTGGCCAGAGTGATCGGATCATGTTCGACCGGTAGTGCCACCGCGGTGGACAGGCGCACCCGCGACGTGACCGCGCAGGCCGCACCGAGGCTCACCCATGGGTCCAATGTGCGCATGTAGCGGTCGTCGGGCAGCGACTCGTCACCGGTGGTCGGGTGGGCCGCTTCGCGCTTGATCGGGATATGGGTGTGTTCGGGTACATAGAACGTCTGAAACCCGTGGTTATCGGCAAGAGTTGCAGCCGCTGCCGGGGTGATTCCGCGATCGCTGGTGAACAGCACAAGCCCGTAGTCCATGGATGAATTAGAACGTGTTCCAATCTTGCGGGCAACCACCGGGGGCGGGTAGTGGCCGCGATGACGCTTCGAGGTCCGCTCGGCCGCACCACCCGAGGTGCGCTAGCGTGGATGATCGGCTCGCGTCGCAACGCCGCGCCCGCTTACGCCACGGCATTCGTTGAGTGTTACCAGGTAGCCTCGCGAGGAGCGGCGCGCGGGATTATCAAGCGCCGCACGAAAGTGGCGCCGCAACCGCATTGGAAGGCACAGGAGAAGCCATGACCTACCCGCCCGGCAGTCCCGGATATCCGCCCGCACAGACGACCGGCTCCTACGGGGCTCCCGCCGCGCCGTCGCACAACAAGGGCGAGGAGGGTGAGAGCAACCTGAAGCAGTACCTGACCATCGCGGTGTTGGCGCTCGGCCTGGCGATCTACCTGGTGAGCTACGGCCCGATGATCACCCGCGTCCTTCCCAACGGCGACGAGCTCGTCGAAAGCGGCAGCACGTTGCCCGTCGACCTGGCATTGCTCGCCGGTCTGCTGGCCGGAGTGAGCTTGTTGCCCAAGGCCAAGAACTTTGCCGGGGTGGTCGCCGCGGTCGCGAGCCTGGGCGGGCTCCTGCTGATCGAGGACACCATCGGAGCCTCGGGTCGCGGCTGGGCGTTGTGGATCGCCGTCGGCGCGGGCGCGGTCCAGGCCGCGCTCGCCATCAGCGCGCTCCTTCTGGACGCCGGCGTGATCACCCCACCGGCGCCCCGGCCGAAGTACGACCAGTACTACGGCCAGTACGGCGGCTACTACGGACAGCAGCAGCCTCCGTACGGTCAGTCCGGCTACGGAACCCAGTACGGCGGCTACCCGTCCGGGCCCACGACCGGTGGTTTCAGCGCGCAACCGGGCCCGCAGCAGGGCTCGGCGCAGGCGCAGCAGGCCGGATCGCCCACCCCGCCAACGGGTTTCCCCAGCTTCAGCCCGCCGCCGTCGTCCGGCTCCGGCACACCGGGCCAGGGCAACTCTTCGGATCAGGGCGGTTCGGCTCACGGCCAGCACTCGTTCGGCTCGAGTCAGCAGCCGCAGGCACCGTCGTCGCCCTCGGGCCCGTCGCACTCCTAACCGTGCGCTGTCGGGCGGGGCGGGCCGGCGCCCAGTCAATCTAATAGTCAGCATGCGCGAAGCGTGACGCCGGTGCAGGACAGTCGAACCGCGGGCACCCACCAGGCGCGCGACCTTGTGCGGGTCGCGTTCGGACCCGCCGTGGTGGCCTTGGTCATCATCGCTGCGGTGACGTTGCTGCAGCTGGTGATCGCCAACAGCGACATGACCGGCGCACTGGGTGCGATCGCCAGCATGTGGCTCGGCGTGCATCAGGTGCCGATCTCACTCGGCGGCCGCGAGCTGGGTGCGATGCCGCTGCTGCCGGTGCTGCTGATGGTGTGGGGGACATCGCGGACCACCGCGCACGCCACCACACCGACGGCCTCGTGGTTCGTGATCCGGTGGATCATCGCGGCGGCTCTGGGCGGACCAATGCTGATCGCCGCCATCGCGCTGGCCGTCATTCACGACGCGGCATCGGTGATCACCGAACTCCAAACCCCCAGCGCGTTGCGCGCCTTCACGAGTGTGCTGGTCGTACACGCCATCGGCGCGTTCATCGGAGTGGGTTCGCGCGTCGGTCGCCGGGCCCTGGGGCCGTCGCCGCTGCCGGGCTGGCTGGGTGATTCGTTGCGTGCGGCGATGGCCGGTGTACTCGCGCTGCTCGGACTGTCGGGAATGGTGGCGGCGGCTTCGCTGGTCGTGCACTGGGCGACGATGCAGGACCTGTATGCGATCACCAACTCGATATTCGGCCAGTTCAGCCTCACCCTGCTCTCGGTGCTGTACGTGCCCAACGTGATCGTCGCGACCGCCGCGATGGCGGTGGGTTCCAGCGCTCACCTGGGTTTTGCGACGTTCAGCTCGTTCACCGTCTTCGGGGGGGACATCCCCGCGCTACCGGTATTGGCCGCGGCACCGCACCCTCCGCTGGGGCCGGCCTGGGTTGCGCTGCTCATCGTCGGAGCTTCGTCGGGAGTCGCGGTCGGACAGCAGTGTGCGCGCCGGCCGTTGCCGCTGTCCGACGCGATGGCGAAGTTGGGGGTTGCGGCGTTGGTGGCGGCGCTGACCCTCGCATTACTGGGCTACGCCGGAAGCGGCGAGTTGGGCAACTTCGGCGGCGTGGGCATCGACCAGAGCACGTTCGGGTTCGCGGTCTTCCTGTGGTTCACCTCCGTCGGTTGGCTCACCGTCGTAATGGCCGGCGGCGTCAGATACCGGCCGCGTAAGCCCAAGCGAACGCCGCCGCCGGCCGAACCGAACGTCGAGCCATCGACTGACGTCGAGGCCGACGATCCCGGCCCCGATGTCGAGTCGGGCATCGAGCAGCCGCCGGACCGGCCCGCATCGTCGCCGGACGACGACGGCTAGGCTCGCCCTGTGCAGCAACCGTTCCGCGTGCCTCCCAGCGCACCGGCACGATTGGTGGTGCTGGCATCGGGTACCGGTTCGCTGCTGGCGTCTTTGCTGGACGCCAGCGTCGGCGACTATCCGGCGCGGGTCGTCGCCGTCGGTCTTGACCGCGATTGCCCGGCCGCCGAAATCGCCGCCAACGCCTCGCTGCCGATCTTCTGCGCCCGGCTCGCGGACTATCCCGACCGCGGCGGGTGGGACGCCGCGCTCACCGAGGCCACGGCCGCCCACACGCCCGACCTCGTCGTCTCAGCGGGATTCATGAAAATACTTGGACCACAATTTCTTTCGAAATTCCAGGGCCGTACGCTCAACACCCATCCGGCTCTGCTGCCGGCATTTCCCGGCGCGCACGGCGTGGCCGATGCGCTGGCCCACGGCGTGAAAGTCACCGGCTGCACGGTGCACCTGGTGGATGCCGGCACCGACACCGGCCCGATACTTGCCCAGCAAGCCGTCCCGGTGCTCGACGACGATGACGAACAGACCCTGCATGAGCGCATCAAGGTCGTTGAGCGACGGCTGTTGGTGGATGTGATAGCCGGCGTGGCGACCGGCGGCGTGACCTGGATCGGACGAAAGGCGACTATCGGATGAGCACCAACGACGCGAAACGGCCGATCCGCCGCGCGTTGATCAGCGTGTACGACAAAACAGGTCTGGTCGACCTGGCCCGCGGACTCTCCGACGCGGGCGTCGAGATCGTCTCGACCGGGTCAACCGCGAAAACCATTGCTGACAAAGGTATTCCGGTGACTCCGGTGGAAGAGTTGACCGGCTTCCCGGAGGTCCTCGACGGCCGGGTCAAGACCCTGCACCCGCGGGTGCACGCCGGCCTGCTGGCCGACCTTCGCAAGCCGGAACACGCCGCGGCGCTCGAAGAACTCGGCATTGCCGCGTTCGAACTGGTGGTGGTCAATCTGTATCCGTTCAGCGAGACCGTCGAGTCCGGTGCCGGCGTCGACGAGTGCGTAGAGCAGATCGACATCGGTGGACCGTCGATGGTCCGCGCGTCGGCCAAGAACCACCCGAGCGTCGCGGTGGTGACCGATCCTCTCGGCTACGACGGAGTGCTGGCCGCGGTGCGCAGCGGCGGATTCACCCTGCAGGAGCGAAAGAAGCTGGCGTCGTTGGCGTTTCGGCACACCGCCGAATACGACGTCGCGGTGGCCGGCTGGATGGAGTAGACGCTGGCGCCCGAGGAACCGGCCGCGGCGTTCCCGGAGTGGTTCGCCGGGACATGGCGACGCTCGGCTCAACTGCGCTACGGCGAGAACCCGCATCAGCAAGCCGCGCTCTACGTCGACGACAGCGCCTGGCCCGGCCTGGCGCAGGCCGAGCAGCTGCACGGAAAAGAGATGTCGTACAACAACTTCACCGACGCCGACGCGGCGTGGCGGGCAGCCTTCGACCACGAGCAGACCTGTGTGGCGATCATCAAGCACGCCAACCCTTGTGGGATAGCGGTCTCGTCGGAGTCGGTCGCCGACGCGCACCGCAAAGCGCACGAGTGCGATCCACTCAGCGCGTTCGGCGGAGTGATCGCGTCCAACACCGAGGTCAGCGTCGAGATGGCTGAGTACGTGAGCACGATTTTCACCGAGGTGATCGTGGCGCCGGCCTATGCGCCGGGCGCCGTAGATGTGTTGGCGCGCAAGAAGAACGTCCGCGTGCTGGTAGCGTCCGAACCGCTCGGTGATGCGACCGAACGGCGTCAGATCAGCGGCGGGATGTTGATCCAGGAACGCGACCTGATCGACGCACCGGGTGATAACCCGGTCAGCTGGACGCTGGCGACCGGCGACCCGGCCGACCCGGCCACACTGGACGATCTGGTTTTCGCCTGGCGAACCTGCCGCGCGGTCAAGTCCAACGCGATCGTGATCGCCGGCGACGGTGCCACCCTCGGTATCGGCATGGGCCAGGTGAACCGCGTCGACGCGGCACGGTTGGCGGTCGAGCGCGGCGGAGACCGGGTGCGAGGCGCGGTTGCGGCCTCCGATGCGTTCTTCCCGTTCCCGGACGGTCTGGAGACACTGGCCGCTGCGGGTGTGAAGGCGATCGTGCATCCGGGCGGCTCGGTGCGCGACGACGAGGTCACCGCGGCGGCGGCCAAGGCGGGCGTGACGCTCTACCTGACCGGCGCCCGCCACTTCGCGCACTAGAAGCGCACGAGAAACTAGGCGCTGACTTCGTCTTTGAAGTCCTTTTCTGCCGTCGCATAACGGATGAACGCGGCGACCTCGTCGACCGCGCGACGCGCATCGGGGTTCACGTCATAGGTCAGCTGGAACATGTGCATGGCCTTATGCCACTGCTGCACCCAGACTTCGACGTTGTGCGCCCGCAGCCGATCGGCCAGCGCGAAGGTGTCGTTGAGCAGCATCTCGTGGGTCCCCACCTGCAGCAGGAACGGACCCAGGCCATGCAGGTCTGCCTCCGGCGGCATCAGCGGTGGCGGCCGGGTGCCGTTGACGGTGGCGAACACGTCATAGATGAATTTCACCGTCAGGAACGGGAACATCACGTCGCGGTGGTCTTTCAGGGCACGGTATTCCAGGCTCATGTCCGACGACGTCAGCGGCGACATCAGCGCCTGCCCGGCCGGCACCGGCAGCCCGGCGTCACGCGCCGCGAGCGCGACGTCGGCGGCCATCAGCCCACCCGCCGAGTCGCCGGCCAGCACGATGCGCTCGGGAGCAAAGCCCTGCGACAGTGCATAGCGGTAGCCGTCCAGCCCGTCGGCAACGGCCTCTTCGATGCTGGCCTGTGGTGCGAGTCGATAGCCGACGTTGAATACTTTCGCGCCGGTGGTCGCCGACAATCTGCTGACGAAACGGCGATGCGAGTTGAGTCCAAGGGTCACCAGTGCAGAGCCGTGGAAATAGACGATGACCGAATTGGACTCACGTGCCTGCGGCGCCACCACCCATTCGGCCGGACAGTTCGGCAAAGCCACCCGGGTGACGTCGGTGCCGGGCAACGGCGGAATCAACCGCAACGGTCCGTCGATCCCGTCGAGTCGTGCCCGCTGCAGCGCGTCGGGACGGAAGCGATTGACGACGAGGCCGATGACGGTCAGGGCGCCCAGCACCGGCCGGACGAAGATTGCGGTGAGCAGGGCCAGCACGCTGGACTGCCACGATGCCGGGCCGAAGTGCGCCATCTCGGGGCGATCACACCAGTCGAGGGAATTCACGGTACTGAGGGTATCGGGTAGCCGGGCGTCGACGGCCGTGAGCTTCGCAGTCACGTGCGCGAGAGTTGCCTGGGCCACTCGGTGAACGTCCGCCGATCGCTGAGCAACGCGTTTGCCATGTGTCGATTTAGGTCAACCCGACCTTCTTCCGTACAAGATCGGATCGGCCTAGAGTCAAAATTTGGGCCCGTCGACCGGGACGAGTCCGGTGCGATTCGAAAGGTATTCGAGAGGAAAACATGCACGCGATAAGTAAAAGGACAGCGTCGTTCTCAGTCGCAATTGCAGTGTTCGCTCTGATCGGTGCGGGATGTCATCAGTCGAGTAACTCGAGCCAATCCTCGAGTTCGGCGACGTCATCCTCGTCATCCGCAATGACGTCATCGGAGGCTATGTCGTCGCCGGCGACGACCCCGGCGGCACCGACCTCGACGCAACTCAACGGTGCAAACGGCACGCCGTACACGGTGGAGGGACCGATCCTGGCCAAGTGGGAGACCCTCAACGACGCACAGAAGAAGGACCTGGGCGCACCGTATGACAACCAGAAGAACACCGCCAACAACACCGGCGTGTACCAGCAGTTCGACGGTGGCGTCCTGATCATGAAGAACGGCGGCCCGGTCTACTTCGTCTGGGGCAAGATCCGCGACGCGTGGAACGCGAACCAGGCCTCGCAGGGCAAGCTGGGTTACCCGACCGCTGATGAGGTCACCGAACCGGACGGCACTTTCAAGTCGACGTTCGACCACGGCACCATCACCTGGAAGACCGGTGACCCCGACGCCGTGGTGACGACGAGCTAGTTCGTTCCTCGCATTTCACCTCGAAAGGCCGGGCAATCTGCGCGATTGCCCGGCCTTTCCCTATGCGAAGTCGACTGGGGCGTAGCCGTTGTTCGCTGCGCCGTCGTAGCGTGGAGAGGTGACCGCTGCGAATAACCTGCCCCGCACCGTCGGCGAACTACGTGCCGCCGGGCATCGCGAACGGGGTGTGAAACAAGAAATCCGGGAAAACCTGCTGGCACGCCTCACCGAGGGTGCAGAAGGTGGGGCGATCTGGCCAGGCATCCTGGGCTTCGAGGACTCCGTCTTACCGCAGCTTGAGCGGGCGCTGATCGCCGGCCACGACTTCGTGCTGCTGGGCGAACGCGGTCAGGGCAAGACGCGCCTGCTGCGGGCGCTGACCGGCCTGCTGGACGAGTGGACGCCGGTGATCGCCGGCGCCGAACTCGGCGAGCATCCCTACCACCCGATCACGCCGGAGTCGATCCGTAAGGCCGCCACCCTCGGCGACGACCTGCCGGTGGACTGGCGGCACCGCAGCGAGCGCTACACCGAGAAGCTGGCCACCCCCGACACCAGCGTTGCCGACCTGGTCGGCGACATCGACCCGATCAAGGTCGCTGAAGGCCGCAGCCTGGGCGACCCGGAAACCATTGCCTACGGTCTGATCCCGCGGGCGCACCGCGGCATCGTCGCGGTCAACGAGCTGCCCGACCTCGCCGAGCGCATCCAGGTGTCGATGCTCAACGTGATGGAGGAGCGTGACATCCAGGTCCGCGGCTACACCCTGCGGCTGCCGCTGGACGTGCTCGTCGTCGCCAGCGCCAACCCCGAGGACTACACAAACCGCGGCCGCATCATCACCCCGCTCAAGGACCGGTTCGGCGCCGAGATCCGCACGCACTACCCGCTGGAGCTCGACGCGGAGGTCGGCGTCATCCGCCAGGAGGCGCATCTGAGCGCCCAGGTGCCGGACTACCTGGTCCAGGTGATCGCCCGATTCGCCCGCTACCTGCGCGAGTCGACCTCGGTCGACCAGCGATCCGGGGTGTCGGCGCGGTTCGCGATCGCGGGCGCTGAAACGGTCGCGGCCTCGGCGCGCCATCGCGGCGCGGTGCTGGGGGAGTCGGACCCGGTGGCGCGGGTGGTCGATCTGGGCACGATCATCGACGTGCTGCGCGGCAAGCTGGAATTCGAGTCCGGTGAAGAAGGTCGCGAGCAGGCCGTGCTGGAACACCTGCTGCGCCGCTCGACCGCGGACACCGCGTCCAGGGCGCTCGGCGGCCTCGACGTAGGCCCGCTGGTGGCTGCGGTCGAAGGCGGCTCCGCGGTGACGACCGGAGAACGGGTGTCGGCCAAGAATGTGCTGGCGGCATTGCCGGATCTGCCGATCATCGAGGCGATCGCGAAACGGCTCGGTGCCGAGTCCGAGGGAGAGCGCGCCGCCGCACTGGAATTGGCTTTGGAGGCACTGTATTTGGCCAAGCGTGTCGACAAGGTGTCCGGGGAAGGCGAAACCGTCTATGGCTAAAGCCCACTCGTCGCGGTATTCGGCCTACACCGGTGGGCCTGACCCGCTGGCGCCGCCGGTGGATCTGCGCGAGGCGCTCGAGCAGATCGGGCAGGACGTCATGGCGGGCACGTCGCCGCGGCGGGCGCTGTCCGAGCTGCTGCGCCGCGGTACCAAGAACATGACCGGAGCCGACCGGCTGGCCGCCGAGGCCAACCGTCGACGACGAGAACTGCTGCGCGAGAACAACTTAGACGGCACCCTGCAAGAGATCAAAAAGCTGCTCGACGAGGCGGTGCTGGCCGAGCGCAAGGAACTGGCCCGCGCCCTGGACGACGACGCCCGCTTCGGCGAATTACAGCTGGAAGCGCTTTCGCCATCGCCGGCCAAAGCCGTGCAAGAGCTTTCCGACTACGACTGGCGCAGCGACGAAGCGCGGCAAAAGTACGAGCAGATCAAGGATTTGCTCGGCCGTGAGATGCTCGATCAGCGCTTCGCCGGCATGAAGGAGGCGCTGGAAGGCGCAACCGACGAAGACCGCCAGCGCGTCAACGACATGCTGAACGACCTCAACGACTTGTTGGACAAGCACTCACGAGGGCAAGACTCCCAACAAGATTTCCAAGACTTCATGGATAAGCACGGCGAGTTCTTCCCGGAGAACCCGCAAAACGTCGACGAGCTGCTCGACTCGCTGGCAAAGCGGGCCGCGGCCGCGCAGCGGTTCCGCAACAGCCTGAGCCCGGACCAGCGGGCCGAGTTGGATGCGTTGGCGCAGCAGGCATTCGGATCGCCGGCACTGATGCAGGCCCTGGACCGGCTCGACGCGCACCTGCAGGCGGCCCGGCCCGGCGAAGACTGGGACGGCTCATCGCAGTTCTCCGGTGACAACCCGTTGGGGATGGGTGAAGGCGCCCAGGCGCTGGCCGACATCGCGGAGCTGGAGCAACTCGCCGAGCAGCTCTCGCAGGCCTATCCGGGCGCGACGATGGAAGACGTCGACCTGGACGCGCTGGCCCGCCAGCTGGGCGACCAGGCCGCCATCGACGCCCAGACGCTGTCCGAGCTGGAGCGCGCGCTGGTCAATCAGGGCTTCCTGGACCGCAGCTCGGACGGCCAGTGGCGGTTGTCGCCGAAGGCAATGCGACGCCTCGGCGAGACCGCATTACGCGATGTGGCACAACAACTTTCGAGTCGTCGCGGCGAACGCGAACTCCGGCGGGCCGGGGCAGCGGGGGAATTGACCGGCGCCACCCGGCCCTGGCAGTTCGGCGACACCGAACCGTGGAATGTCACCCGGACGCTGACCAACGCGGTGCTGCGGCAAGCCGGAACCCTCACCGACAATCCGGACGCCCCGCTGCGCATCGCCGTCGACGACGTCGAGGTGTCCGAGACCGAGACCCGCACTCAGGCCGCGGTCGCGCTGCTGGTGGACACCTCGTTCTCGATGGTGATGGAGAACCGCTGGCTGCCGATGAAACGCACGGCGCTCGCGCTTGACCACCTGGTGCGCACCCGGTTTCGTGCAGATGCGTTGCAGATCATCGCTTTTGGCCGCTATGCGCGGACGATGTCCAGCGCGGAGCTGATGGCCCTGGAGGGCGTGTACGAGCAGGGCACCAACTTGCATCACGCGCTGGCGCTGGCCGGCCGACATCTGCGGCGTCATCCCAACGCGCAACCCGTGCTGCTGGTTGTCACCGACGGCGAGCCGACCGCGCATCTGGAAGACGTCGACGGCAGCGGGCGCTCCTCGGTGTTTTTTGATTATCCGCCGCATCCGCGGACCATCGCCAACACCGTGCGCGGCTTCGACGAGATGGCCCGGTTGGGCGCGCAGGTGACGATTTTCCGGTTGGGCAACGATCCCGGGCTGGCCCGGTTCATCGACCAGGTTGCCCGTCGCGTCGAGGGCCGGGTGGTCGATCCCGATCTCGACGGGCTGGGTGCGGCGGTGGTCGGCGACTACCTGCGCAGCCGCCGGCGATAGTTCAGCGGCCTAGCGCTGGGTCTTGCGGTTCTTCCGCCGGACGCCGACGCCACCCCACAGGGAGAAGCCGCGGATCCGCACAGTCGGCGCACCGGGCGTGCCTTCGCCGACGACGTTGTGGTCGAAGCCACCCATCACGCCGTGGCCCTTGATCTCGACGTTGACTTCGGGAGGCAGCAGGATGGTCTGCCCACCCATGATCGAGGTGGCGTGGATCTCGACGTCGGTGGAGGTGAAGTCGGCGTAGCGGAGGTCGATCACCCCGCCACCCCACAGCGCGAACGTTGTCAGCTTCTTGGGCACGTTCCACCGGCCGCGCCGTTCGAATGCGCTCATGATGGCCAGCAACAGCATCGACGGCGCGGGTTTGGTGGCGCCGCCACGCTGGGGACTGACCGACGACCCCAGCAGGTCCGAACGCAGGCGGTCCAGTTCTTCGTAGGTTTGCGCCCCGTAGGCCTTGGTGAGGCGGTCTTCGTAGTCGCTCATCTGCAGTTGGCCCTGCGCGGCGGCATCCGTGAGCAGCTGCGCTACCTGAATGCGATCGGTATCGGCGGCGCGCGTGTTCGCGTCCCGCTGGTCCTGCGCGCCTCGCTGCGCTGACTTCCTCATCACTGACGAGCCTACGACGAAGAAATTTTGCTGCAAGGCATCTTCGCCAAACTGTTGCGGCACCCTCAGAAATCACTCAGCTAACGCGGTCGCATTGTTTGCTGCGCGGTCAGCGAGCTGGTCGTAGATGGATTGCGACCGCAGCGCGATGGCGATGAGCATCGCGATGGCGCACGCCCCGAGCATGGGTGGCAATTCATTAGTGTTGCCCGTCATTTCGGTCGCTAGGATCAAGCCGGTGACCGGGGCGTGCACCGAGGCGGCGAAAAAGGCGGCCATCCCGATGAGTGCGCACGCGGCCAGGTTGGGCGTTGTGTGCGGAGTGAGGTGCGTGGCGACCAGCCCGACGATCAGACCGGCCTGCGATCCGAGCACGAGCATCGGCGCGAACAACCCGCCCGGTGTTGCGGCGGCGTAGGACACGACGCCGAGCACGAAGCGCAGCACGAGCACGCCGGTGACCGCGAGCAGAGCGCCGCGACCGAGCAGCGCCTTCTGGGTGAGGTTGTCACCGCCTCCGACCAGATCCGGCGCCAACCACACGAGTAGCCCGACGCCGGCGCCGGTGAGCGCAGCGCGAACTTCCTTGGGCCAGGAGCTGGCGTCGGCCCGGTGCAGAGCGAACATCACCGCCTTGTTGTAGAGCACACCCAGCAGCCCGGTGACGACTCCGATGATCAAAAACCAGCCATACTGCACCATCCGCGGGTCGGGCAGCGTCGTCATGTCGAATTCGTATTGCGATTGCACCAGCAGGTGGGCCGAGATAAACCCGGACGCGGACGCCACGAGGGTGGCGACCGTGGTGCGCGGATCGAAGCGCTTCATGAGCTCCTCGAGCACGAACACGCCGCCGGCGATCGGTGCGTTGAATGCAGTCGCCAGCCCTGCCGCGGCGCCACCGGCGACGAGCACGCGCAAGTCAGCGAGGTTTCGCCGGGTCAAGGTGGCGACGATGACCGCCGCGGTTCCGCCCATCTGGACCGACGGCCCCTCGCGACCCAGCGCCATGCCGCTGCCGATGGCCAGCAGCCCGCCGATGTATTTGACCGGCAGGATCCGGAATCGGTCGGGCCGGACCCGGCCGTCGGCAACCGCCTCGACCCGCGGGATTCCGCTGCCCTCGGCGTGGGGCTCGACCCGGTGCACCAGGGCGGCCGCGATCGCGGCAGCGGCGGCGCAGACGAGGACCACGACGATCAACCCCCACCAGCTACCGTGCGCCCAGCCGGCGAGCCCGCCGCGCAACCCTGCGCCCTTCTTGAGGAGGATGCGGAAGGTGGCCGCGCTGATCCCGGTGAGCACCCCGACCAGGGCGGCGGCCACCACGAAGCCGATCAGGCTTTCGGCGCCCTCACCGCGGGAGTCGACCGGATGCGTGGTCGGACGCTGCCATCCAGTGAACATGCTGCGGAGCACATTTCGCCAGCCGTCACGGGCGTTGTCGTCCACCCGCACTGTTTATCCGAGGAACCTGGGCGGACTGATCGCGGGGTCAGGTAGCCCAGGTAGGCGGCCTTTTCTGCAGAAATGCCAGGATGCCCTCGCGGGCTTCGTCGGAGACGAACAGCCGGGCCGACTCGGCGCCCAGCCGCTCGGCGTCGCTGTCGAACCCGGCCAGCACCGCCGCCGTGGTCAGTGCCTTCGACGCGGCCAACCCCTGGGGTGAGCCGCGGCCGATATCGGCGACCAGCGACGCCACCGCGGCATCGACGTCGTCGGCGGCGACGGTGATCAGCCCGATCGTTGCCGCAGTGGCGGCGTCGAACGTCTCCCCGGTCAGGTAGTAGCGGGCGGCGGCGCGGGCGGACAACTTCGGCAGCAGCGTCAGCGAGATGATCGCCGGGGCCACGCCGATCCGCGCTTCGGTCAACGCGAAGGTGCTGCGTGGTCCGGCGACGGCGATATCGCCGGCGGCGACCAGCCCCATGCCGCCGGCGCGGACGTGGCCATCGACCGCGACGATCACCGGCAGTGGTGCCTCGACAATGGCACGCAATAGCGCTGCCATTTCCCTGGACCGCTGGGCGGTCGCCTCGGCGGGATCGGCGCTGGCCGCCGACCCCTCGGACAGGTCGGCGCCCGCGCAGAAGGTGTTGCCGGTGTGACCGAGCACGACGACCCGGACCGCGGGATCATCCGCCGCGTCGCGCAGACCCTGATGCAACTGGCCGACCAACGTCGCCGAGAGCGCGTTGCGGTTGTGCGGCGAATTCAGCGTCAGCCGCGCCACATGCCCGTCGACGGCGTACCCGACGAGGGTGTCCATCAGTAGGACCGTGGCAGGCCCAGCGACGTCTGCGCGACGAAGTTGAGCACCATCTCGCGACTCACCGGTGCGATGCGGCCGAGCCTGGCCGAGGCCATCATCGCCGCGACGCCGTACTCCTTGGTCAGTCCGTTGCCGCCCATCGACTGCACGGCCTGATCAACCGAGCGTGTAGCGGCTTCGGCTGCAGCGTATTTCGCCATGTTGGCGGCTACGGCCGCGCCGCCGTCGTCGCCGTTGTCGTAGAGCGTCGCCGCTTTCTGCATCATCAGCTTGGCCAGCTCGACTTCGATGTGGCACTGCGCCAACGGATGTGACAACCCCTGGTGCGAGCCGATCGGCGCGCCCCACACCTGGCGGGTCTTGACGTAGTCGGCGGCCCGGTCCAGCGCGAAGCGGCCCATGCCCACACTGCTGGCCGCACCCATGATGCGCTCCGGGTTCAGGCCGGCGAAAAGCTGTGCGATAGCGGCATCTTCGGCGCCGACCAGCGCGTCGCTGGGCAGCCGCACCTCGTCGATGAAGACCTGGAACTGCCGCTCGGGGCTGATGATCTCCATGTCGATCGGCGTGTAGGTGAAACCGGGCGCATCGGTGGGCACCACGAACAGCGCCGGTCGCAGCTTGCCCGTCTTGGCTTCCGCAGAGCGTGCCACCACCAGCACGGCCTGAGCCTGGTCGACGCCGGAGATATAGACCTTCTGCCCCTTGAGGATCCAGTCGCTGCCGTCGCGACGGGCAGTGGTGGTGATCTTGTGCGAGTTGGAACCGGCGTCGGGTTCGGTGATCGCGAACGCCATCGTGATCGTGCCGTCGGCGATACCGGGGATCCAGCGCTTCTTCTGCTCCTCGGTGCCGAATTTGCTGATGATCGTGCCGTTGATCGCGGGCGAGACGACCATCAGCAGCAGCGCGCTACCCGCGGCTGCCATTTCCTCCATCACCAGCGACAACTCGTACATGCCCGCGCCGCCGCCGCCGTACTCCTCGGGGAGGTTCACCCCCAGGAAGCCGAGTTTGCCTGCCTCCGACCATAATTCGTCGGTGTGCTCGTGCGCGCGGGCTTTCTTCAGGTAGTACTCGGCGCCGTAGCTGGATGCCCATTCGGACACCGCCTTGCGTAGCGCCTTGCGGTCTTCATTTTCGATGAAGCTGTTGTCTGTCACGGTGTTTCTCCTTCTGCTTCGGGATCATGGGGCGCGTCGACGCGTGCCAGCACGGCGCCGACTTCAACTTGCTGGCCGGTATCGACATTGAGTTCGGCGAGTACGCCGTCGGTCGGGGCGGTGATGGTGTGTTCCATCTTCATCGCCTCCAGCCAGATCAGCGGCTGGCCGGCAGTGACGGTGTCGCCGACGGCGGCGCCGAGCCGGATCACGTTGCCGGGCATGGGCGCCAACAGCGAACCCTTCTCGACGGCCGATCCCGGCTCCGGGAAGCGCGGCAGCGCGACCAGGTGGACAGGTCCCTGCGGCGAGTCGACGTAGACGTCCTGATCGTGGCGGGCCACCGCGAAGCTGCGTGCCACCCCGTTGCCGTCGCCCAACACCACCTCGTGGGCCGAGGCCGAGACCAGCTGCAGCGATTCGTCACCCGACAGCAGCAATCCAGTTCTGGTGAAACGGTATTCGACTCGATGCTCTGCGCCGCTGTCGTCGACGTACGTCTTGACCTGGTAGCCCGACGCCAGGTTGCGCCAACCGCTGGGCAGCGAACCCAGGACGGTGGCGTGAGCGCGGTTGTCTGCCGCGTCGGCCAGCGCCGCGGCGACGGCCGACAGCCGGATCACCGCGTCGTCGGCCAGCGGCGCGGACAGTTTCGCCAACCCGTGCGTCTCGAAAAACGCGGTGTCGGTGGCGCCGTCGAGGAACGCCTGGTGACGCAGCACGTTGACCAACAGATCGCGGTTGGTGCGCAGGCCGTGCAGCTGGGCTCGCGCCAGCGCGTCGGCAAGCACAAGCGCCGCCTGGCTGCGGGTCGGAGCGTAGGAGATCACCTTGGCGAGCATCGGGTCGTAGTGGATGGAAACCACCGAGCCGTCCGCGATTCCGGAGTCCAGCCGGATTCCCGTTCGTGCTCCGAGCGTGCTGAACTCGCTACGGACCGCCGGGACGTCGATGCGTTGTACCAGGCCGGCCTGTGGCTGCCAGTCCCGCGCCGGGTCCTCGGCATAGAGTCGCGCTTCGATCGAAGATCCCTGCGCGGCAGGCGGTTCGGGGTCCAGTCGACCGCCATCGGCAACGGTGATCTGCAGTTCGACCAGGTCGAGCCCGGTGGTTTCCTCGGTGACCGGGTGTTCGACCTGCAGCCGGGTGTTCATCTCCAGGAAGTAGAACTCGCCGTCGTCGTCGGCGAGGAACTCCACGGTCCCGGCCCCGGTGTAGCCGATCGCGCCGGCGGCCAGCCGGGCGGCCTCGAAAAGCCTGGCCCGCATGCCCGGTATGCGCTCGACCAAAGGTGACGGCGCCTCCTCGATGATCTTCTGGTGGCGGCGCTGAATCGAGCATTCGCGCTCGCCGACCGCCCACACCGTGCCATGGGCATCGGCCATGACCTGGACCTCGACGTGGTGACCGGTGGGCAGGTAACGCTCGCAGAACACCGTGGGGTCACCGAACGCGGACTGGGCCTCGCGTTGAGCGGCGGCGACTTCGGTTGGCAGGGCGTCTAATTGGTCCACGACGCGCATTCCGCGCCCGCCGCCGCCGGAGGATGCCTTGACCAGTACCGGCAACTGGTTGGCGGTGACGGTGTCCGGGTCGAGCTCCTCGAGCACCGGAACTCCGGCGGCCGCCATCATCTTCTTGGACTCGATTTTCGAGCCCATCGCGCGCACCGCATCCACCGGCGAGCCGATCCAAACCAGACCCGCGGCCTGCACAGCGGCGGCGAAATCGGCGTTCTCCGAGAGGAATCCGTAGCCCGGGTGTACCGCGTCCGCGCCGGCCGCGCGGGCCGCTGCGATGATCGCCTCGGCGTTGAGGTAGTCATTGGTCTTAGGCAGCCGTACCCGTGCGTCGGCCTCGCCGACGTGCGGCGCGTCGGCGTCGGGGTCGGTGTAGACCGCGACGGTACCCAGGCCCAGAGTGCGGCAAGTCGCGAACACCCTTCGGGCGATCTCGCCACGATTGGCGACCAGTACTCGAGTTATTCCCATGAGTGTCACATCCGAAAGACGCCGAAGTTCGACGTCCCCTTGATTGGGCCATTGGCGACGGCGGACAAACACATTCCCAACACGGTGCTGGTATCGCGCGGGTCGATCACCCCGTCGTCGTACAACATGCCGGACATCACCATCGGCAGCGACTCGGCTTCGATCTGGCCTTCGACCGCGGCTCGCATAGCCGCGTCGGCTTCTTCGTCGACTTTCTGGCCGCGCGCCTCGGCGGCGGCCCGGCTGACGATCGACAACACGCCGGCCAGCTGCGCGCCACCCATCACCGCGGATTTGGCACTCGGCCAGGCGAACAGGAACCGCGGATCGTAGGCCCGCCCGCACATGCCGTAGTGGCCGGCGCCGTAGGACGCGCCGATCAGCAGGGAGATGTGCGGGACCGTCGAGTTGGACACGGCGTTGATCATCATCGAGCCGTGCTTGATCATCCCGCCTTCCTCGTAGTCCTTGCCGACCATGTATCCAGTCGTGTTGTGCAGGAACAACAATGGCGTGTTCGATCGGTTCGCCAGCTGGATGAACTGGGTGGCTTTCTGCGATTCCTCGCTGAACAGCACGCCGCGGGCGTTGGCCAGGATGCCCAGCGGATAGCCGTGCAGCCGGGCCCAACCGGTCACCAGCGACGAACCGTACATCGCTTTGAACTCGTCGAACTCCGATCCGTCGACGATCCGGGCGATCACTTCGCGGGGGTCGAACGGGATGCGGAGATCTGAGGGCACGATGCCGATTAGTTCCTCGGTATCGAACAGCGGCTCGGTCACTTTCGCCGGAGCCGGTCCTTGTTTGACCCAGTTGAGCCGAGCGATTATGCGTCGCCCGATGCGGATCGCGTCGAGTTCGTCCACGGCGAAGTAGTCGGCCAGACCCGAGATGCGGGCATGCATTTCGGCACCGCCGAGTGATTCGTCGTCGGACTCCTCACCGGTGGCCATCTTCACCAGCGGGGGACCGGCCAGGAAGACTTTCGAGCGTTCCTTGATCATCACCACGTGGTCGGACATGCCGGGGATGTAGGCCCCGCCGGCGGTCGAGTTGCCGAAGACCAGTGCGATGGTGGGAATCCCGGCCGCCGACAGCCGGGTCAGGTCGCGGAACATCTGCCCGCCTGGGACGAAGATCTCCTTCTGGGTGGGGAGGTCTGCGCCGCCGGATTCCACCAGCGAAATCACCGGCAGCCGGTTCTGGAAGGCGATCTGGTTGGCCCGCAATATCTTCCGGAGCGTCCACGGGTTGCTGGTGCCGCCTTTGACCGTCGGGTCGTTGGCCACGATCAGGCATTCCACTCCGCTCACCGCGCCGATGCCGACGACCGTGCTTGCGCCGATCTGGAAGGCGCTGCCGTAGGCAGCCAGCGGGCTCAGCTCCAGAAACGGTGAGTCGGCGTCGACCAGCAGCTCGATGCGCTCGCGGGCGGTCAGCTTGCCGCGATCGTGATGGCGCTCGACGTATTTGGCGCCGCCACCGGCGAGCGCCTTGGCCAGTTCGGCGTCGATCTCCTCGAGCCTGGATTCCGCGGCCGCCGCCGCGGCGGTGTAGCCGTCACTCTTCGGGTCGAGCACCGACTTCAACACGCTCATGACTGGAAGCCCAGCAGCTTGGCGGCCAGCGACGTCAGGATCTCGGTGGTGCCGCCACCGATGCCGATGATCCGCATATCGCGGTACTGGCGTTCGATTTCCGACTCGGTCATGTATCCCATGCCGCCGAACAGCTGAACGCCTTGATTGGCCACCCATTCGCCGGCCTCGACGGCGGTGTTCTTGGCGAAACACACCTCGGCGATCAGGTTGGACTCACCGGCCAGCTGCCGCTCGACCACGTGGTGGGCGTAGACGCGGGCGACGTCGATCCGGCGAGCCATCTCGGCCAGGGTGTTCTGCACCGATTGGCGGGAAATCAGCGGCCGGCCGAACGTCTCCCGGTCGCGGCACCACTGCACGGTGATGTCCAGACACCGCTGGGCACTCGAATATGCCTGCGCGGCAAGGGCGATGCGTTCGGAGACGAAGGCTTCGGCGATCTGGGCGAAGCCGGTGTTCTCGGCACCGACCAGGTTGGCGACCGGCACGGCGGCGTCGACGTAGGACAGCTCCGCGGTGTCCGAGGACCGCCAGCCCATCTTGTCGAGCTTGCGGGTGACCTCGAATCCGGGTGTGCCCTTTTCGACCACGATCAGCGAAACCCCAGCTGCGCCAGGGCCTCCGGTGCGGACAGCGGTCACGACGAAGTCGGCCCGCACTCCGGAGGTGATATAGGTCTTTGCGCCGTTGACGATGTACTGATCACCGGAGCGCGTCGCGGTGGTGCGCAGGTGGCCGACGTCGGAGCCGCCGCCGGGTTCGGTGATGGCGAGCGAGCCGATCTTCTCCCCGGCCAGCGTCGGCCGGACGAATTCTTCGATCAGTCGCTCATTACCCGAGGCGATCATGTGCGGCACCGCGATACCGCAGGTGAACAGCGACGAGAAGACGCCGCCGGGAACGCCGGCCTGGTGTAGCTCCTCGCAGACGATCACCGCGTCCGCGCCGTCGCCACCACCGCCGCCGACCTCCTCGGCGAAATTCGAGCCCAATAGTCCCGCTTGCCCTGCGGCGCGGTGCAATTCGCGTGGCAGTTCACCGCTGCGTTCCCACTCGTCGACGTTCGGCAAGATCTCCCGTTCGGCGAATGAGCGCACGGTCTTGCGGAGCTGCTCGCGCTCCGGCGTGGTCCAGATGCTCACAACAACCCTTCTCTCACAGCAACACTGCTGGGATGTCGACGTAACGGCTGCGCAGCCACTCGCCAAGTCCTTTGGCCTGCGGGTCGAACCGCGCCTGGTAAGCGACGCCTTGGCCGAGGATCTCCTCGATGACGAAGTTCACCGCGCGGATGTTAGGCAGTACGTGCCGAGTGACCGGCAGGTCGGCGGTTTCGGGCAGGAGCTGCTTCAGCAGCTCGACGGTGAGGGTGTTCGCCAGCCAGCGCCATTGCTCGTCAGTGCGCACCCACACTCCGACGTTGGCCGACCCGCCCTTGTCGCCGCTGCGCGCGGCGGCGATGCGGCCCAGCGGGACTCGCTGGGTCGGCCCGGCCGGCAACGGCTCCGGCAGCGGCGGCGGATCGGCTGGTTGAAGCTCGAGAGTGTCTGTGGCACAGGGAATCGCGACGCGAGTGCCGTCGGCGTGGACGGCGGCGTGTGCCACCTTGGTGGCGTCGACATAGCCGGGCGTGTATACCCCGTAGACCTGACCGTCGCCGGGCGGCGCGGTGACGGTGAAACCCGGATAGCTGGCCAGCGCCAATTCCACTGCGGCCGAGGAGAACTGGCGTCCGACGTTTGCCGGGTCGGGGTCGCGGACCACGCAGCGCAGTAGGGCGCTGGCGGCTTCTTCGGTGTCGGCGTCGGCATGGTCGGTGCGGGCCAGCGTCCATTCCAGTTCGGCGGGTTTTACGCTCAACGCCGATTCCAGCTGCCGTCGTACCAGCTCCGCCTTGGCGTCGATGTCCAGGCCGGTCAGCACGAACGTCATCGCGTTGCGGAATCCGCCAATGCTGTTCAGCGACACCTTGAGGGTGGCCGGCGGCGGCTCACCGGTCACTCCGCTGATCCGCACCCGATCGGCGCCGTCGTCGGACAACTCGATGGTGTCCATCCGGGCGGTGACATCCGGGTTGGCGTAGCGGGCGCCGGTGATCTCGTAGAGCAACTGTGCGGTCACGGTGTCGACGCTGACCAGACCGCCGGTGCCGGGGTGCTTGGTGATCACCGACGAGCCGTCGGCGTGGATCTCGGCCAGCGGGAAGCCGGCGTAGAGGAGATCGGGAATTTCGGTGAAGAACGAGAAGTTGCCGCCGGTGGCCTGGATGCCGCATTCGATGACATGCCCGGCGACCACGGCCCCGGCCAGGCGGTGGTAGTCGCTCCGTTCCCAGCCGAAGTGGGCGGCCGCGGGACCGACGGTCACCGATGCGTCGGTCACCCGCCCGGTGACGACGATGTCGGCGCCGGCGTTCAAACAGTCGACGATGCCCCACGCGCCCAGGTAGGCATTGGCGGTCAGCGGCTTGCCCAGCCCGAGTTTCTCGGCGCGGGGGGACAGGTCGTCCCCGTCGACGTGGGCGACCCGGACGGGTGCGCCGAGGCGCTCGGCCAAGCCGCGTACGGCGTCGGCGAGGCCGGCGGGGTTCAGGCCGCCGGCGTTGGCGACGATGCGCACCCCGCGGTCCTGTGCCAGGCCCAGGCACTCCTCGAGCTGGGTCAGGAACGTCTTGGCGTAGCCGCGCTCGGGATGTTTCATCCGGTCGCGGCCGAGGATCAGCATGGTCAGCTCGGCCAGATAGTCGCCGGTCAGGTAGTCGAGGTCGCCGCCGATCAGCATTTCGCGCATGGCGGAATGCCGATCTCCGTAGAACCCCGAGCAGTTTCCGATCCGAACCGGCGCCGCCACCCGTGCCCTCCTCC
>NZ_JBAPMI010000100.1:0-4416 GCF_049278535.1 Mycobacterium sp. | reverse complement strand
ATGGGCAACTACATCTTCACCACCAAGGTGCTCATCGACGCGATCCGTGCCGACGCCGACGACGACGACTCCGATCACGACATGGGCGGCGACATCGTCCCGCGGTTGGTGAGCGACGGCATGGCCGCCGTCTACGACTTCAACGACAACGACGTGCCCGGTGCCACCGACCGCGACCGTGGTTACTGGCGTGACGTCGGGACGCTGGACGCGTTCTACGACGCCCACATGGACCTCGTGTCGGTGCATCCGGTGTTCAACCTCTACAACAAGCGCTGGCCCATCCTCGGCGCCTCGGAGAACCTGCCGCCTGCCAAGTTCGTCAACGGCGGCTCCGCGCAGGAGTCGGTCGTGGGGGCGGGCAGCATCATCTCCGCGGCGTCGGTGCGCAACTCGGTGCTGTCGTCCAACGTCGTGGTCGACGACGGCGCGATCGTGGAGGGCAGCGTGATCATGCCGGGTGCGCGGGTCGGCCGCGGCGCCGTGGTCCGGCACGCGATTCTGGACAAGAACGTCGTCATCGGGCCCGGCGAGATGGTCGGGGTGGATCTCGAGAAGGATCGCGAACGCTTCGCGATCAGCGCCGGCGGCGTTGTCGCCGTGGGTAAGGGCGTTTGGATCTAGTCACCACACGTAGGGCAGTAGCCGGTAGTGCACCTTTCCGGTGTACTCGCGGTAGCCGCTCAGTTCGTGGCTGAGCAGATCCTCTTCATCGCGAATGCGCAGGATGAGCACGATCACGCCGGGAATGACAAAGAGCAAAGCCCAGTACGAGTCGAGTGCCAACGGGATGCCGAGCATCAAGAACACATTTCCGGTGTACATCGGATGGCGCACCAGCCCGTACAGACCGCTGGAGACGAGTCGCTGACCCGCCTCGACCGTGACATTGGCTGCCGCATAACTATTTTGGATGATCACTACCATCGCCAGACCGAGGCCGGTCGCGACCAGAACATCGCCGATCACCGAGACGGACGCCGGTACGGGCGACCATCCGAAGCGGTGATCGAGGGCGCTGACCACGAACATCGCCGGAAAGCAGATGAAGATGACGGCCATCAGAATCCGCTGCAGCGGTCGGGTCTCCGCTGACGGTCCGACGTGCATGCGCCGCTCGAGCGCGGCCGGGTTGGTGCGCATCAAATACACGCTCGGGATCCAGGTGGACAGCGCGAACACCGCGAGGAATGCCCAGGCCTGCCAGTAATGGAACGTCCCGGCCGGCAGGAACAGCATCGCCGCGAAGGCGGCCAAGCCCAAAGTGGCCGAAAGTGAGCCTTTGACAACAGTATTCATGACATCCTCCTTTATGTCTGAACGTCGCGGCGTCGGAACGCCGTGATTCCCAGGGTGATCAGCGCGGCGTCGATAGCCAACAACGCGAGCAGCGGAACCGGTGTGAAGGCGCTGGCGCTGACCAGCGGAATGTGCGCGAACGGCTCCAGGTCGAGCACCCATTGCGGAAAACCGGACAGCGAACCGATCAGGTACAGCGCGACGAATGCGACCAGCACCCCCCATGACACCGGGCTGAATCGCGGCGCCAGCCCGAACAACGCGACGGTCACCGCGGCGGGCAGCCACACGGCCGGCAGCTGGACCAGGGCAGTGCCCACGACCATTCCCAGTTTGCCGCCGACGTCGTGAGCGGCGATTCCGTAGCTGAGGCCGGCGACCACACCGGCGACCACGATCGCGACCGCCGAGCCGATCAGTGCCATCACGAGATGACCTATCAGCCACCGGCTTCGGCTTACCGCTCCGCTGAGCAGCGTCTCGGCCCGTTGACCGGTTTCCTCCTGGTGCAGCCGCAGTGTCAGCGAAACGGCGAATGCGGCCGCCATCATGCCCAGCATGCAGAACGCGGCCGCGACGAAGGCCTGCTCCAAGACGTTGGTGCCGCCCATGCGCACGACGATGTCGCGCGCCGTATCGCCCCCCAGCTCGTCGCCGATGCCGTGGATGATGCTGCCGATCAGCAAACCGTATAAGCACAGCCCGACCGTCCACAGCAGCAGAGCGCCGCGATCCAGCCGCCAGGCCAGCCCGAAAGCGTTGCGCAGCAATGGTGTTGCCGTGGCCGACCCCGGACGTTCGGCAATCAGCCCCGCGCCGACGTCACGGCGCGCGAGCAACCGGTAGGCCAGCAAGGTGAGCAGCAGCGTCGTCGTCAGGTGCAGCAGCAGCACCCACCACCGGTCACCGGCGTACGGGCGAACCTGTAGCGACCAGCCCAGCGGCGAGAACCACGACAACACCGCCGATCCGGCGTCACCAACGGCGCGCAGCGTGAAAGCGGTGGCCAGCGCCGCGAATGCGGCTCCGCGAGCGAACCGTGCGCTGGCCGACAGCTGGGCCGCCACCGCGGCGACCGCGGTGAACACCAGGCCGGAGCAGGCCAGCGCCGCGCCGAACGCCAGCGACCCGTGCGGGGCGACACTGGTGCCGAGCAGCCCGGCCGCGCCGATCACGCCGGTGAGCAGCGACGCACCGAATGACAACAACAGGGCCGCGGTCAGGCTGGCGTATCGGCCCACCGCGGTCGAGTCGACCAGTTCGGCACGGCCGGTTTCCTCATCGGCGCGGGTGTGGCGGATGACGGTCAGGATGACCGCGACGGCGATCAGCAGGTGGAACATGCCGGCTTTCCAGATGCCGGTCGCGCCAAGGCTGTCGTTGTAGATCTTTCCGTAGAGCGCGCGCTGGGCCGGGCTGGCCATGATCGTGGCGGCGAAGCCGGCGCGCGCCGCTTGGTCGGGGTAGACCTTCTCGATGCCGCCGATGTAGACGGTGGCCAGCGGCAGCGAGAGCAGTAACACCCATAGTGGCAGGACAATCCGGTCGCGACGCAGATAGAGTCGCAGCATTCCGAGGGTTCCGGTGAACGCCGAACCACGTTGTGGCGCTTCGTGTGCCGGATGTGGTGGCCGTTGCAGTGTCGTCGTCATCGGCGTGCTCCTTGACTGGTCAGCTCGCGCTGACCGTCGACGCCGTAGTGGCGCAAGAAGAGTTCTTCCAGAGTGGGCGGCTGGCTGACCAGGCTGCGCACACCGGTGTCACCGAGCACCCGAATGAGTTCGCCGAGGCCTTCGCTGTCCACGTGGGCGTGCAGCGTGGTCCCTTCGTAGCTCACGTCCTCGACGCCGCGGATGCGGGTGAGATCGCCGGGGTCGTTGAGCAAGTCGGCCGTGATCGTCGTCCGGCTGAGGTGCCGCATCGATTCCAGTGTCCCGCTCTCCACGGTCCGGCCGGCGCGGATGATCGTCACCCGTTCGCAGAGTGCTTCGGTCTCGGCCAGGATGTGACTGGACAGCAGGACCGTCGCGCCGCGGTCACGCGCCTCGGCCACGCATTGCTGAAAGATGTTCTCCATCAACGGATCCAGGCCGCTGCTGGGTTCGTCGAGCAGCAGCAGCCGGGCCCGCGACGAGAACGCGGAGATCAGCGAAACCTTCTGCCGGTTGCCTTTGGAATAGGTCCGGGCTTTCTTGTGCGGGTCAAGTTCGAAGCGCTCGACCAGCTCAGCGCGCCGCTTTTCGTCGATGCCACCGCGCATGCGGGCCAGCAGGTCGATGGTCTCGCCACCGGTCAGGTTCGGCCACAGCGTGACATCGCCGGGAACATAAGCGATGTGGCGATGCAGGCCGACCGCATCGGTCCAGGGGTCACCGCCAAGCAGGCGGACCGTCCCTGAGTCGGCCTTCACCACGCCCAGCAGTATCCGGATCGTCGTCGACTTTCCGGCCCCGTTGGGTCCGAGGAATCCGTGCACCTCTCCCTCGCGCACGGTCAGATCCAGGCCGTCGAGGGCCCGCACCGCACCGAAGTTCTTTGTCAGATTGCGGATTTCGATCGGCGAGTGGTTGTTGTCAACTGGCATCGGGTTCTCCTTGTTCGGCTTGCGCGAGAAAGGCGTCGTACATGTGGCTGTCGGTCATCAGGCCGTCGGTGTACAGCTCGAGGGCGGGCAGCACCATGTCGCGGGCATAGTCGCGCAAAACTGCCCGCAAATCTGTTGGAGTGTCGTGCATCTGGATGTAGAGCAGGAAGCCGCCGCCGCCGGTGATCGCCAGATACTTCGCCCGGGCGACGGGATCCCGGCTGGGTTTCAGGATGCCGGTGGCGACGCCTTCGTCCAGGTAGCTCTCGGCATTGTCGATCATATTGCGCCACAACGTTTTCGCGAGGTCGCCGCCGGTCTGCATGCTGCGCACCAAATACGCCATCAACGGGGCGTATTCCTCGATCTCGGCCATCGCGGCGAACCAGGTGGCCGGGTCGCTGGAGTTCATCGCCTCGGACTTGCCGCTGCGAATCTCCTCGGCGACGTAGTCGTCACAGGCCTTGCGCAGACCGTCTTTGGAGCCGAAGTGATGGATGACGAGCGCGGCGCTCACGCCGGCCGCTTCGGCG
>NZ_JBAPMI010000099.1:0-24411 GCF_049278535.1 Mycobacterium sp. | reverse complement strand
GCGCCCTGCATGCACGCGTAGCCGCCGGTCTTGAGCGGAGCAGCTGCTGCGTCCGGACTCAATGCTAGCGCGGCGCCCCACAAACCAACGCCGGCAACAACTTTGATGCTGAATCGGTCGAAGGTTGCCATCGACGTCAACTCCCTCGTTCACGCTCGGGTATTTTCGATGAATCACCAGTCAGGCTGTAGCGGACAGCCGAACCGGGGTCGAACTCGTCGACCAAGTTATTTTTAGTAGACTCACGTTCAACACGCACCACGCCGCACCGCACTGTTTCCAAATAGAGACGTTTGACCGGTCGGGACCCGGGAAAACTAGTGGATTGCCCTCTGGCGCTGGGGTTTCAAACGATTATAATTGTCGTCGGAACAGCGATAACGCCCTTGGCGTTTGGCGCCATAACGAATTGGTTACGCTAGCGCGCTGAAATGCGCTGCAGCGCAGATAGAAACGACAACCCTCAGCGAATGTAGACTTCGCCGCCGGTGGGATACCCCCCACCGTGGGTGGTGATGTGGACATGGTCGTAGTGACCGTATCCAGATCCTGACGGCCCACTGGGCGTGTAATACGTGCCGCGCCAAATGCAATCCTGCAACGAGAACCTGTCCGCATTCTTGAGCGCGAACGAGACGATCTCATTGCCGAGTGCGATGCCGGCCGCGCTGGACGGGTTGGGGATCATGACGTCGATCGCAAGACCCCGCGGATGCCACGGAAGCGGATCCGGTCGGACGCCGCCCATGTTCTTGATCTCCGGGAATATCGCGCTGATCGTGCGGGCCACCAGGATGGTTTTGACCTGCAGGCCATGTTCCGGGGCGACGTCCGCGATCAGCACTTGCGGGGCGTTCCTGGAGGCGACGTGCCACCGCGACGCGCGTGATGCGGAGGCCGTCTCGCTGGCGGCCACATTCGCCTGTACAGCGGATGCAGCCCACGACGCCGTGGTCGGTGCGGCGGCCATGATCTGCAGGTTGCAACACCCCGCAGAATGGTCAGCTACCGAATCAACGTTGCCGTGGTGGCTCTGGGCATGGGCGCTGCCGCCGAGGGCAAAGATGACTGCGGCCGGGCCAGCAACCGCAGCCATCACTACCGGCGACTTTCGCCTGCCGCTGGCTAACTTGTGCTTGGCCACGGCGAGCAGCTTACGAGCAAATCGCGAAATAGTCACGATCAGATAACGACGCCCCAGGTGAAGGGTGTTTGTGACGCCGCTCAGGCGCCCTCCATCGGCCAGTTACCCGACTCGGGGGCCAGGCGAAGTGTGGCCGCCGGCGGTAGCGTGCGCCGATTACCGGCCGAGATCGCATCGAGCATCAGCGCCACATAGCGACGCCAACCGTCGCCGCCGGAGTCCATCGTCCACAGCACGCTGTGCAGCATCGCGATCATCCGCGGCAGGTCGACGGCCGCCAGGTCGGCGCGCACGACACCGGCTCGCTTGCCGCGATCGGCGAGCTCTGTGAGCGCCTCGTAGAGCTCGGTCGAGACGTCGGACGTCAACGACCCGGCTCTGCGGGCCGCGGTCAGCAGGTTGTTCTCGCGTGCGCCCAGCGATATCGCCGCGTCGAACAGCTCGGCCAGACCCTTCAAGGGGTCAGTGGCGCCGCGGGCCGCCTCAATCGTCGGGGTGAGGTCCTCGGCGATGCATTGATCCAGCGCGGCCCGAACGAGCTCGGCCTTGGTCGGAAACCTCCGGTAGAGCGTGCGCTCGCCGACACCGGCGCGACGGGCGATCGCCTCGACCGGAGCCTCGGGGCCTCGTTCGCCATACACCTCCCGCGCGGCCCGCAGGATCCGCTCGGCATTGCGTGCGGCATCGGCGCGCAAGGGCCGGTCGGTCACCGCGGTCATCCCGCCAGCGTAACTGACCGTTGACTGCCACTTGACCGAGCTTTACGCTCGTGCAATTGGCAGCCAACTGACACTTAACGGGATACGCCGGTGACCTCAACGACTTCCGATCTGCCCGTCATTCCGATGCCCCGCGCCGCACAGTGCCCGCTTGCGCCGCCGGCAGAGTTCGAGACCTGGCGGCAAGAGCCTGGCTTGCGGCGAGCGGTGTGGAACGGCCAACCGATCTGGATCGTGAGCCGCTATCAGGACATCCGGGCCGCGTTGGTCGATCCCCGCCTGTCAGCGGAGACGCTTCCAGACATCGTCGGGCCGTCGAACGATCCGAGCACGCCGGTTATCTTCGCGCGCATCGACGATCCCGAACACCACCGGTTACGGCGGATGATGACTAGCCAATTCACCTTCCGACGTACCGAGGCGATGCGGCCGCAGATTCAAAAAATGGTCGACCACTACCTGGACAAAATGATCGACGCCGGACCGCCGGCCGACGTCGTGCGCGACTTCGCGCTACCGGTGCCGTCAATGGTGATCGCGCTGCTGCTCGGCGTCCCGCCGGAGGACCTCGAACTCTTCCAGCACAACACCGGCGTCGGATTAGACGTCAAATCCACCGAAGAGCAACGGGTGCAAGGCTTCGCGGAGATGTACAGCTACATCCAGGAGCTGGTGGCGCGCAAAGCGCGCGAGCCCGGCGACGACTTGATCAGCCGCCTCATCACCGACTACGTCGCGACGGGCCAACTCGACCACAATACCGTCGCCGTTAACAGCGTGATCATGATGCAGGCCGGCCACGAAACCACCGCCAACATGATTTCTCTGGGAACCGTTGCGCTGCTTCAACATTCCGATGCGTTCGAGCAGCTCGGCAAAACCTACGACCCCATGGTGATCGCTCATGCGGTCGAGGAGCTGATGCGCTACCTCAGCATCGTGCACGCCCAGGTGGATCGGGTGGCGCTCGAAGACCTGACCATCGGCGGTCAGTTGATCCGCGCCGGGGAGAAGGTCTTGATGAACCTGCCCGCTGGAAACTGGGACACCGAATTCGCGGATAGCCCAGAGAGGCTCGATATCCAGCGAAATGCTCGTGGCCACTTGGCTTTCGGCTACGGCACCCACCAATGCATCGGAGCGAACCTCGCCAGAGTCGAGATGCAGGTGGCCTTCTCAACATTGGCGTGCCGGCTCCCCGGGCTGCAACTTGCGGTGCCGGTGGACGAGCTGAAGTTCAAAGATGCCGACATTTACGGCATGAAAGAGCTGCCGGTTACCTGGTGAGCAGCGATATGCGCTTCGACGGCCAGGTGGCGGTAATCACTGGCGCCGGTGGCGGCTTGGGCAAACAGTACGCGCTGCTACTTGCCTCGCGCGGTGCGCGCGTCGTCGTTAACGACACCGGTGGCTCAGTGACCGGAGCGGGCACGAACACCGACGCCGCCGGCATTGCGGTCGAGGAGATCCGCCAACGCGATGGGGAGGCGATCGCCGACACTCATAGCGTGACGAGCCCCGAAGGTGGACAGGCGATTATCGATGCCGCTATGGGCGCCTGGGGGCGAGTCGACATCGTGATCAACAATGCCGGGATCGTCGGCGACGCACCGTTCGAGGACATCACCGCAGAACGACTCGAGCCACTGGTGGATGTGCATTTGCGAGGTGCGTTCCACGTGACCAGACCCGCGTGGAAAGTGATGCGCGAGCAGCACTACGGGCGAATCCTGAACACCTGCTCGGCCGCCGGGCTCCTCGGCGCCGAGCGGATGAGCAATTACGGCGCCGCCAAGGCCGGGTTGGTCGGGCTGACTCGGGTGCTTGCCGCTGAGGGGGCCGACCGCAACATCAAGGTCAACGCCATCGCGCCGATCGCCTACACCCGGATGCTGGCGCATTCCGTCGAAGAAGCCGGCCAGCAGGATGGTCCGGCGGCTCAGGCCGTTCTGGATGATCTTGTAGCCCAATATCTTCAGAAGCTCGATCCGTCGCTGGTCGCCCCGGTGGCAGCGTTCCTGACACACCGCGATTGTCCGGTTTCCGGTGAGATCTACACCGTCGGTGCCGGACACGTCGCCCGGTTCTTCATCGGCAGGACCAAAGGCTTCTACAGTCCGGAGTTGTCCATCGAGCTGGTGCGTGACCATCTCGACGAGATCCGCGACGAGGCAGACTATTCCGTGCCCGGCGGTCCCGCCGACGAGATGAGCGCGCTGTTCGCCACGATCATGGCGAACCAGCCCGACTAACGGCTACAGATGGCTCGCGGCGAAATCCGCTGCCTGTTGGGTCATGCCGTTCACCGGGTAAGAGGTGTGTGCGAAACTCGGCAGCCCACCGGGATCACCGTTGCAGATCGTGTCGCCGTCGGCGCACAAGTCGAGAGTCTTTGGGGCATACAGCGGGCCGATCACGACCGCCGGCGCGCCATAATTCTGCAACCACTGCGACGACGGCTTTCCGAAAAGCGTCACCGCGGCTACGTGGTTGGCGATCTCCGGCGGCATCGGCTTGGGCAAGAACGAAACGTACTCCGCCGGAACCCCTGCGGGAACTGCCGCCGAGGTGACGAATCCGGCCACCGCCGCACCCTGGGAATACCCGCCGAGCACGATCCTGGTTTTGGGACAGTTCGCTGCGGTTGCCTCAATGTGGCTGCTGGCGTCTTTGATGCCATTCACTACGCTCTGGGCGAATTGGATTCGATCGGAGAAGTCGCTGCTGGCTTCGTAATTCACCGGATATACGTCGAGCGACTTGGGACCGATCGCCGTGCGCAGCGCGTCGACGAAAGGCTCACCTATTCCGCCCACACCTGGTGGCTCGCTGGTGCCGCGGGCGAACACCGCCTCGACGTCGGGGCATGGTTGCGCAGAGGCGACTGGCATGGGGACGCTCAACAGTCCGCCCGCGATTGCCAACGCTGCGAGTAGGGTTCGGCCGATCTGGCGTAGACGCATGGTCACCATAGTGCCGTACGGAACGCTAACGTGCCGAAGTGACCAATCTCGCGGCTGTCCCCCCGGACCGACTTACGGTGTCTCGTTCGAATCGTCGAGGACACTGACCGCGATGCCGTACGGCAGGAAACGGACTTTGCGGGTCACGTCGGTGTTGCTCTGGTTGGCACGCAACGCATCGAGCTCTGAGGCGTAAACCTCCTCGACACGGGCGCCGCCGTCGGCACTGATCGTGTAGATCGCCCACACCCCGTCGCCGGCTTCGCCGGTGGTTTCCGGCCTGGTCCGGGTACGCCGCGCCAGGTCGTCGAAGAGCGACGACCACCCGGCCCGTTCGCCGGGCAGGGTGAAGAACCTGCCGACTCCCTCGAAAGCCTCGCGAAGTCCCTCGGTCGCGTCGCGGATCACATGCTCGAAGTCATCCGGATCGAATCCGAACCGACCGTTGTCGTCCATTGCGCTCCTCCTGGCCGCTCACATCAATACACCCAGTGTGCGCATTTCAGCCGGCTCGCGCCACGCCTAGTAGCCGTATCCCGGGCCCGAGTAGGGATTCTGCGGCATATACGGGCCCTGCTGGTACGGGTTCTGCTGGTAGGGGCTCTGCTGATAGGGGTTCTGCTGTTGATACGGGTTTTGCGGCTGCTGGTTCGCCCCACCCTGACCTTCGGGCACCTGAACTGGTATCGGCACGGGCACGAACGGCAGGTTCAGGTACGTCGTCGTCATCGCCGGCCCAGTCGAGGTGCTCGGGGGCGGGGGTGGCGGCGGCGTGCTCGGCGTCGTGCTGGTCGCCTGCGGCGTGGTGGTGGTCGGCTGCGGCACGGTGGTCGTCGCCTGCGCCGTCGTCTTCGGCGGCGGAGGAGGCGGAGGCACGTACGTTTCGATCGGCGGCGGAGGAGGCGGAGGCGCCTCGCTGGTGGGTGGCGGGACGACGATCGGCGACGGCGCCGCGCTGGGAGGTGGCGGCGCCAGGCTCGGCGAAGGAAGCTGCGAGCTCAGCGGTGGCGGGGGCGGCGCCGTGGTGGTACTGCTGGGCAGCGTCGGCGCGCGACTGCCGCTACTGGTCAGCGTGAATGCCACGCCGCCGATAGCGACCATCGACACCAGCGCGGCGAGTCCCAGAAACAGCTGCGGCAGGCGGGTTGGGCGGGGGGCCACGCCGAACGGCTCGGACTTGGGCAGTTGCAGCAGCTGCGAGGGTGTGGCGCGGTTGTCGTCGGTGTCATAGGGCTCACCGGTGTAGAACACCGGTTCATCGCCGGAATCGTCGGCCTGCGACCAGGCCAGCTCGGTCAGCCTTTCCGAGGGGTCGTCGAGAAACGAGCCGGCGGTGGGGATGCCGAAGGTACCGGTGGGGGTCCCGAGCGCGCCCGTGAGCGCAAGGAAACCACCGGTGGTGGGAAGGCTGCTGGTCGACGTCGCGAAGCTGCCTGTCGACGCCCCTACCAGCGCGGCCATCGTCGTTCCTTCGCGCTGTTCATCTTGCTGCCCGATCGGCTGTCGGGAGGAGAGCATCACCGCGCCAACGGCCGTCGCGAACGCCGGCTGTACGGCGGTGACCACCGAGGCTTTAGTATGCGACGAAAGACGCTGTGCGACAACCGGAATCTTGGCACCACCGCCGGCCATCGCGACCGCCGCGAGATCACTGCGACGAATCCTGTTGCGGCGCAAGATGTCGTCTAACGCCGCAAGCAGACCGTCGAACCGGTCCTCGATCAGGCTGTCCAGCTCCTCACGGCTCAACTCGAGGCGAGTGCGCTGTCCGGGCAGATCAACCGACAACTCGGTCGCTTTCTCGATGGACAGGCGCTCTTTGGCCAGACGGCATTCTTCGCGCAGGCCGGCGAATTGGCCGACGACGGCCGTGCTGGCGGGATCGATCCCGCTACCGTGACCCGCGCTGTCCAACGCATGCACCATCAGCGCCTGGTCGACGAGGTCACCGGAAAACTCCGGATAGCGCAGTGTGTCGGTGATCGGAGTAAAGTCCGACGCGGCGTCGGCCAGGGTGATGCTGGTGCCGCTACCACCGAAATCAAGCAGCGCGACAACGCCATTGGCGGGCAAGCGGGAATCGGAATTCAACGCCGTAAGCGCAGCAACGGAATCCGGCACCAGCCGCGGCGCCATACGGCCGTGAACGAAATCGGCATGAGTGCTCAGCGCTTCCTGCAGGCCCCGCAACGCCTTTGATCCCCAGTGCGCGGGAACGGCCATCGTGATGTTTGATGTTGACGCTTCGCCGCCAGTTGCCGTGGTCAACGCATCGAGCGCCTCGACCAGCAACAGTGCGGGATCATGCGTCGAACCATCCGCGGATTTCAGTAAGCTCGATCCACCGACCCGTTCGACGAACCCGGCCATCAGCGTGCCGGTGTCAGTAGCATCCGGGTTCGCTGAATCTTTCTCGGGCAACCCCAATTCCGGTGCGCGATCGGGAAACAGGGTCAGCACAGCGCGGCGCGAGACGGGCGGTTTCCCGCTGCGGACCGCGACTAAGTTTGTGGTCCCGATCGATAACCCCAACGGGTCATACATGAAGCGAATACTTTCGTCGATAGCGTTCGGTGGCCAGCGCTAACGATAACGGGGGTCGCGCTACCACGGTCGGGCACAACATCATCGGTATACGGTCGATGCGGTTGCGTCACCGAAGTGATACCGCGTCCGGCTTGACAGAACGGATTGCGTCACACAGGAGTCAATGGCAGCGATCGCCGCGGCTGAAACTCAAACGTCGCCCCGCCGCTGACCTTGGCTACCGATACCTCAGGCAGCTCCTTTGCGGCAGAGTCACTCTCGGATAGCTCCGCGATCCAGTCGGTGCCGGTTCCGGTGATCCGAACCGCGACGTGCGGGTCGATTGCGGTGGCGATCGCCTGCAACGGCTGGACCGACTCCGGGGAGCACAGCGAGATCCACGCGGCGTCGTCGTGGGCCGGCGACTGGTGCACCTGCAACTGCGCATCCACATCGGCCTGGACGTAGCCAACCGGGTTGAACAACGGATGCAGCTCGAAAACCTTTACCACACCGGCGATGCCGCCCGGGAGCGACAGCGCGCGGTGGATGCGCTCAGCGCCGAGTCCCGCGACGCCGATCAGCCCACGAGTGCATATCGAGTCAGCCAACTTGATGTCCGATCCTGCTCGCGCTCGCACGGCGATCGCAAAGGACAGGTACAGCAGATGCATCTGCAGGCAGACCTCGTCAGCCATCCGCACCAGCGCCGAATGCGAGTACGCGCCGAAGTCGAAGTCGGACACCACCGGCCCCGAATAGTCGGCCAGCCCTTCGTCGGTCCGGTCGATCGCATCGAGTTCCCATTTGGCAGCACGAGTTTCGGCCACGATGTCCAGCGCCGGAATGCCCTCGACCGGCGGATAGGACTCGTCGATGATCACCGTCCACGCGCAGTGCGGATGCCGGTCCGACGGAACCCGGGGTGGCCGGTGGACAGGACGCACCTGCGCGCGTGCGTTGGTCGCGACCGCGGTCGCGTCGAACGTCGGGTCCTCGATGGTGTGGCACATCCCGAAGACGTAGTCGTCGCCCATCGGTTCGACGTCCAATAGCGCGCCGCAGTGGTCGAGGTGGAATTCGCCGTGCCAGCGGTCGTGAATGGTGTAGCGGAAGTCCATGAATTGGGGCGGAGCGCCGATGTCGAGCTGCAGGCCTTTGAAGATCGTTGGCACGTCGACACCCTCGTAGTTCAGGGCACGCTGCATCCGTCTGGTGTAGATCGGGCTGGCGCCGGCCCACTCCTCGATGGCGATCTGCACCATCTCTTCGCGCCCGAACTCCTGGATGCACCACGCCATGCCGGAGCGGTCGATCATCTGCCCGATCAGCAGCAGTTCAGGGAGCAGAACCGCGAGTTCCTGACGGGTCAGCTGGGCATAGCGGGATTGGCTCACCGCCCAAAAATAGATCCGACTATGTTATAAAGTCAACAATGTCAATCGCCGCAGGCCAGCAGGCCCGACCGCCGACCAGTCCCACCCGGCGGACCAATGCGCCGCGCAAACGCGGCGATGACACCCGGGCGAAGATCATCGATGAAACTGTGCGCTGCATCGTGGAGGAGGGTTTCGCCGCCGCGACCGCAAAGCATGTCGCCGAACGCGCGGGTGTCACGTGGGGGGTGATCCAGTACCACTTCGGCGACCGCAGCGGCTTGCTGATGGCCGTCGTCGACGGCGGAGTGGCCAGGCTGCTGGAAAGCCTCTCGTCGGCCGACGTCAGCGAACTTCCGTTGCGTGAGCGCATCGAGGTGGTCGTCGACACCGCCTGGAGTTGCTACAGCAGCCCGACCTCCATGGCGGCGTTCGAGATCCTGCGGGCCAGCCGCGGTGGCCCGGGCGGTTCGTCGCGGCGCCACCTTATGGAGATGAACGCGGCGATCGGCCAGCTCGGCCGATTGATCACCGACGACCCGGCGAATGACGGTGTGGCCGAGGTTATTTGGGCAACGCTGCGTGGTGTGGTGCTGGCTCAGATGATCGTGGGAACCTCGATCGACTGGCAGCGGGAGCGACGCGCGCTCATCGATATGGTCACCCACTATCTGCGCTGAGGCGACGTGTGCTGCAATGACGTGATGAGCTCAAACGGTCACGACGCCTGGCTCGCCGACGTCGCTGCAATAGAACTGATCAAGTACCGCTATCTGCGTGCACTGGACACCAAGCATTGGGACGACTTCGCCGACACGCTCACCGACGATGTCGTCGGCGACTACGGGTCGTCGATGGGTGAAGAGCACCACTTCACCAACCGTGCCGACCTCGTCGAGTACATGCGCTCGTCGCTCGGATCGAACGTGATCACCGAGCATCGCGTCACCCATCCGGAGATCGCGGTGATCGGCGATGAGGCCACCGGTACCTGGTATCTGCAAGACCGGGTGATCGTGGCCGAATTCGACTTCATGCTGATCGGTGCCGGGTTCTACCACGATCGATACCGTCGCACCGCGGACGGATGGCGGATCAGCGGGACCGGATACGACCGGACCTACGACGCCACGATGTCGTTGAAGAACCTGGACTTCAAGATCACGCCGGGCTGCGCGCTGGCCCTCTAGTCAGAACTGTTGGGGCACAACCACTTAGTGTGTGATCGCCATGACGGCGCCGGGCCGCAGCCACTGAATGACCTGCACCAGCTTGGCATCGTCGATCGCGACACAACCTTCTGTCGCGCCGCCGTCGGTGGTGTGGAAGAAGAACGCCGCGCCTTTGCCGGGCTGACGGTTCGGGTTGACGCCCATCACCACTGCGTGCTTGTACTGCGGGATTTCGAGGTTCTCACTTGCTCCGGTGTCGAACGGGCACTGCGCCCGCTGGCAGACCTGCATGGTGTTGAACGTGGCGCTGCCGTCGTCGCCGTTCCACCAGTGATTCGAGCCAACCTGAACATATTTCAGGCCACCACCGGGATTGGGTGCGGTGCCGAACGCAAAAGGCAACGCGAAAACACCCATCGGCGTTGCGGGGTAACCACTCTTGGCCTCTGCCGCAAGACCCGCCGACCCGATGTGCGTGGGTATGCCGGCCTCGACCGGCTGCCAGCCGGCAGCCCCGCGTTGGTAGATATCCATTTTCGCGTTCGAACCGCCGGTTCCGACAACGGAAACCACCTGAGTGGCGTTGCCGACCGAGGGAGCAAACCAGGGTGCGCCGACTGCACCCCCCTTCGGAGCTGTCGCCATGGGTACAACGGCTGCGCACACCGCAGCGCACAGTAGACCCAGCAGTCGGCGCACGGTCCTATCGTCGGCGCCACATGATCAACAGGTCAAGTCAAGGTTTAGCGTCGATCAGGTCACCGCGGGGCAGCGAGGCAGCTCTGGCGACCTGTCGTTGCTGGTGCACCGATATCTTTGTATGCGTCGCCCCCAGGTTCCTCGGGTATAAAAAGCAATGGATGTCACCGACCGATCACAGCCGCAGTCCCGCTGAGGACGGCAGCACGACGAAGTTCGCCATGGCGAGCCGTGCCGCCGTGCCGCCTCTGACAGTCTGGCTGGGATCGGCGATGTACACCTTCCCCGTCGACCGGGATGTCGTCGTGGGGCGTGATCGCGAATGCGACATCTGCTTTCACGACGTCGATCCGGACGACCTCACCCTGATCTCGCGGGTGCATGCGATTCTGCGGTTCGACGGCGGTCGGTGGGTCGTGGTCGACAAAAGCCAAAACGGCGTTTTCGTCGCTGGTTCACGCGCCAACCTGGTGCCCATCCGCGATCGCCTGAGCGTCGCACTGGGCAGCCCACGCGGCCCGGAGTTGATATTTCGGGTCGCCACGTCGGCAGCGCCGGGACCCCACGGTGACAGCGCCAAGACGGCGATGTTCCGGCCGACGGGCCCGACACCCCCGGCTTTCCCGGCGGGTCCGACGCCCCCGGCTTTCCCGGCGGGTCCGACACCCCCGGCTTTCCCGACGCACACCCAATCGCGACCGCAGGTTCGACCCGCGGGACCGCCGCAGCCAAGACGGCCTGCCGCTGCCCGACCGGTCAACGAGACCAAGCGGGCGCCGAGTTCATCGGGCTCAACGACGATCGGCCGAGCCAAGACCAACAACATCGTTGTCGAGGACGCGCTGGCGTCCCGCGTGCATGCGATTCTGATCTCGAATACGGCCGGGCTGGAAATCCGCGACAACAGCAGCAGCAACGGCACATTCGTCAACGGCAGGCCGATCACGCACGCGATGCTGCGTGACGGTGACATCGTCACGATCGGCAACACCGACCTACTCGCGACCGGCGACACGTTGGTGCCCCAACCGAGCGCCGCGCGCACCAGCGGCGTGATCGCCCACGGGCTGGCGTTAACGGTCGACGGACGTCAACTTCTGCAGGATGTGTCCTTCAGCGCCAAGCCGGGGACGCTGACCGCGGTGATCGGGCCGTCCGGCGCCGGGAAATCCACTCTGGTCAAGCTGATCGGCGGCGCGATGCCGCGTAGCGCGGGGGTGGTTGCGTTCGACGGGCATGACGTGCACGCCGAGTACGCGTCAATGCGCTCACGAATCGGAATCGTGCCCCAGGACGACGTCGTACACCGGCAGCTCACCGTCGAGCAGGCCCTGCATTACGCCGCGGAACTTCGGCTGCCGCCGGACACCACCGCCGACGATCGACGCCAGGTCGTCGAGCGGGTACTCGACGAGTTGGAGTTGACTCCGCACCAGAAGACTCGCGTCGACAAGTTATCCGGCGGTCAGCGCAAACGCGCCTCGGTCGCAATGGAACTGCTGACCGGCCCGTCGCTGCTGATCCTCGACGAACCCACATCGGGACTCGACCCGGCATTGGACCGCCAGGTGATGACGATGCTGCGGCGGCTGGCTGACGCGGGCCGGGTGGTCATCGTCGTCACCCACTCGCTGACCTACGTCAGCATGTGCGATCAGCTGCTGCTGCTGGCACCGGGAGGCAAGACCGCGTTCGCCGACCCGCCCGCGCAGATCGGCCCCGTGATGGGCAGCACTGACTGGGCCGACATCTTCGCGCGGGTCAGCACCGACCCCGATAGCGCGCACCGCGCATATCTGGCCCGTCATCCCGCCGCCCCGCGCAGGCCATTACCGACCGCGGGTGCCGCACCCTTGGGAAGTCCGCCGCAGACCAGCCCGTGGCGCCAGGTCACGACGTTGGTGCGCCGCCAAACCCGGCTGATCACCTCCGACCGCGGGTACTTCGCGTTCCTGGCGGTGCTGCCCGTCGTCCTCGGCGTGCTGTCGCTGGCGGTACCGGGCAGCACCGGGTTGGGATCCGCCGACCCCGGCGCGCCCGAAGAACCCATCGACATCCTGATCCTGCTCAACATCGGCGCGGTGTTCCTGGGTACCGCACTCACCGTCCGGGATCTGGTCGGCGAGCGGATGATCTTCCAGCGCGAGCGAGCCGTGGGCCTTTCGGCGTCGGCTTATTTGATGGCGAAGGTCGTCGTCTACAGCACCGCGGCGCTGTTCGGCACCGCGGTGATGGTCGCCATCATGACGATCGGCAAGGGCTCGCCCTCGCGCGGCGGCGCGCTAGTGGGCCACGGTGTCTTTAACGGCGTGCTGGAGCTGTATCTGGGATTGGCGCTGACGGCGATTACCTCCGCCATGGTGGGGCTGGCGCTGTCCTCGCTGGCTCGCTCCACCGAGCAGGTGCTGCCGATGCTCGTGGTCACGATCATGATCTCGATGGTGCTGGCCGGCGGCCTGATTCCGGTGACCGGACGTGTGGTGCTCGACCAGATGGCCTGGTTCGTGCCGGCCCGGTGGGGCTTTGCCGCGTCGGCGTCGACCGTTGATCTGGGCAGCGTCGAGGCGGGGCTGCCCGCCGACCGGTTGTGGCGTCATGTGCCCGGCGCATGGCTGCACGACGCCGGCATGCTCGTGGCGTTGGCCGTCGTCCTGGCCGGCGTGGTCCGGTACCGGCTGCGGTTGGGCAAGCGGGCCCGCTGATGCCGGTCTTCGTCCGCAGGCTCTTCGGCATCTGCAAGCTGCCCGCCAACGTGCGCGCCGAGGTGGAGGCCGAGGGGGTCATCTACCTCGCCGAGTATGTCCCGGTGACGCGGCGATTCAGCGGCGCGATTCCCGGCCTGCGTTCGGCGCACAGTGTCGCCAGCTACGTGGGGTCGCTGGTGTTCACCTCACAGCGAGTCCTGGCTACGCTGTCGTCGCTGCCCAAGCTTGCCGGCCCCGCTGTCGATGTGCGTTGGGACGCAACACAATCCGGTGCGGCCACCGGGGAGATATCGTCGTCGGGGCTGCACGTCTATACCGATGTCGACGACATCGATGAGACGTTCAGTGGACACCTGACGTTGCACTACAAGCTCGCGGTTCCGGCCGATGTGCTGGCTCGGTTGCCGGGCCAGACGGTGAACTTCGACATGCCGCCGGACTGTGTCTTGCGCGCGGTCGGCGTCACTTACCGGCCGTGACGTGTCAATGCCGAGGCCAGACCGCCGACGTCGCCGACAGATCGGGCCACGGCGGTCGGCGCAGCACAGCCAGGCTGCCGATCACCGCCGCGATCAAGCCGGTGATGACCCCGATCAGCGCGATCCGGTTGCCGTCGACCGCCGCGACCCAGCGTGCGGTGCCGCCATGGATGACGAACACCCCCATCGGCGTCGCGGTGCCGGCGTGGACCTTGGCAACGGGGATCACGGTGCCGCCGTCCGCGGTCCGGTAGGGCTCGCCGTAGACACGTCCACGCGTGCCGTTGGTGGGCAAGTGCGCCACTGACTCCGGAATATTCATAGGGCTGATCCTTTTGACCGCATCGTCGGGTTCCAGGCAAGTCTGACCGTACAAGCTGCCCAACACGTCGAGTTGGGCCGCGTTGGCAGTTTCCAAGCCCGATGGTTTCTACGATGACAACGTGGACGATCACGCATTCAGTCCGCGGGAGCGGCAGGCGGTCTATCGCGTGATTTCAGAGCGCCGCGATATGCGCCGGTTCGTGCCCGGCAGCACGGTCGCCGACGATGTTCTTGCCCGCCTGCTGCAGGCGGCGCACGCCGCACCCAACGTGGGCCTGATGCAGCCGTGGCGATTCATCCGGATCACCGACGACGAGCTGCGGCGCCGCATTCACGCCCTGGTCGACGAGGAGCGGCTGCAAACCGCGCATGCCTTGGGTCAGCGGGCACAGGAGTTTCTGGCGCTGAAGGTCGAAGGCATCCTCGATTGCGCCGAACTGCTGGTGGTCGCGCTGTCCGACGGCAGGGACAGCTATGTGTTCGGCCGTCGCACCATGCCGCAGATGGATCTGGCGTCGGTGTCGTGCGCCATCCAAAACCTCTGGCTGGCAGCACGATCCGAGGGGCTCGGAATGGGATGGGTGTCGTTGTTCGATCCGCCGACGGTGGCGTCGCTGCTGTCGATGCCCGCCGGCGCCGAGCCGGTGGCGATCCTGTGTCTGGGTCCGGTGCCGGACTTTCCCGACCGGCCCTCACTGGAATTGGACGGCTGGGCGCTGGGACGCCCACTCGCCGAATTCGTCTCCGAGAACGGCTGGGGCCAGGTCGGAACCCCTGGGTGACGTCCAGTTGGACGGTCGCCGATCCGGCGGCGGTTACGATTCCGGGGTGCAACCACCTCCGCCAGGTCTTCCCCCGCAGTGGGGACCCCCACCAGACGACCCCGGGGAGCACGTCGGACCTGGTTTCGGCGGCCAACCGGGCCCCGAGAACTACGGTCAGCCGCCTCAACCCGGGTACGGTCCGTCGCCCGGCTACGGACCGCCGCCCTGGGGCGCTCCCGGAGCGCCCGCTCCGGTCCCGACTTTTCAGCAGACGATCGGCTGGATCAGCCTTGCCACCATCGGCGTGCTCGGGTTGCTCGGGGCCATCCTCACCCTGACCCTGTGGATCAATCTGAACAGCGCCGTCAGCCGCGCTGGGGATGTGTGCAATCGGTTCGGCGGTGAGTACGCCAGCACATGTCGCGAACAGATCAAGCACATGGTTCCGACGGTTCCGGTGGCCCTGGTCGTTTGCCTGTTTCTGATTATCGGGGCCTGTGTGGCGGTGGCAGCGGGCGCGGTCATGCTCTTTCTCAAGCGGCCGATGGGGCAATTCCTGATCCTTGCGGGCGGCATCGTCATGCTGATCTTGGCGATCGGATGCGAGGCCCGCTACGGCGCCACCGGGCGAATCACCTATGACCTGATAGCGGGCCTTGTCATCGCGGTTATCGGGGGCCTGCTGTTCGTCCCGCCATTCCGGGTGATGTTGGGGTTACCGCCGAAATTGACCGCCGGCCCTGGACCCGGCGGGTTTCCGGGCGGCGGCTTTCCGGGCGGCGGCCAATGGCCACACGGTCAGCCCCCACCGCCGCAGCTCGGCCCGCCCGGACCACCGCAGCAGTGGTGAATCGCTGACGGCGGACACGCCCGCGGATACAGCACGACGCGGCGCAGCCGATAACCTCGACGAAGCCCGGCAAGCCAGGAGGTGGCGAGAATCGGCGGCGCAGACGTAGACAACGACGCAACGCACCCGCGACGCGACAACGTGCTGCTCGTGCATTGGCACGATCTGGGCCGCTACCTCGGGGTGTACGGCCACGCCGACGTGTCGAGCCCGAGGCTGGACCAGCTGGCCGCCGAGGGCATCTTGTTCACCAGAGCACATGCCACCGCACCGCTGTGCTCACCATCGCGCGGATCGCTGTTCACCGGCCGCTACCCGCAGAGCAACGGCCTGGTCGGCCTCGCTCACCACGGTTGGGAATACCGCCCGGGTGTTCGTACACTTCCCCAAATCCTCTCCGAATCCGGCTGGTACACGGCTCTTTTCGGGATGCAGCACGAGACATCGCACCCATCGCGACTCGGCTTCGACGAGTTCGACGTCTCCAACTCCTACTGCGAGTATGTCGTCGAACAGGCTGAACAATGGCTGCGCGGCCACGCCGCCGGCCAGCCGTTCATGCTGACGGCCGGTTTCTTCGAGACGCACCGTCCGTATCCGCGGGATCGCTACCAGCCCGCGGATACGGACGCCGTCGATCCGCCCGACTATCTGCCCGATACCGTTGAGGTGCGCCAAGATCTGGCCGATTTCTACGGATCGATCACGACCGCCGACGCCGCGGTGGGCCGACTATTGGACGCGCTCGCCGCCACCGGCCTGGACGCCAACACCTGGGTGGTGTTCCTCACCGACCATGGCGCGCCGTTCCCTCGCGCGAAGTCCACCTTGTACGAAGCCGGGACCGGAATCGCGATGATCGTCCGCCCTCCCACCAGAATGGGGCTGGCGCCCAAGGTGTACGACGACCTGTTCAGCGGGGTGGACCTTCTACCGACGCTGCTGGAACTACTGGGCGCAGCGAAGGCGTCAGACATCGAGGGGGTCTCGCATGCGCAGGCGTGGCTCGCGCCGGATCCCGCCGAACCGGTGCGCGATCACGTCTACACCACCAAGACCTACCACGACTCCTTTGATCCGATCCGCGCGATCCGGACGAAAGAGTTCAGTTACATCGAAAACTACGCGCGCCGACCACTATTGGAGCTGCCGTGGGACATCGAGGAAAGCCCCTCCGGCCACGCCGTCGCACCGTTGGTCACCGGCCCGCGACCGGAGCGCGAACTCTACGACCTACGGGTAGATCCCACCGAGACAAACAACCTGCTGGCCGGTGCCGGCAATGACGGCGCTGACGAGATCGCCGCTGATCTTGCTGTCCGCCTTCAGGATTGGCGTCAGAAAACCGGTGACGTCATTCCGTCCGATTTCGCCGGCACCCGCATCGCGGCACGCTACACCGAGACGTATTTGCAGATCCACGACAAGGTTCTCACCAGTCGCAAGCCGAGAGCCGTCGACCGCGGTATCGACGTCGAGGTTCATCAGGCAGAGCAGTAATCCTCTGCCCGCACAGGAACTTCAGCCGCCCACCTGCGCGATGAAGAACACCCGCCGGAACGGGTAGAAGGTGGTTCCGTCGGATCGTGACGGATAAGCGTCAGCGAGCAATGGAATCAGCTCTTCGCGAAACTGTTGGTATTCCGACTCGTTGAGCCGCTCACGCACCGGTAGTAGTGCGGTGCCGCTGATCCAGTCCAACACAGGATGCTCGCCGGTAAGTTGGTGGATGTAGGTGCTTTCCCAGGCATCGACGGCGCACCCGGCGTCAATCAGCAGCTCGGCATACCGAGCCGGCTCGCTCACCACGGTTCCTACCCGAAACGGGATGTCGCGCAGCATCTTTGCGAATCGCTCGCGCCGAGCCACGGCGCGCACTGCGGCGTGTGACGGGCTATCGAAGTTGCCCGGCATCTGAACGGCGATCCACGACCCCGCGTCCAGTTGCCCGGCCCATTGGGTGAACAGCTCACTGTGTTCGGCCACCCACTGCATCGCCGCGTTGCTGACCACGACATCGGTATCGGGCTGCGGCGTCCAGGTTCTCACGTCGCCGACGGAAGCGTCCACGCCGCGCTCTCGGGCCGCAGCAACCATCTCCGGCGAGCTGTCCAGCGCCTCGATGACCGCCTCCGGCCAACGTCGAGCCAACTGCCCGGTGAGGTTCCCGGCGCCGCAACCGAGATCGACCACCCGGCGCGGATTCGACGCTCCCACCCGGGACAGCAGATCGTAGAACGGACGGCCCCGGTGATCGGCAAACGTCAGATAGATATCCGGATCCCACATGCCGGTCCTCCTGTTCAACAGCCCGAGCGATGACTGATATAGACAACGGTATTACCCACTGCTCGACAGACGACTGAAGGATGGTTCATGGCCGACGACGACGAGGCCGCCGAGGTACGGCAGATCTGGTCTGCGCTGGACTTGCCGGGTGTGATCGATGTGCACACCCACTTCATGCCGAAGTCGGTGATGGACAAGGTGTGGCGGTACTTCGATTCCGCCGGCCCGCTGGTCGGTCGCGAGTGGCCGATCAACTATCGGACCGCCGAATCCGAACGTGTGCAGATGCTGCGACAGTTCGGCGTCCGCCGCTTCACGGCGCTGGTCTACCCCCACAAGCCGGACATGGCCGCGTGGCTGAACCAGTGGGCTTTGCAGTTCTCCCGGTCGACACCGGATTGCCTTGCCACCGCGACGTTTTACCCCGAGCCCAGTGCCGGCGGCTACGTCGAAGCCGCTATCCATGCCGGAACCCAGGTCTTCAAATCGCATATTCAGGTAGGCCGATACGAGCCCAACGACCCACTTCTCGACCAAGTGTGGGGTGCCATCGAAGATGCCCGGCTCCCGGTTGTCATCCACTGCGGTTCGGGGCCGGCGCCAGGCGAGCACACCGGACCGGAGCCGATACGGCTTCTGCTGCAGCGCTATCCGCGGCTGCGGCTGATCATCGCGCACATGGGGATGCCGGAGTACCAGGATTTTCTCGACATCTGCGACGACTGGTCCGACGTGAGACTCGACACCACGATGGCTTTTACACCGTTCGTCGACGAGCTCATGCCGTTTCCCTCGTCGCAGTTGCACCGGCTGCGAGATCTGGCCGATCGCATCTTGTTCGGCAGCGACTTTCCCAACATTCCCCACGGGTATGCCGACGCGATGCGGTCGGCCATGCGGGTGCCGGGGATCGACGATGCATGGCTGCGCGGCGTGTTCTATGAGAACGCCGCGGCCCTGTTCTATCCGACCGGCGTGCTCGCCGGGCCCTAGTGTGGCGCGACCGGCTGCGGTTGGGCGGTGCTGGCCCAGTGCAGACGCTCCAGGAGCAGCGCTTCGGGCAGTGCGACATGGCCGTCGAGACGCTGAGTGGACAGCGGATCCAGCGCCGTCAGCGCCGCCCGCTGGATGCCGGCCTTCGAAATCAGTCCGGGCAGCGGACCGCTCGCGGCGAGGTTGGCGTCGGTACGGAACGCGCATGCGACGGCTAGTGTCAGGTCGTCACCGGCACCGCTGACCTCAGCCGCAGTCCAGACTTCGCGGACCGGGTACGACCAGATCGCCGCGAGCGTATTCGGCAGCGCGGTATCGACCTTAACCCCGTAGGCGGCAACATAATCCGTGCTTCCTTCGCTGATCCCCGTCCACGTCTCGCGGCCGGACCGCGGGAAGGGCGCCGGAACATCTTCGGGGGCCGCAAGGCCTGCTGTCCAGCCGCTCTCGCGGAGGTGGTCGGCGAGCCGGCGCGCAGCCACCTCGGCCGTCTCGTGCAGCGGGATCCGCGGCGAACGGGCCTGTAGCGCAGCGAGATTGTCAGCGGCGGACAGCGTCACGCCGATCCAGGTATCCCGCTCGCGCGTTCCGACCTCTGATGTGCTGTCGCGGCTGGTCACACGAATCGCGTCGGCGTGCAGACCGTAACGCTCCGCGTAACCGGCAATGAGTGGCAGCGGCAGCGCATCGGCGTCGACCATCGGCGGCGTCACCCGCAGCAGCGCCGTCGCGCGCACGTCGGTGACGGACTCGTCGCTGCGACGCGTGCCTCGGTTGGGTCGCAGTATCGCCAGTCGGCGACGCAGGATCGTGGTCGCCGGCAGCCCCCGCCACCGCACCAGCAGCACGATCGCCACGAAGATGGCGATGCCGAGCACCCAGCGCTCACGTACCGAATGCCACGGGAAGGCGATAGCACCGGCCACAACGGCCAGCAGTACCAGCGTGATCCGTCCGGTGGGCGAGGTTGATCGGTGCGCGCTCACAGCGTGGGTTCCTTTCGTTGGCGTGCGGCGATCGCGGCAGCAGCCACGACGGCCAGTAGAAGTCCAGCCGTCCCACCGAATGCGACGATCCGGGGCACCATGCTCTTCGGCGCCGGTTCCGGCGGCGCCGCAACGTGTTTCACCGGTGACTTATCGTCGTGGGCAGCGGCGGGAAGCTGCCAGGTCAGAGCCGCGACCGGATCCACGGCGCCGGCGCCCACCACGTTGGACGGCGCCCGGGACCCGTTGTGTGCCGTCGCGGAGATGCGGCGGATCACGTCGGTGGCGTTCAATTGCGGATACTTGCTCCGTACCAACGCCGCGACACCGGATACGTATCCGGCCGCGTAGCTGGTGCCGACGAATGGCACCAGCTGCTGATGTTCATTCGGCGCCCCATTGGCTAATCCACCGTCGTCGCGATTGCTCACCGACACAATGCCCTCGCCGGGTGCGGCAATTCCCACCCAGGGGCCCGCCATCGTGAATTTCGACGGCTGATCGCCGGCTGTCAGTGAGCCGACCGACAGCACGTATGGCTGCCACCAGGACGGCACGGAGACTGAGGTGACGCCGGCCCAGTTGCGCGGGTCGTCGGGTCGCCCTAAGTCGGTGAGCGGGTTGGACTCACATGCCGTGCCGCTGGCCGAGCCGGCGGCGCCGTTGTTGCCCGCGGCAGCGACGATCACGGCGTCCTTGTCGACGGCCGCGTACCGGATGGCCGCACCGAGCGCGCCCTGATCAATGTTGCGATCGGCCGGCACGCAGGTGATGCCCGAGACGGTGATCACCCGGGCGCCGAGGTCGGCTGCATGCACGATCGCCCGGCCCAGCGCCGTCACATCGACGATCGCCCGCGCGAGTGTGGGATCGCCGCCGGCGGCACGGGCGGAGAACTTTCCGGACGTCACACGCAGCGAGACCAGCCGGGCCCCCGGTGCGATGCCCGCGAAGCCGTCGTCACTCGGCTGGCCGGCGATCAGGCCGGCGACTGCTGTTCCGCGCCCGTCACAGTCGGTGAGGCCGTCAGTCGATTCGATGTAGTCGCCGCCCGGTTGCACACCAGGCAGCCGCGGACCCGGCCGGACGCCAGTATCGAGAACCGCCACCAACTGACCGTCGCCACGGGAAAACCGCCATGCCGCAGACGGATCCAGCATCTGCTGGCTTGCCGACGCCACCTTGAGATCGGTACCCGCGATGAGACCGGTACCGCTGCACTCGCCGTTCTTCTCCATCGGCTGCACCGGTCCGGGCGCGCCGTTGGGCGGCGCTGCCCCCGGGTCGACCTGTGGGCGATCGATCGCCAACGCAGGCGGGCAGGCCCACAGCGTGGCAACGAGAGCCACGGTGAGACAACCGAATCGCCGATTCCGAGCAGAGGTCATCGATTGAGCACCCAAGTGAACAGCCCCACCAGATACGCAATGACCGGGATTAGCGACGCGTCGATGCCCGACGCGACGAAGCCCACCAACCGACGCAGCGGCAGCGAGTAGGTGTCCGGAGCAGCGATGGTCGGGCTCAGCGCGACGATGACGCAGGCCGATACCAGCACCACCAGGACAATCGCGATCACCAGAGCGGTCAGGTAGTTGGCGGTGGCGGTGTAGAGCACCACCAGCGAGACAGCAACCAGGAAGGGCTGGGCCAGCAGCCATGCCTTGCACGCGGCCGAGTCCCACACCCGCGCCCGCAACGCGGCCGCGGCCGCGGTCGCAGCCACCACGTACCAGCCCCACGCGGACAACGCTTCCGGCCGCCACGCGATCGCCAGCGACCCGATCACGCTGAGCAACACGGCACCCGCGATGAACCCGGTCTGGTGCGCGTCGCTGATCCGCACCCGCCGCGGCAGGTCCTGAAGCACCCGTGACGACGGCGCCGACGGTGTGGGGTCGCCGGGAGCCGGAATAACCGGCAGCGGGAACCGTGCCCACAGCGCCGACAGTTGCGGGGCCTCAACGGTGGCCAGCAGCGCCACGACCAGCAGACCGGCGCCCAACGTCACCAATGGCAGCTGCCACAGCGAGCTTGCGCCGGCAGCCAGCAGCACGCCCACCCCGAGGACCGCGGTTGCGGTGAAAAGGCTTATCACGCCGCCACTTTCGCGGCTCGGCAGAGTCAAGCTGATCAGCGACCACGCGGTTACTCCGGCGGCGGCCAGCGTCACCTGCGGGGCGCCGAAGCTACCCGGTACCGCCAGGGCCAGGGCCGCGGCGATCGGCACCAACGCGGCGGCCGATATGGCCGCGCCGGCGCGTGGGGATCGGGTGGCCAGGCCCGCCAGTACTGTCAGCAGCGCAATCGCGCCGACCGCGAACACCCCGGCCGGCGAGCCGGTAGCGAACCGGTGGGCAACTCCCAGACCCGTTGCGGTCCAGACCAATCCCACGAGGGCCGCGACCGCGCCGCGTTGGATGTGCGCCGTGCCCCATGGCTTCAGCCGAGACGTCGAGAAGATGACCGCGGCATCGGCGATGTCCTCCACGATTCCCGGCGCGGCCGGACCGGCGGGGACAGGTTGAAGCGCCAGCAGATCACCATCGACGACACCGACCGTCCCCAAGCTGGCGTCGAGGCTGAACGGCGCACCGCCGATCGGCGCAAGGCTCAACCGGGTGGGGGTTGCCGGGTCAGCCCCGCCCGTCGCGTCGTCGGCGACGGCGGGAACCACCAAACGCTGCACCGCAGGCAGGATTTCGCGCAGCGGCAAATCCGCGGGCAACGCTATTTCGGTCAGCCGACTGTCCGCGAGGATGGCGACTCGAACAATGGGCATCACGGCGCTCGACATCACCGGCTCCTCAGGCTTCTGCGGAACATTGCTTCTCTTTCTCTTCGTGAACGGGGGTTGTTCGAGTCCGATCAGACGGACTGTGGGTTGGACTGCGTACTGAAATCTCTGGAGAGCCGGTTGCCCTCGAACCAGTGGCCGTCGGGTAATTGGCCGGTGAGCTGTTCAACGGCCACCGCGATGGAAAACGCATCGCCGGGACTGAATGTCGATATCCATTCGCCGTCGAAGGCCCGCGATGGGCTGACCAGCACCCGACCCGCGGTGGTGTCGACGATGCTCATGCCCACTTCGGTGCTGGCGTGCTGTCCGTCATGGTGACGGCCGGCGACGATCTCCACATAGCTGCGCGGTCCGGTGAACACCGCCTCAACCACGGAACGCGCCGACCGCGGGATGCCCAGGTAGTCAAGGACTTCGGTGAGCGATGCACCATTGCGCAGTCGCTCGTCGGCACGCGCGCCGACCTGAGCGGGCAAGCTGAATTCAGCGAAGCGCGCGGGCGCGCGCTGCGCCAGGCCGACACCGAGGATCGGCACCAGCGCGCGCGCGTCGTGGATGTCCATCGCGGTAAACGTCACTAGCTGCGCATTACGAAGTGCCACAACAGTTTTATCGCCACGGCGTGCGATGATCCCCCGCAGGAGATCGTCACTCCCGGCAGCGGCACTGGACCCCACGTAGCGCAGGTCCAACCACCGCTCTGGGAAGCACACCACCCGGATCCATTCGGCTACCGCCGCATTGACGACACCATCGGCCGACACCATGCCCATCCGGGCGAGTTCGGCGTGCTGGGCTGCGAGGAACGCACCCCGTTCGGCGGCATCAGCGTATGGCGTAGTTATCGCCAGCACCCATGGGAACGTTCCCGCTCCAACGGTTTCAGCGATGAACCACGCCTGGTCGACGGTGAGCTCGACGGCGTTGGGCTTGGCAGTCATCTACGTTGCAAACCCACCTGTCAGGTGGCGCAACACGATTCGCCCCGCAAGCCGTGCCGTCGATGGGGCTAGCCGCCCCATTTGGCGCCTTCGGCCTGGTCGCGGGCCAGCATCGAGGTGGTGTTGTTCTCATGCGTGCCCGCCATCGCGCGGTAGGACAGCACCAACTGCTCCATAGCCTGATTCCACTGCGCCTGCCAGGCCTGATAGCTCATCCCGGTATCACCCTGCCAGCCCGCCTGCAACGCGGCCTGCTCCGCGGAGATATCGGCGCCCAAACTCTGCAACGTGCCGGCATAACCGGCCATATCCGCCGAATGCGCCAGCATCGCCGGGTAGTTGTACATGATCTGCGACATCACAAAACCTTTCGCTCAGCCGGCTCAGAAACCCGGATAGCTGCTCGCCGCAGCACTGTCAGCGGCCACATACGTGCCCGCAGCATCGCCCAAATTGGCCTGCGCGATATCCAACAGCGAATTCACCTTCGCCGCCGCCGCCACAAACCGGGCATGGGCAGCCTGAAACGCCGCCGCACCATCACCAGCGAAATACGCCTGCGACGACATCGCTTCCTGCTCAGCCTGACCAATCGTCGACCGCATCAACCCCGCCTTGGCACCAAACGCCGACTGCGACGCCACCAACTGCGGAATATGAGCATCCAACATACTCATCCCT
>NZ_JBAPMI010000098.1:0-5134 GCF_049278535.1 Mycobacterium sp. | reverse complement strand
GCACGGCGGCGCTTGCGCTGTACCGCGAGTTGATCGGTCAGCGGCTGCGCACCGAAGTGCGCGCCGGACGTGCTGCGCCAGCCGACGTCGACCAGGCCGCAGAGGTGCTCGCGCGGCTCGCGATCTCGCTCCTCCTCACCCGTGAGGGAACAATCACGCTCGACGACGACGAGACGATCGTGGCGCTCGTGCGCAACGTGCTGCTGCCGATGCTCGAGCCTCGCGACGGGTGATCCAGCCCGCCGCCCCTCCAGCGCCTCCACCGGAATCCCCAAACGCGCGGCAAAGACGTTCCATCGCAGCCGGTGATGCCGCAGCGACCCGTGCCGGCAGCCGCAGCAGCGTGCACAGTTTTACGGTGTATGTCGCCGGTAATCGAAGTGCCTGGCCCGTTCGTTGCGAACGTCCACTGGGCGGGCGGTGCCAGTTGTTGAACGTCGACCAAACCCCCTTTGACCAAACGCGACTCGGCAACGGTCACCTCCGAATGTCGCTCGTTTGCACACCTCAAGTTCGGCCGGCTTCGGCCGTCAGAAGTGGCCCCCACCCGGCCGGTCTCCATCTGGTCGCACATTCGTGCGCCGTGAGGGTTGGAGCTGGGGCGCCAGAAAGCAACGAAACAGGCGGCAGGAAGGGCTAAACGCTCGTCCAGTCACGTTCTGGCGCTAGGTGTGCACTCCCTCACTCAGTGGCCCGCAACGGATTTCGAATCGCTCCCGCACTCTGTCAAGAACACGGCGCTGCCGCTCGCGTTCGCGGCGGTGCGTGAGCATGAACCGTGTGAGGACCGGCAAGCGGCGCGGCAGCGGGTACCACTTATCGAAATCGAGGCCGTTCTCGTTGAACACGCGACTGGGGACGTTGTCGTAGATCAAGCTGAGGTTGTGCTGGACGAGCGCGAAGAGCACGTACGGAAATGCCACCGGCGACTTGTGCCTCAGCTCCTGCCAGTCGACTTCGTAGAGCGGGATCTCCCTGATCTTGTCCAAGAACATCAGGTGGCCCAGGAAGTACCCCATGAACGCAGGTAAGTGCAGTGTGGCCGACCGCACATTGATCGAAACGACTGCGCCACTGGGCGAAACGTAGGGCTCGTACGGGGATTCGCCGGTGAGTCCGACGTATCCCGTGCAGTTGACGAGCCAGCTGCCCGGTTGGATCGTCTTCGTCGATCCACTCCGGAACACCAACTCGGTCGTACCATTGCGATCGACTGCATCCTCGAGATAGTCCATGACGAGATCGTTGAGGCCGGCGGAGATCGTGCGGTTCTCGGCCTCAGACAGCACCCCTAACACGAAGTTGTCCGCCTGCGGCGTCAAGAACGTGCCGTAGGCGGTGCGAAACCAAGCTTGGACCTCTGCTTCGTTGGTGCCGTCGTACCGACGACCCATCTGTGCGGCGATGGTGCTCAGCGGTGTGCCCTTCCACCATCGCCGGGCGCCGCTGGGTAACACGTTGTCGCGGCGGGAAAAGAATGTCCCTCGGCCGGCGACGAGGTTTACCTCGCGGCCGGGATATGCCGTGATCAGTGCGTGTGCAGTGTCCATCGCGGTTTTTCCGCCGCCGATGATCCATACCGGCGCATCGCTTTCCCTGATGTCGCCCGCCCGGACGTCGCAGTAGTCCGGCGACACCGAATGGACGCGATTGCTGGAGATTTCGAGCGCCTCGTTCGGCGTGACGGCCAGGCCATAGGCCTTGATTACTCGCTTTGCCTCGACGACCATGACTTTGCCATCGGCGGACCTAGCGGAGACCCGCACTACTCCGTTCGCTTCTTCGTCCGACTCGACGTCCCAGCCGAAGTACTCGTCGACCTGCACGCGCTCCCTGATCACGTCGACGCAGTGCTGAAAATGGTCGAGCACCTCGCCCTTGGTCGCTAAGTAGCCGCGGTCCTTGCTGAGCGTCCACTCGATGTTGCCCGCCGTGAACATGGGGTGCGGCTGATGCAGGCGTACATAGGAGTACACATCGACCCACATGCCGCCGACGCGCGCCCGACGATCGATCAGAATCACTTTTTGGTCGCGCGACAGGTATCGGCTCGCCGCGAACAGGACGTTTAGCCCGGCGATCCCTGCTCCGACGATGCACACGTCGCAGGTTTTCACCGGCTGCGGCTGGGCTGCGGACATCAGACCACCTTTGCTTGGAGAGTCGTCAATAACCATGTGTCCGCGGACCGCTACCGGAATAAGTAGTCCACTACTGCATTTACGCGCGGTATCTCCCACCGCGCAGCCCACCCTTTGAAAGGCAAGTCCACCGAGGTGCGGGTCTTCGGCCTTGACCCGACGGCCACGCACTCCCATCGCCTCGGCTGAGGCTTGAACCCACCACACCGAGACCGCGAGCGTCGACAAGTCCGCCAAGTCGGCATCCGGTGGCTGCCGCGGCGTGTAGACGATAGGCGCCGCCTATTTCGAGACGGCGTTCAATTCTGTTCGGGCCTGGTCGATTTGGTCGTAGGCGTACGTCGCGATGGCGGCGATGGTCATTGTCTCTCCCTCGCGGGCGAGCGATTCGTAGGTCTGTTCGCCGAGGACCTCGCGGAGGTGGGTTATCGCTGTGCCGAGCTCGGGCACGGTCGCTGCGGCCAAGGGATTGACAGTGGCGAAACCGGCGATGGTGGCCGCTGGTTCGTAGCGTCCGAGCCGGTCGAGAATGGCAGCCAGAATGGCCAGCGGGTTGTGCAACATGCCGATGTTGCCGGATTCGTGGCTATCGCGGATGGCCGCGACGAGGCCGTCCAAAGCCGCCAAATGCTCCCCTCGGTTGGCCTCGAGTCCAGACAGCCAGTACGAGAATTGGGTCTCAAGAAAACGGTTACCACTGTCCCGCGCGACGAGCCCGCTGCGGCGCATCGCCTCGAACGCGCGGTCTGGATCAGTGTGCCGGAAGGTGTACCCCCACGCGAAAAGTGAGTACGAATGCACGTACGGGTTACCGGTCGCCTCGGCGGCAGCGAGGAGGCCGGCGGCGGTAACGATCGCCTCGTCACTTGAACCGGAGACGGCTAGAGCGAAGACCTGGTTCGCTCTGGCGAAGGTATTGGTATCGCCACTGCGTGTCAGTTGTGCCCGGCACAGCTCCACATACCTTTCCGGCTGGCCGACGAACAGGTATGCACTGCCGAGATAGGCCTCACCGAAGTAGGACACCTTGTCGCTGGCAGCGGCGATAACTGTCTGGCCGACCTCGCTATAGTGCACAGCCTCTTCGACGCGTCCGATGAGACAGGACAGCGATGCGCCGACGCATACTGCGGCGAGTCGAGGATGGTCGACGGCGCGGAGGGGTTCTATCAGCTCTTCGGCCCAAGTTATCGGTTCGTAGTTCTCGAGAAAGGGGCCAAGTAACGCGGCGTACGCCGCGATGGCGGCGCCCGCGTCCAGGTCGCCATGATCGGCGGCCCACCGAAACGCCGTGCGCAGATTGGCCAACTCGACTACCAACCAGGCGTACGCCTCGCGCTGGCGCGGGCTGTCCCACAGCGTCATGAGGTTGGCTTCCCGTCCGGCGAAGTAGCGCGCGTGGGCGGCGCGAGTCTCGGATGCTTCGCCGCGGGAGGCGAGTTGTTCCTCGGCGAACTGGCGGATCGTTTCCAGCATCGAATACCGCGTCCGCGCGCCTGACCGCACGGCGAGCAGGAGCGACTTACGCACCAGGGCGTCGAGTACCTCAAGGATCGCGTACTCGTCGAGGTCATCCAATCCGGCTACCGCGCAGGCGCTTTGCAGGTCGAACCCACCGGCGAACACCGAACAGCGGTCCAGCACTGCCTTTTCGGTGTCGTCGAGCAGGTCGTGAGACCACGCCACCGCGTGGCGCAGAGTGTGATGGCGTTCCAATCCGCGTCGCGACCCCACCAGCAGCCGGAATCGGTGATCAAGGCGATCACGCATTTCGCTGGCGGTCATCGAGGCCATCCGCGATGCCGCGAGTTCGATGGCCAACGGGATCCCGTCCAGGCGCCGACAAATTTCGGTGACTGCGGCGGCTTCATCACGGTCGGTCATTGAGAAGCCTGGTGCAATGCCTTGAGCGCGTTCGACGAACAGGGTCGCCGCCGCAGAGTCGATTCCCGCTGCCGCGTCCAGAGAGCGCACCGGGCGCACCTGCTCGTCGGGAACTGCGAGACCTTCGCGGCTGGTTGCCAGGACCCGCACGGTCGCCGAGTGGGCGAGGATGGCTTCGATCAGGTCGGCGGCGGAGTCGAGCACATGCTCGCAATTGTCGATCACCAGCAGCCGGACACGACCCTCAAGTGCGGCGGCCACCGACTCGCTCACGGTCTTGCCGGGCTGCTGGGTGATGCCCAGCACCGCGGCCACGGCATCCGGCACCGCCGCAGGATCGGTGACTGCCGCCAGTTCGAAAACCCACACACCGTCCGGGAACTCGCCGGCGAGTCGCGCCGCGACCGCCAACGCGAGGCGGGTCTTGCCGACCCCGCCTACGCCGGTCAGCGTCACCAACCGATGCGTCTTGACCGCCGCCTGCACCTCGTCGAGTTCGGACTCGCGTCCGATCAAGCTGGTTGTCGCGGGCCGTAAATTCCCCGGCGTTGTATCCAGCGCGCGCAGACCGGGAAACTCCTCGCGTAGGCCCGCTGCCCGTACTTGAAAGACACCGACCGGCATCGGTACATCCCGCAACCGTCGCGGTCCCAGATCGAGAAGGTCCACTCCACTGATAAGACTCGCAGTCGATTCGGCCAGCAGGATCTGGCCGCCGTGCCCGGCGCCCATCACCCTTGCCGCCCGATTGAGCACCGCACCGAAGTAATCGCCATCGCGCAGTTCTGCTTCGCCGGTGGCCATGCCCATCCGCACCGGCAACTCCAGCGCAAGCTGGGCAGCCACCGCCGCATCGACCGCGGCCCTCGGCGAGGCGAACGCCGCGCACACACCGTCGCCGGTGTGTTTGAACAACCAGCCCCCGTGCGTCGCGATCGCCTCGCGCAACACCGCATCATGGTCGGCCAGGGCGCCTCGCATCGCATCCGCGTCGGCTTCCCACCGACGCGTCGAACCCTCTACATCGGTGAACAGAAACGTCACTACACCCGAAGGCGGGCCCGCCGCGGACACCCGCACAGGATGTCACAAAAGGCGCACGTCAATCG
>NZ_JBAPMI010000097.1:0-11547 GCF_049278535.1 Mycobacterium sp. | reverse complement strand
GGCCTCATTGAGCTCGAACAGGTCGATGTCGTCGACCGTCAGGCCGGCGCGGTACAGCACCTTCTGAGTGGCCGGGGTCGGGCCGGTGAGCATGATGACCGGGTCCGAGCCGCTGGTGGCGGTGGCCACGATGCGCGCCCGCGGGGTCAGACCCTGCGACTTGCCGGCTGCCTCGGAGCCGACGAGCACCAGCGCGGCGCCGTCGACGATGCCGGAGCTGTTACCGCCGGTGTGAACGTGGTTGATCTTCTCGACAGCGTGGTACTTGGTCAGGGCGACGTCGTCGAAGCCGCCCATCTCGCCGATTCCGTCGAACGCGGCCTTCAGCTTGCCCAGGCCTTCCAGCGTGGAGTCGGGCCGCATGTGCTCGTCGTGGTCGAGGATGGTCAGGCCGTTCTGGTCCAGAACCGGCACAACCGACTTCGCGAAGTAGCCGCCCGACCACGCATCGGCGGCCTTCTGCTGACTTCGCAGCGCGTAGGCGTCCACGTCCTCGCGGGAGAAGCCCTCGATGGTCGCGATCAGGTCGGCGCCGACGCCCTGGGGCACGAAGCCGAGCTGGTAGTTGGTCTCGGGGTCGGTCGCCCAGGCGCCGCCGTCGGAGCCCATCGGGACCCGGCTCATCGACTCCACACCACCGGCCAGCACCAGGTCGTCCCAGCCGGAGCGGACCTTCTGCGCGGCGGTGTTGACGGCCTCCAGGCCGGAGGCGCAGAACCGGTTGAGCTGCACGCCACCAGTGGTCTCGGGCAGCCCGGCGGCCAGCACCGCGGTCCGGGCGATGTCGGCGCCCTGGTCGCCGACCGGCGACACCACGCCGAGGATCATGTCGCTGATCAGGGTCTCGTCCAGGTCGGGGAACCGCCGGCGCAGCTCTTCAACCAGGCCGACGACCAGGTTCAGCGGCTTGACCTCGTTCAGTGAGCCGTGGCGTTGCTTGCCGCGCGGCGTGCGGATGGCCTCGTAGATGAAGGCTTCTTCGGACATGACTGATTCCTCTTCAACAATGTGGGTTTTTCGATCCGTCGTTGGCGACGCTAGTCCTCTGTCAGCCACCCTAACAGGGCGGCCGATCAACCTGTTGGTTGGGAGCGCTCTAGCAGCGGTGACCTAGGCTCGACAGCCATGACGGTGTCGCGACTGCAGCCCTATGCGACCACGGTGTTCGCCGAGATGTCGGCGCTGGCCACACGGGTCGGCGCGGTGAACCTCGGTCAGGGTTTTCCCGACGAGGACGGTCCGCCGGCGATGTTGAAGGCCGCCCAGGACGCCATCGCCGAGGGCATCAACCAGTACCCGCCCGGAATCGGGATTCCCGCGCTGCGCGAAGCGGTGGCGGCTCAGCGGAAGCGGAAGTACGGCGTCGACTACGACCCGGCGACCGAGGTGCTGGTGACCGTCGGGGCCACCGAGGCGATCGCGTCGGCAGTGCTCGGTCTGGTGGAGCCCGGCAGCGAGGTCATCTTGATCCAGCCGTTCTACGACTCCTATTCCCCGGTGGTGGCCATGGCCGGCGCCCAGCGGGTCATCGCGCCGCTGGTACCGGACGGCAGTGGGTTTGCGCTCGACATCGACGCGCTGCGGCGCGCGGTGAGCCCCCGCACCCGGGCGCTGATGCTCAACTCCCCGCACAATCCGACCGGCACCGTGCTCGGCCAGACCGAGCTCGCGGCAATCGCGGACATCGCGGTGTCAGCCGATCTACTGGTCATCACCGACGAGGTCTATGAGCACCTGGTGTTCGACGGCCATCGACACATTCCGTTAGCGGGTCTGGACGGGATGGCCGAGCGCACCATCACGATCTCGAGCGCGGCGAAGATGTTCAACTGCACCGGGTGGAAGATCGGATGGGCTTGCGGCCCTGCGGAACTCATTCACGGCGTGCGGGCAGCAAAGCAGTATCTGAGTTACGTCGGGGGTGCGCCGTTTCAGCCGGCGGTGGCCGATGCCCTCAACACCGAGGACGCCTGGGTGGCGGCCTTGCGAAACTCGTTGCAGGACAGACGTGATCGGCTGGCTCGCGGGCTGACCGAGATCGGCTTCGAAGTACATGACAGCGCAGGAACCTACTTCTTGTGCGCCGACCCACGGCCGCTGGGATACGACGACAGCACCGCGTTCTGCGCTGCACTACCCGAACAGGTCGGCGTCGCCGCGATCCCGATGACCGCATTCTGCGACCCGGCCACCCAGGATTGGGCCGCCTGGAATCATCTGGTGCGCTTCACTTTCTGTAAGCGCGACGACACACTCGACGAAGCGATCCGGCGACTCGGGCGGCTGCGGGACGGACCGGCTACACCGACTGGTTCGAGGCAAGAACAGCCATGACTTTTCGTCGCAGTCCTTCGGTCGCGGCGTAGAGGACCTTTTTGCGTGCACGATTGACCAGGAACTCGGGTATCGGCGCCGAGGGCTCGAGGGTGATCTCGAATCGGACCCGTGTCGTGTCCTCGGTTTCACGCTGCATCGTGTACTCCACGTGCTGCGCGTGTTGCTGCAAAGTCTTGTGGGCATCCCACACTACCCAGTCCGGACCCCAGTGATATTCGAGCACCTCGGTGTCCACGATGCCCGAGACCCGGACGGTGACCTTCACATGATGGGGGCGGCCGTCTGGATAGCAATCGATGACTTGGGCCCGCTTGTGCACCGAGGACCACGATGGCACCGAGCAGACATCGGCCAGCGCCTCCAGGATCACCTCCGGAGGAGCGTCGATGACAACCTCTCGCGATGCTTGTACGGCCACTACTAGCAAACTAGCAACGCAACCGCATTCGCGGACCGAGTTGCGCAGCTACGGGCCGCCGAAACGTTCGCCGCGCGTCGGCGAGAAGCCTAGTGTTGAGAACCAGTCTGGTTGAAAGGGCGTCTGTGCGGCAGCTGAGTTGGACCGACGACATGATGCTGCGCGCCGAAACGCCAGAGACGCCGTTGCAAATCCAGATGCTGTTGATCTACGACCCGTCGACCGCCCCCGGCGGGAGGGTGACTTTCAAGGGAATTCTCGAGGAGCTCGATGCGCGGCTGCATCTCGCGGATGTCTTTCGGAGGCGGTTGACCGAGCTGCCCGGCGGTCTCGACCGACCGTACTGGGTGGACGATCCGAGCTTCGATCTCGAGTACCACGTCCGTCACATCGGGCTGCCCCAGCCTGGTGACTGGCGGCAGCTGTGCATCCAGGTCGCGCGGCTGCACGCCCGGCAGATCGACCTGCGGCGGCCGCCGTGGGAGATCACCGTCATCGAGGGGCTGAATGCCGTTCCGGGCGTGCCGAAGGGCTCGTTTGCGATGGCGTTGAAATTGCATCACTGCGCGGTCGACGGCATGGCGAGCGTGCAGATGATCGCGGCAATGCACGACCTCGCCTCAGACAGCCCACGCCCCGCTTTGCCCGATGATCCTTGGCAACCCGATCCCCTTCCGACGACCGCAAACTTGCTGTCACGCATGGCAATAAAGGCGGCCCTGTATCCCGTGCGGGCCAGCAGGGTCGTGGTCTCGAGCGCCCCCAAGGCCGTACGCGGCTTAGCCGGTCTGCCCGCCAAACTGGTCAGCAGTGTGTCCCGGATGGCCGAGTTCGGCACGCCGTCGTTTCCGCCCAAGACGCGTTTCAACCAAACGGTCTCAGCGCACCGGGTTTTCGAAGCCCGGTTCCACGACCTCGACGATTTCAAGCGGATCAAGGCGCACGTGCCCGGCTCGACGGTGAACGATGTGGCGCTCGCCTATGTCGGCGGCGCCCTTCGCCACTATCTGGATGGGCACGGGGAACTTCCCGATGAGTCGCTTGTTGCGGCATGCCCGATCTCGCTGCGCGACGCGAACGCCGGGGCGGGCGGCGGGAACATGCTGTTCGGCCGGTTGCAATCGCTAGGTACAGACATCGCCGATCCACTCGAGCGGCTCTCCGCGATCGCCGCGTCGACCGCGGGGAGCCGGTCGGAGTCGGATCAGTCGACCCGGAGCCAGCTGATCGAACTGATTGGAACGGTGCCGACCGCACTGCTCGGAGTGACCGCCAAAGCAGCGAGCGTGCTTCCGTTCTCCGGCCCGACCGTCGCCAACACGACCGTCACCAACGTGCCGGGTCCGACCCAGCCGATCTACTTCTGCGGCGCGCGACTGTTACGCGCCGCAGGTCTTGGACCACTCATCGGTGGCATGAACCTGATCCATGTCGTGGCGAGTTACAACGGCACGCTGGCGATCAGCGCGACCGCGGATCGCGACGCGCTGCCGGACCCGGCGAGGTATGCCGAGTGCATGGAGCACGCCTTTGCCGAACTGCTCTCGATCGCGGGCTGACCCGGTCGAGATCGCTTGGAGCGAGTGACGGGATTTGAACCCGTGTATACGGCTTTGCAGGCCGCTGCCTAGCCGCTCAGCCACACCCGCATGAGGCAATACCGTGCCAGCACAGACCGGTATCGGGCCAGCGTTTTGCTCGGCGCGATCGCTACTTCGGTTGTTCAGAGCCGAAGACGGCCATCACCTGATCGCGCAGTCCCTTGGTCGCGGCGTCCAGCACGATCTCGCTGGCCCGCCTGACGACGAAGGCGGGAACCGGTCCCGACGGCTCGACGGTGATGTCGAAGCGCACCCGGGTCTTGTCCACGCCGACCGGTTGCAGGTTGTATTCGACGTGTTGCCCGCGCTGCTGAAAGGTATCGCTGGCGTCCCAGACCACCCAGTTAGGGCCCCAGTGGTATTCCAGGATCTCGTTGTCGATGAGCCCGAAAATCTTGATGGTGGCTTTGACATGGTGCGGCTTACCGTCGGAGTACCAGTCGAGCACCTGAATCCGCTTGTGCACCGGCGACCACGACGACAGTGACCCGACATCGGCCAACGCCTCCAGGATCACCCCCGGCGGTGCGTCGATGACGATCTCTCTCGATGCTTGTACGGCCACTGATAACCAAGCTAGCAATGCATCGCGCTAATAGCTCTTATTACCAGCCGATTTCGTCGAGCGGTGTGGTTGCCTGCGGTATCGGGCCGACCGGCGCCGGCGGTGTGCGGGAGAACCGTGGCGCAGGCGCTGCCTGATCGACACCACCTGCGTTGACCACCGTCGCGCGCGCGGTCAGGTGCGGATCGGTGGCGGCTTCGCTCCACGTCAACACCGGCGTGACGCACGCGTCGGTCCCGTCGAAGATCTCCACCCACTGGTCGCGGGTCTTGCTGGCGAACCGCTGGGTGAATGCCTCGAACATCGTTGGATACGAACCGATTTCGAACTGGCTGGGCACTTCGCCAGCAGCGAAGCCCAGTCCGGCGAGCAGCGCCGCGAAGAACTGCGGCTCGATCGCACCGACGGCCATGTATTTGCCGTCGGCGGTCTCATAGCAGCGATAGAACGGTGCACCGCCGTCAAGCAGAAACGACTCACGCTCGTCGCGCAGCGCACCCGTTGACTTCATCGTCCACATCATCTGTGCCAGCACACTGACCCCGTCGACCATTGCGGCGTCGACGACCTGGCCGGTCCCCGATCGCTCCCGCTCATAGAGGGCAGCGACGATGCCCAGCAACACGAACATCGAGCCGCCGCCGAAGTCGGCGACCAGGTTCAGCGGCGGCATCGGTGGCCGGTCGCGGTAACCCAGCGCGGACAGGGCGCCGGTCGCCGACAGGTAGTTGATGTCGTGGCCCGCTGTACTGGCCCGCGGCCCGTCCTGCCCCCAACCGGTGATCCGCGCGAAGATCAGCCGCGGATTCACCGCCGCGCACTCCTGTGGGCCGATGCCGAGTCGCTCGCAGGTGCCCGGCCGGAAGCAGTCCAGCAACACATCGGCCTTGGCGACCAGATCCAGCAACAGCTGTGGGTCGGTTTTGACGTCCAGGTCCACGATCCGCTTGCCCCGGTGCAGCAGGTCAAGGTTCTCGGCGGGCATCGTCAAACCGCCGGGACGGCGAACCCGTACCACGTCGGCCCCGAGGTCCGCCAGCATCATCGCCGCATGCGGGCCAGGCCCGATGCCGCCCAGTTCGATCACTCGTACCCCGCCCAGGGGCCCGGTAACGGTCACCGGCGAAACGCTACCGGGCGCGCCTTCGAGTCGTTACCGAATCTGTCTCAGCCACATATGTTTTAGTATCGAAACCAACCGCTGCTGCCGCACGGAGAAAGTCTCCGACCGTTCTTCGGCAAAGCTGAGATGGTCTCAATCGCCGTCATCGTGCACGCCAATTCGTTATGTTCAGCCCATGACGTCCCGCTTCGATCCCCGGGGGCTGGTCGACCTCGCGGAGCAAACGGTGCGCACCTACATCAAGGCAGCGAGTTGGAGCGAACGGCAAATCTTCGGCCTGATCCGGTCCGGGATGAAAATCAGCGATCCGCCCGCGACGGCAGAGATACCGGCCGCACCCCCTGCGCAGGTCGAAATCCCCGAGAGCCTGGACACCAAGATGCGCGGCCTGCTCGACCGCGCGATCGAGCAGAGCTCGAAGTCGAGCCGCCAAGAGCTGTTCCACAAAATCCTCGACCAAATGGTGCCCGACGAGGCACGGATAGTCAGCGCTCTCTCGGACGGGTCCGCGTCCCCGCTACTCAACGTGTATGCCCGGACCCGCGCGGGGCTGGTGGGCGAGGTCGTCCTGGAGAACATGTCGCTGATCGGTAAGAGCGCCAACCTGGCGCTTCCCCATCTGACGCCGATGTACGTCAGCCACCTGCTGGCGCTGGGACTGGTCGAATCCGGACCCGAGGACACCTCGATGAAGGACGAGTACGAGATCCTCGCCGCCGACACGGCCGTGCTCCAAGCCATCAAGGACGCCAGCCGCGGCCCGATCCCGGCTCCCGTAGAGCGATACACCCTGCGTCTGTCCGGACTTGGCCTTGAATTGTGGGCAGCGACGAACAACTCTCGGGACCGGGAGTGACATCCTCGGTCGTCGCCTGGGGCCAGTCCTTTAGCGAGATCATCGCCGATGCCAAGCTCAACTGGTTCATCTACCTGTCGATGCCATTGATCGCGGCCTTCGTCGGTTACACCACGAAGCTGGTTGCGCTGCAGATGCTCTACCGGCCGATCGAATTCATCGGCGTCGGGCCGATCGGCTGGCAGGGGGTAGTGCCGCGCCGCGCCGGCAAGACCGCGGCCCTCACCATCCAGATGCTCACCGACAAGCTGCTCAAGCCCGAGGAGATCCTGGACAAGATCGACGCGAAGCAGGCGGTGGAAGAGCTGCGCGAGCCGCTCACCCGGACGATCGACGAGATGGCCCGCGATCTCGCCGAACAGTTACGCCCGGGACTGTGGGATTCGCTCCCGGCCGCGGGCCGTAACGCGGTGCTGTCCCGCGTGCACGCCGCCGCACCCGAAGTTGTCGACAACATATTCCGGGCGATAAAGGCCGACCTGCCGCGATTCGTCGATCTGCAATACCTCGCCGTCACCACCCTGGTCAAAAACAAGGCCCAGCTCAACGAACTGATGCAGGGCATGGGGGGAGCGGCGATGAAATTCATCCGCCGCAGCGGCATTTACTTCGGCTTTGCGATCGGCCTCGTGCAGATGGTCAGCTGGGGGTTGCTGCACAACCCTTGGATCATGCCGGGTTTCGGCTTTGTCACCGGTTTCGCCAGTGACTGGCTGGCGCTGAACCTGATCTTCATCCCCCGCGAGCCGAAAAAGCTGCTGGGCTTCATCCCCGTCCAGGGTGTGCTGCACGCGCAGCGCGAGCAAGTCACCCGCGATTACGCCCGCCTGCTGGCCAACGACCTGTTCTCGGCCGACGTGCTGCTCGAGGCGATCCTGAACGGTCCCACCTCCGAACGGCTCTTCGCGGCCGTCGAAAAAGAAGTCTCCGCCGCGTTCGACGCGCAAACCGGGGTCGCCCGGCCGGTGATCACCCTCGCGATCGGCACCCAGCGCTACCGCGAGGCGAAAGACGCCGTCGTGCGCATGGTCGTCGAGCGGCTACCGGACACCATGCAAGAGGCCAAGGACTACACCGCCAAGACCCTTGATATCGAGAACCTCATCGTCGAGAAGATGAACAAGCTGACGCCCGACCAATACGAAGCGATCCTCCGGCCGGTTTTCAAGGACGACGAGATGCTGATGGTCATGGTCGGCGCCGTGCTCGGCTTTTTTGTCGGCGAGTTGCAAGTGGTTCTCGTCGAGCACCTTTCCCGTTGACTATCGGTTTCCCTTTTTCACTTTCAGCACCCGGTCGCGTAAGCCTTTGGTGCCGTTGTCGATCGTTCCCTTGACGGCGCGCTTCAGCACGAAGCCGGGCAGCGGAACGACGGGATCCACGCTGATCTTGAAGGTGACCTTCGTCTTGTCGCCGTCGGGCGTCAACGTGTACGAAGCATCCTGGGATCGCTGCTGACCGGAGCTGATCAACGTCCAACTGACCACGTTGTCGCCCCACGTGTAGGCAACCACCTGTTCGTCGGTGATCCCGGCCGCCTTCACCTTCATTTTCACCTTGACGGGCCGGCCGTTTTTGTCTCGGTCGAGGATTTCCACGCTTTGATGCGGCTCTGACCATTCGGTGAGCGAGTCAAGATCGCCGATGACGTCGAGGATCTCCTCCGGAGCTGCCTCGATGACGATTTCGCGGGTTTCGTTGATTGCCATGACCGGACGATAGCGAGGCCGCGCCACGCGGAGGGCGGTTTCGACCGCAGACGCGTAGCGTCGACGTCGTGACTGCTGCTGCCCCGGATGCTTCGGGCCTGCCCTACACCGTCGGTGACTATCTGCTGGACCGCCTCGCGGAACTCGGCGTCACCGAAGTGTTCGGCGTGCCCGGCGACTACAACCTGGAGTTCCTCGATCACATCGTCGCCCATCCGCGCCTGCGGTGGGTCGGCAACGCCAACGAGCTCAACGCCGGATATGCCGCGGACGGCTACGGTCGACTACGCGGAATGTCGGCTGTGGTAACCACATTCGGTGTCGGTGAGCTTTCGGCGGCCAACGCGGTAGCGGGCAGCTACGCCGAGCATGTGCCGGTAGTGCACATCGTCGGCGGCCCATCGAAAGACGCGCAGGGCACGCGCCGGGCGTTGCATCATTCGTTGGGCGACGGCGACTTTGAGCACTTTCTGCGGGTGAGCCGGGAAATCACCTGTGCGCAAGCCAATCTCATGCCGGCGACGGCGACCAGGGAGATCGATCGGGTGCTCTGCGAGGTGCGTGAGCAACGGCGGCCCGGATATCTGTTGTTGCCGACCGACGTGGCGCGCTTCGAGACCGAGCCGCCGACCGCGCCGCTGCCACACTACACCGGCGGCACCAGTCCGCGGGCCCTTGCGTTATTCGTCGATGCCGCAACAAAACTCATCGCGGACCAACAGCTGACCGTGCTGGCCGATCTGCTGGTTCACCGGTTGAATGCCGTCGAGAAGCTCGAGGCGCTGCTGGCCGCCGACGTCGTGCCGCACGCCACGCTGATGTGGGGCAAGAGCCTGGTCGACGAGAGCGCGCCGGAATTCCTGGGTATCTACGCCGGCGCCGCCAGCGCCGAACCAGTCCGCCGGGCAATCGAAGAGGCGCCCGTCCTCGTCACAGCGGGGGTGGTGTTCACCGACATGGTCAGCGGCTTTTTCAGCCAGCGGATCGACCCGGTGCGGACCATCGATGTCGGGGTACAGCAGAGCACGGTCGGCAACGACGTATTCGCGCCGCTGGAGATGGGCGCGGCGCTGGACGCACTCACCTCGATTCTCACCGGGCGCGGCGTCGCGTCGCCTCCGGTGGTGCGCACGTCTGACGATGCACCGGCCGACAAGCCCGGTCGCGATGAGCCGTTGAACCAAAAGGTGTTGTGGGACAGGTTCTGCGACGCCCTGACCCCCGGCAATATCGTGCTCGCCGATCAGGGCACCTCGTTCTACGGCATGGCCACCCACCGACTTCCACACGGAGTGACCTTTATCGGCCAACCCCTGTGGGGCTCAATCGGATACACGTTGCCGGCCACCCTCGGCGCGGGCTTGGCCGAACGGGATCGCCGACCGGTGCTGCTGATCGGCGACGGGGCAGCGCAGCTGACCGTCCAAGAACTGGGTGCCTTTTCACGCGAGGGCCTGTCGCCGGTCGTCGTGGTGGTGAACAACGACGGCTACACCATCGAGCGGATGATCCACGGAGAAACCGCGCCCTACAACGACATTGTCCGTTGGAGTTGGGCCGACATTCCCACCGCGCTCGGGGTGACCAACCACCTGATATTCCGAGCCGAAAACTACGGCGAACTCGACGACGCGTTCGTGGCCGCCGCAAGTCACCAAGACCGGATGGTGCTGATCGAAGCAGTGGTGCCACGCCTCGACATCCCCGACCTGTTGACCGAATTGGTCGCGCCCACGTCTGCGGATGGCAGCCCGCGCCGGTAATTCAGGTGCTGCCGTGGTTTGGGTTCGGCGTGCCGAGCAAATTCCGCAGGGTGCGACGGCAGCGCCCGCATTCGGCCCCCGCGCCGCAGACCGCCGCGATCTGATTGGTCGTCGACGCTCCGTCGGCGATGGCATCGGCCACCGCCTGGCTGGTAATCCCGTTACACAGGCAGACGAACACCAAGCGGCCCGCCTACTCCTCGATCCGCATCATGTCGGAGAACTTGCCGACGAATACCGGCGGATACGCGCCCACCCCGGCTCCGTCTATCCACGGGGCCGCGGCGTCGGGATGGTCGATCCAGCGCCGGGCGCGGGCCTCGTCGTCAAGCTCCTGCAGGATCATCACTTCATGGCTGTCATCGAACGCCTGGAACAGCCGGGTTTCCCGGATGCCCGCCATCTCGAATCTCGGTAGTGCGCCACGGATCTCATGAGTCAGCGAGGGTACGTCGTCGACCGCCGAGATCGCCGCGACCACGACGCCGGGCGCCGAGCGCGCCGACGGGTCGATGGACCCGAACCGTTCGACGATCTCGCCGGCGAACACGGCCGGGATGTCGTCGACGCCGACCGCGTCGAACCAATCGAAGAACACCCGTGATCGCAGGAGTTCCACAATCGGCTCTCGGCTGCGCACGCCGATCGTGACCAGGACACGACCGTAGTCATGCGTCGAGGTGTACAGCAGCACGTGGTGTGCGCCGATACCGGCGAGCGCCGATCTCCGCCGTTTGAGCAACGGCCACACTTGCTCCGGATCGGGCACACGGTAGTCCGACGCGATCACCAGCGAATGCGAATGCGGGTCCACTGAGGTCACCGGAGTTGGTCCTTCATCACCTTCCCAGTGGCGTTCAGCGGCAACCCGTCGAGGAATTCGACGTACCGAGGCGCCTTGAATCCGGCCATCCGCTCACGGCACCACGCCATCAAATCCTCTTCGGACACGGTGCCTTTGCCATGTTGCATCGGTACCACAAAGGCCTTCCCTACCTGACCGAGCCGCTCGTCCGGTACGCCGATCACGGCCACCTGAGCGACCGCCGGGTGCTCCAGCATGAAGCCCTCGATCTCGGCCGGGTACGCATTGAACCCGCCAACGATGAACATGTCCTTTTTACGCCCGTCGATCTTCAACCGGCCGGACTTGTCGAAATTGCCCAAATCTCCGG
>NZ_JBAPMI010000096.1:0-5659 GCF_049278535.1 Mycobacterium sp. | reverse complement strand
CGTCGAAACGTATGAGCCCCCAACACAGCTGGACCTTACCGATCATCGGAAATGAGGGTTGATGAAAGCCGGTACAGAGTTCGACGTGATCGTCGTAGGCGGCGGCGTGGGCGGTGTGGCTGCCGTGCGGAAACTTGCGTCCGTCGGCTTTTCAGTCGCGCTCGTTGAGGATCGCCTGGTCGGTGGGGAGTGTCATTACTGGGGCTGCAACCCGAGTAAGACGCTGCTTCGCCCGATCGAGGTGTTCAATCTGGCAAAGGCAGTTCCTGGTGTGCGAGAGACCATTTCAAGCAAAGGACTGGATATTGCGGCAGTCTTCGCGAAACGCGACGCGATTATTGAGCACCTCTCGGACCAAGACCGAACAGCATCACTGCGGCAAGCTGGTGTAGCAGTGTTTCATGGGATCGGCCGGCTGAGTGGCGAACGAACGGTGCGCGTGGCCTACGCCTGGGAAGATACCACCGAAGCCGTCCTGACTGCGCGTCATGCGGTTGTGCTGGCCACCGGCACTCGCCCTAACCTGCCGGAGATACCTGGGTTGGCGCAAGCACGCCCGTGGACCAATCGGGACTTAACGACCATGACACGGGTCCCTCCTCGCGCGTTGGTGGTGGGGGGCGGCCCTGTCGCCGTCGAGTTCGCCACGATCCTGAGCGGTTTGGGCTCAGCGGTAACACTTCTGGTGCGTGAGGACTCCCTGGTTTGCAACTGCGAACCCGAAGCTCGCGAGCTGGTTGCGCAGTCACTGCGAAGCAAAGGCGTCACGATTCACTTTGAGACCGAGCTGTCGGCAGTATCCCGCCCCGCGGCGGGCGGTCCCGTCACCGCCACTTTCCACCGCAAGACCATCGAGGTAGACGAGGTCGTCCTGGCCGCCGGACGGCGCACCAACACCGACAACATCGGGCTGAAAAACCTTGGTCTGCCGGGCGGCGGGATCGTTTCGGTGAACGACCATCTCCAGGCGGTCGGCGTCACAGGCGGTTGGCTTTACGCGCTGGGAGACACCACCGGGCGTGCTCGGCTATCTCACATTTCCACCTACCACGGCCGTGTCGTAGCCGACATCATTACGGCGCGGGCCGCGGGGCGAGAACTGTCCCAGAACGAGTTGATTGCCCGTGATGCCGGCAATCTGGCGCAGGTTATCCACACTGAGCCGCAAGTGGCCTGGGCGGGGCGCACCGAAAGTCAGGCCCGAGCAGAAGGGTTCGCGGTTCGGACGCGAACTGCCGAATACCCCGGCGCGGTGTCATTCCTCGCCCTTTACCGGGACGGCTTCCAAGGATGGGCGAAACTGGTCATTAACGACCAGACCAACACACTGCTCGGAGCGACATTTGTCGGCCCGCAGTTCTCAGAACTGGTTCAAGCGGCCACCCTGGCAATCCTCGCCAAGGTCCCTGTCAGTCTGCTACGCCATGCTGTTGCGCCACATCCGACGGTCAACCAGGTCTGGGATCCCCTACTCGCCCAAGAGTCCGAACTTGCCACGTTACTGAAAAACGCGACGCAGAAAGCACAGAAGAGTGCTTAAGCGAATCACCTTGGGAGGAACCATAATGACGTACGACTGGCCGGTCGAATCACTGTGAGCATGCTTGTCGCAGGGGTCCGCACGTTCGGCGGGGATGTCGAGACGCTCGAAGTGGGCGACCCGCGACCGTTGGCGGCCGACGAGGTCCTCATCGACGTTCGTGGCGTCGGGGTTGGCAACTGGGACAATATCGTTCGTTGCGGCGGTTGGGACGTTGGCGCCAGGCCGCCGCTGGCGCTCGGCGTCGAGGCTGCCGGGGTCATCAAGGCCGTGGGTAGTTGCCCGAGCGGATTCAGTGTGGGCGATGAGGTGATGTGCCACCCTGTGCCGTTGCGCGGCCAAGGTACGTGGGCGGCGCTTCTGGTAGCGCCCGTCGGATCGCTCGCCCACAAACCGCCCGAGGTTCCGTGGGAGACCGCAGCGATCTTTCCGGTGCCGGCGTTGACCGCCGAGCAGGTGGTCGCCGAGGCGTTGGCCCTTCGCGGTGGGGAAACGTTGCTCGTTCATGGCGCGGGCGGAATCACCGGCGGGCTCATCGTCCAACTGGCCGCCTTGCGCGGGGTCGACGTGCTCGCCACCGCCAGCCCGCGCAGCGCCGACCGGGTCCGCGGACACGGCGCCCGCGAGGTAATCGATTACCGGGATCCGCTGTGGCCCCGACAGGCACGGGCGTTGGCGAAAAACTCCATCGACGCCGTCGCCAACGCGGCGCCGGGGGGTGCTGCTGCGGCGATGACCGCGCTTGCCGACGGCGGCCAGCTGGCCAACATCACCCCTGACTCGCCGGCATCCACCCGCGGCATCAGCGTGACCGCGGTTTACGTCCGTTCCGACGGCCCTCAACTCGAACGTCTCACCGCGCTGCTCGCCTCGCGTCGATTGAGCATGCCGACCCCGCGTCCTTGCCGCCTGGATGAGGCCGCGTCCGCGCTCGCGCGGGTCGTTGCAGGCCAGGAGGCCAGCGGAGTGGTGATCACGAAAGAGATCTCACGAAGTTGCCATCACACCCCTAAAAGACCTAAGGCCACCAAGGAGTCTCAAGATGACCACCATTAACCCGATCTTCACCGGAGTGGCCGCTCACATCGGCAAATATGCTGACGCCGTTGTCGTATCCGGTGGCGGCGACACACTGATACTCGTCTCCGGCACGCCTGGCCTGCGCGAAGACGGCACCGTGCCTGAGGACTTCACTGACGAAGCCCGGCAGTGCTGGGCCAATGTCGAAAGGGCGCTCGACAAGGCCGGCGCCAAGCTCACCGACATTGTCCACATGCGCCAATGGGTCACCAGCCGTCACAATGCGTCCGCCTACCTAGCGGTGAGCAAAGAGGTCATCCGCCACCAACCCGCCGCCATGTTCAGCATCATCGACGGCCTGGTGTGGCCCGACATCCGCGTGGAAGTCGAAGTCATCGCCATCCTGCCGGCATGAGCGATTACCCCATCGTCGACTTGTCCATCGACGCGCTGCTGACCACGACCCGCTCGGTGCGCAAACGTCTCGATTTGACCAAACCTGTTCCGATCGGCCTGATCCGGGAATGCCTGGAGATCGCGGTGCAGGCACCGACGTCGGCCAACGTGCAGAACTGGAGCTTCATCGTGGTCACCGATGCAAGCCAGCGTCGTGCGATCGCCGATGTATATCGCCGCACATGGGACTTGATTGTCGCGTCCCCGTTCGCGGTCGCAGACCGGTACAAGGACGAGCCCGCGCGCAATCGCGAGCAGCGCAAGGTATCTGACAGTGCGGCGTATCTTGCCGAGCACATCGGCGAGGTCCCCGTCTTGATGATCCCGTGCGTCCAGCTCATCGACGGTGACGGCACCCTGACGGGCGAAAACTCTAATCGGTATTGGAGTTCGATCATGCCCGCCACCTGGAGTTACATGCTGGCGGCGCGCTCTCGGGGTTTGGGAACCACGTGGACCGGGGTGACCATAATGGCCGACGACGAGATGCGGGCCATCCTCGGTTTACCCGACAACGTCTATCACGCCACCACCGTCCCCACCGCCTACTACACCGGCACGACTTTTCGCCGTGCCAAACGGATTCCGCTCGACGACGTGGTGCATTTCGACCGATGGTGAGTCGCAATGGGTTTGGCACGCATTCGTCGTCACGGGCCAAGCGCAGACCGCAGTGACGTTACGCGACGCGGCACCGACCAGCCGCGCGATGATGGTCGCGGTGATGGTGTCGATGGTCGCATTCCTCGACTCCACCGTGATCAACCTGGCTTTGCCAGCCACCGAGCACGACCTCGGTGGCGGCCTGGCGTCGCAGCAATGGATCATCGACGGTTACCTGTTGGCGATGGCAGCCGCGATTTTACCCGGCGGGTCCATCTCGGATATGTTCGGGCGCCTACCAGTTATGCGGTTCGGGCTGTTGACTTTCGGAGCGGGCTCGGTTGTGGCGGCAGCGGCGACCTCACCGGCGATGCTGATCAGCGCGCGCCTCATCCAGGGCCTGGGTGCGGCATTCCTTGTGCCGGGCTCGCTGGCGCTGATCAACACGGTGTTCGACAAAGAACATCAGTCCGCAGCAATCGGCGTCTGGACCGGGTGGACGGGAACAGCCTTCGCGTTGGGCCCGCTGCTGGGCGGAGTGTGCGTCGATTTCCTCGGCTGGCGTTGGATTTTCGTGTTGTCAGCGATCCCCGTGGTGGTCGGGTATGCGCTGACGTTCTGGCTGTGCCCGATGCCGGGGCGGGTCGGAGGCGCCCCTGTCGACACCGTCGGGGTGGGCCTATCGGCGATCGGGCGGGCGGCGACCGTGTATGCGTTGATCGAATCGCAACGCGGTGGCTGGACCGACCCGATGGTCAGCACACCATTGGTGATCGGGATTGCCGCCCTGGCCGGCTTTGTGAGCTGGCAGCACCGCAGCAGGTGCCCGATGCTTCCGTTGCCGCTGTTCACCTTTCGTAACTTCGCTGCCGCCAACCTCGTCACCGCGTTCGTCTACGGAGCGTTGACGCTGGGATCACTGGCCGTCGCCCTCTACACCCAAGAAATCGGCGGCTACTCAGCCACCGCTGCCGGACTGGCCACCCTGCCGATCCCGGCGCTGTCGTTCGTGCTCGCCCGTCATGTCGGCCGCATCGCCGCGCGGGTGGGGCCAAGCGCGTTCCTGATCGCCGGCCCCGCCGTGGCGGGGATCGGGCTGCTGCTGATCAGCCCGAAAGCTATCGAATTCCACGCCATCACCGACCTGGTCCCCGGGATGACCGTACTGGCCATCGGGCTGGTTGCGACTATCACACCGCTGATCTCGGTGACGCTGGCCTCGGTGCCGACCGAACACAGCGGCCTGGCGTCGGCGATCAACAACGCCGTCTCGCGGCTGGCCGCGCTGGTGTCGATCGGGTCCATCGGCGTGATCAGCGGTGGCGCCGCAAGCACAATCGGATTCGACCACGTGTTAGAGGTGAGCGCCGCACTCTTCGCCTTAGGCGCGATGTGCGCCGCGTTGTTGATAACAAATCCCCCTGCCGGGTACCAACCTGTGCCCTGCGACATCGCGGTGTTGTGCCGCGACCGGCCCGGCGTGCAACCCGCCCTGGCCACCAGCTCCTCGGCCGCGACCGAATAGTCCAAACAGCCGACGCAGCAACGCAACCACGATTCGGTTCACGGCGGCGCATAACTCACCCGGGTGAATAGGTGGTTGGGGTGATGACAGCTCACCCAGCGTGGCCGCAGGCTCAGTACGACCACGGGCGGGATTGTCGGCCCGTTTGCCGGGCGCCCGGCCCGAGGTCGCTACGCGTCGTGGAGAAGGAACCAGAGAATGACCGATACCATTCAGTCCACCGAAGATCTGGCGATCCTCGAGCAGCTCAACAATGACTACGTCCACTCCGACCAGTTCAACGATGTCAAGCGCTTCAGCGAGTTCCTCGCGGAAGACTTCATCGTGCAGACGCCGGGTGTCACCCGGAACCGTGAAGAGTTCCTCGACTACATCGCTAAGCCGCGTCCCTTCAAGGATCTCGCTGTGCACGACGTCAACATCCGCATCCTCAGTGACGTTGCTCTGATTCACGCGCGTGCCACATACACGATGCTCGTCGATGGAGTGGCACAAGAAGCTCTGTACACGGACAC
>NZ_JBAPMI010000095.1:0-29981 GCF_049278535.1 Mycobacterium sp. | reverse complement strand
GGAATCCACCTGGCCGCCGACGACGATCGCCCCGCCGGGTGCCAGCCGGCGGGCATCGGCCAGCAGCGCCGAATCCGGGCCAGAGCAGGCCACCGCGATCTGCAACGGGCCGCGCACGGCCGACTCGGCGACGGCCAGCCAATGACCGGCCGATCGCGGCGCGCGGGCCAATAACGGCGAATGCGCTTGCAGCGCATCGGCTACCGCCTGCCGATATCGGTCGGCCCGCCCATCGCCGGCCAGATGCGCCGCGGTCAGCAGCGCCTCGGTGATCGCCGATGCGCCCGACGGTGTCGCGCCGTCATACGGGTCGGCGGGCCGCAGCAGCAACCGCTCGCCGTCGTCGGCACTGTCGAACCAGCGGCCCGGGCTGTCGTGATCGGCGAAGTGCGCCAACGCAATATCCAGCAGACTGGTCGCGGTGGTCAGCCAGGATGCGTCGGTGGTCAGCTGGTACAGCGCGAGCAGACCGGTGGCCAGCATCGCGTGGTCTTCCAGGATCGCCGCACTCTCCCCGACCCGGCCGCCCAGGCTGGCCCGGCGCAGCCGGCCGTCCACCAGGTGTAGCGCTACTAGCTCTGTCGCGCAATCGATTGCCGCAGTAGCTAATTCGGGCGCTGCCAGCGTCACACTGGCTTCGGCCAGCGCGGTGATCGCCAACCCGTTCCACGCGGTGACGACCTTGTCGTCGCGGCCGGGTTGGGGTCGGGTCCGCCGGGCAGCCAGCAACGCGGCCCGAACGCGGTCGAAGCGGGCCGGGTCGTCGGGGTCGCCGGGGAACTGCAGCACCGAAGCGCCGGCTTCAAACGTGCCGGCCTCAGTCACCCCGAAAATCGAAGCGGCCCAGCGGCCCTCGTCACCGCCGAGCGTCTCGGTCAGTTGCGCCGGCGTCCAGACATAGGTCGAACCCTCCCTGCCGTCGGCGTCGGCGTCCAGCGACGAGGTGAACATGTTGTCGTCGCGCAACTCGTCGAGCAGGAACCTAGCGGTCTCGGCGGTGACCCGACGGGCCAACGGGTCACCGGTTCGCCTGGCCCAGTGCGCGTAGGCCCGGAGCAGCAACGCGTTGTCGTAGAGCATCTTCTCGAAATGCGGTACCACCCAGGCATTGTCAACGCTGTAGCGAGCGAAGCCGCCGGCCAGTTGGTCGTACATACCACCGCGGGCCATCGCGTTACCGCTACGGCGGACTGCGGTTAGCGCCTGCTCTGATCCGGTGCGCTCCCAGTGCCGCAGCAGCGCCTCGAGCAATGCCGACGGCGGAAACTTCGGTGCGCCGCCGAAACCTCCGTTGACGGTGTCCTCGTCGCGCAGCACGGCGGCGACGGCATGGTCGCACAGCGCCGGACCGACCTGCGGTCCGCCGCCAGGCAGTCCGGCTGCCATCGATCGCAGTTCACTCGCGATGCGATCGGAGCTCTGCTCGACCTCGTCGCGACGGTCGTTCCAGGTGCTGACTACGGCCGAAAGAAGCTGCAGGAAAGCATCTTTGGGATAGTACGTGCCGCAGTAGAACGGCCGTCCATCGGGCGTCAGGAAGCATGTCATCGGCCAGCCGCCCTGTCCGGTGAGCGCGACGGTGGCGTTCATGTAGACGGCGTCGATGTCGGGCCGTTCCTCGCGGTCGACCTTGACGCAGACGAACCCGGCGTTCATCGCCGCGGCCACCTCGTCGTCGTCGAACGATTCGTGGGCCATCACATGACACCAGTGGCATGCGGCGTAGCCGATCGAGAGCAGGATCGGCACATCGCGTTGTGCGGCTTCGGCGAGCGCGGCCGGCGACCATTGCCGCCAGTGCACCGGGTTGTCGGCGTGCTGGCGAAGATAGGGACTGGCGGCCCCGGCGAGCTGGTTACGCCCGGCAGTTTCAGCTGGGCTCATGCGGCGGCTGGTCGATGGTTCCGTCGTCGACGGCCTGATCCGGTTCGGGATGCTGCGGGTCGAAGGACTCCGGCAGTTTTTTGAGGTGCCGGTTCATCGAACGCACCAAGAACAGCACGCTGATCAGCAACAGCACCACCACGAGCAGGCCGAACGGGCTGGCTTTGCCGAAATCGGGTCCGCTGTTGTGCGGCCCGTCCTCGGCCAGCAAGGCCAACGCGGCGAGTTGAAGGTGCATCACAGCTCGTCCTCGATTCCGGCGAACAGGTCGGACTCGGGCAGCCGCGCCGGGACACGTGAGCGGGCCAGCTCGAATTCCTCCGTAGGCCATAGCCGTTGTTGCCATTCGATCGGCGCGGCAAAGAAGTCCCCCTTGGGATCGATCTGGGTGGCGTGCGCGCGCAGCGCGTCGTCGCGCTGGCTGAAATACGCCGAGCACTCGATCCGGGTTGTCACCCGGTCGGCGTGGATGTCGTGCGCGGGATCCCAATGTTTGAGCCACTTCTCGAACGGGCCCGTCTGCCCGCGCTTGGCGAACTCGTCTTGCAGCATCTGCATCCGCTGGCGCAGGAAGCCGTGGTTGTAATACAGCTTCGACACAGTCCACGCCGGGCCCGCGTCGGGGAATCGCCGATAGTCACCGGCGGCCTCGTATGCGGCCACCGAAACCTGGTGGCAGCGAATGTGATCGGGGTGCGGGTAGCCGCCGTTTTCGTCGTAGGTCGTCATCACGTGCGGCCGGAATTCGCGCACTACCCGAACGAGCGCCTCGGTGGCCACCTCGAGCGGCGTCAGCGCAAAGCAATCCTCGGGCAGCGGCGGGGGCGGATCCCCTTGGGGCAGGCCGGAATCGACGAAGCCCAGCCAGGTGTGCTCGACGCCGAGGATTTCCGCCGCCTTGGCCATCTCGTCACGGCGGACATCCGCGATGCGACCGTGAATCTCCGGCAAGTCCATCGCCGGGTTGAGGATGTCGCCGCGTTCGCCCCCGGTCAGGGTCACCACCAGCACGCGGTGGCCTTCATCCGCGTAGCGGGCAAGGGTGGCAGCGCCCTTACTGGACTCGTCGTCCGGGTGGGCGTGCACCGACATCAACCGCAGCTCGCTCACGTGCTCCCTGACTGTGTGCTGTTTCCTGCGCCTATAGTTCCAGGACTAATAGTTCCATCCCGGCCGCCGGGCACTCTAACCCGCTCACCCGGCACCAACCGCAACACACCATGACCGAACGTTCCCCCTCGCCGCCACCGACCCGCTACGGGCGTGGTCCCGTGCTTCGCCCGTCGCGACGCCGGGCCGCGATCCTGGCCGCGGTGGTCGCCGTGGCCGGCCTCGCGGTCGCCATCATCGGCTATCAACGCCTGGGCCGCAGCGACGTCGACGGGACCTTGGCCGGCTATCGGCTGATCGACGGCCACACCGTGTCAGTAACCATCAGCGTGACGCGAAAAGACCCGTCGCGCCCCGTCGACTGCATCGTGCGGGTACGGGCGAAAGACGGCAGCGAGACGGGACGGCGCGAGGTGCTTGTTCCGCCGTCAAGCCAGGCAACGGTGCAGGTGACGACGATCGTGAAGTCCAGCAAGCCGGCCGTGGTGGGCGACATCTACGGCTGCGGCGCCGATGTACCCAGCTACCTGCGTGCCCCCTGACCCGCCGGCGTTCCGGCAAACGCCGGACTGCGGAAACCTCCTCGGCCCGCGTCGCAGCGGTGGTAAACTGCTGTGATGCACGGTTCCGGCTGGGACCGTGTATTGCTGCATTAGCGGCCGTATGAGCCGCGCAGGGGGTCCGCCCGACTACTGAGGTCGGCGGTGCGCGTGGTGGGCCCGCCCGGCAGCACGACCGACAGCCTGCCGCGGCGGTATACCGCCCGACCCACACCACAAGGAGCACGACGAGATGACGGACACCCAGGTGACCTGGTTGACCCAGGAGTCACACGATCGACTCAAGTCCGAGCTCGACCAATTGATCGCGAATCGTCCGGTCATCGCCGCGGAAATCAACGACCGCCGCGAGGAAGGCGACCTGCGCGAGAACGGCGGCTACCACGCGGCCCGCGAAGAGCAGGGCCAGCAGGAGGCCCGCATCCGCCAACTTCAGGACTTGCTGAACAACGCGAAAGTTGGCGAGGCGCCCAAGCAGTCCGGCGTCGCACTGCCCGGATCGGTGGTCAAGGTCTACTACGACGGTGACAAGTCCGACAGCGAGACATTCCTGATCGGCACCCGCGAGCAGGCCGTTCACGACGGCAAGCTCGAGGTGTATTCACCCAACTCGCCGCTGGGCGGGGCCCTGCTCGACGCCAAAGAGGGTGAGACCCGCAGCTACACCGTGCCCAATGGCAACACCGTCAAGGTCACGCTGGTCAGCGCGGAGCCGTACCATTCCTAAGCGCGGCTAGCCCAGCGCCTGCTCGAGATCGGCGATCAGGTCGGCGATGTCCTCGATGCCGACCGACAGCCGCACCAGATCGTTGGGAACTTCCAACTGGGAGCCGGCGGTCGACGCGTGGGTCATCGCACCGGGATATTCGATCAGCGACTCCACCCCACCGAGCGACTCGGCGAGGATGAACACCTTGGTGCTGGCGCACAACGCCTGCGCGGCGCTGCGTCCGCCCCGCATCCGCACCGACACCATGCCGCCGAATCCGCGCATCTGCCGCGCCGCGACCTGGTGACCTGGATGGGTGGGCAGTCCCGGGTACAGCACCGCGTCCACTGACGGGTGTCCGGCGAGGAATTGCGCTACCGCAGAGGCGTTTTCGCTGTGCCGCTGCATTCGCAGCACCAGCGTCTTCAAGCCGCGCATGGTCAGGTAGACGTCGAACGGTCCCGGCACCGCGCCGGCCCCGTTCTGCAGGAAGGCAAACGCCGCGTCCAGTTCCTCGTTGTTGGTGACCAGAGCGCCGCCCACGACATCGGAATGCCCGCCAATGTATTTCGTGGTCGAGTGCAGCACGATGTCGGCGCCGAGGGTCAATGGCTGCTGCAGTGCTGGCGAGGCAAAGGTGTTGTCCACCAATACTTTTGCGGAATGCTCAGCGCCAAGTTGGGTGATAGCGGCGATGTCGGCGATCGACAGCAGTGGGTTGGTGGGCGTTTCCACCCAGATCAGCCGGGTCTGCGGGGTGATCGCCGCGCGGACCGCGTCGACGTCGGACACCGCGACCGGCGTGTGCTGCACACCCCACTGGGTGAAGACCTTGTCGATGAGCCGGAACGTTCCGCCGTAGGCGTCATCGGGGATCACCACGTGATCACCGGGACGCAGCAGCGCGCGCAGCGCGCAGTCGCTGGCCGCCATGCCTGAGCCGAATGCGCGGCCGAACCTACCCTCCTCGACGGCGGCCAGCGCGCCTTCCAGCGCCGCCCTGGTCGGGTTGCCGGTGCGTGCGTACTCGAATCCGCCGCGCAGGCCGCCCACACCATCCTGAGCAAAGGTGCTGCTGGCGTAGATCGGGGTGTTGACTGCGCCGGTGGCCGGATCGGGCCGGTAGCCGGCATGGATGGCTTTGGTGGCCAGACCGGCGTTTGCGAAGTGTCCGTGGTCGCTCATCGTTGATCAGCCTAGTCATCGCCGTGCGAGCGGCCGAACGGCACAAATAGGGCAGTTGCCCCATGTGTGCGCACCTCACGGCGGCGCAGAATCACAGACTTATGAGGCGACTTGTCGTGGGTCTGGCATCAACGGTGCTGCTGTGGGGTGGGGTCGCAGGGGTTACCGGGGTCGGTGCCGCAAAGGCCCATCCCATCCCGGTGCCGCAATCGTGGCCGGGGTGCCCGCCGGATCACCCGGAGGGTCCCTGCCGCTGGTGTCCCGGTGATCCTCCGGTGCAGACCGGCAACCTCCGGGTGGATCCGGTCCGCTGGGACGCGAACGTGTGCCACACCTACTGGTACGTCGGAGGCGGGGGCAACGTCGCGCGGACCATCTGGGAGGGCGACCAGCCGCCGCCTCCGGCGCCACCGCCGCCGGGCCTCAACTTCTGCCCGATCCCCCCGTGGTGTCCGTGATCTGACGGCGTCTAGAGCGATGCGCCCTCGGCCGGCCGGTCCAGCGGCAAGCACACCGTGGCCATTATCTTGTCGGCCAGCGTCTGGCGCTTGGCGGTCCACAGTGGGAACAGGTAACCGATGTGCAGGATGACGGCGTCAACAGCGTGAGCGATCTGACGCAGTACTGACATACCGAAACCGATTGGCTCACCGGTGTTCTCGCTGACGACCTTGAATTTCAGCAACGACTTACCGATGCTCGATCCGGTGGTGCCCTGGCGGTAGCCGTAGTTCCAGATGAAATAGGCCAACCCGACCAGCACCGAGCCCGCCAACACGACCAGACCCGTCGTCGAGTATCCGATCGAGCAGATCTGGTCGGTGGTGTTCGGGGTGACGCCGGTCAGGCAGACGCTGTCCATGGAGTTCAGCAGCACCAGCCAACCGACGCCGAGGATCAGCAGGAGCGGCAGGTGGTCGATCACGTACGCCGCGACGCGGCTGACCCACGGGGTGCAGTCCTGTGTCGTCAGGCCGCGGAGCACCGGCCCGGGCGGCGGCGGCAGGTATCCGCCCGACGGCGGCGGGGGCGGCGGATAGTCACCGCCCCCGGGAGGTGGAGGCGGTGGGAATGATGACGGCGGCGGTTGTTCGGTCATGAGCGGCTTTCTCTGTGCGCGGTGAATTGCTACCCGAAGTAATTTGCTTGATGCCCGTCCGGCTACTTACGCAACGCACCGTCGGACAGGAAGCCCAGCAGGTCGTACCGGGTGATGACGCCGACCGGCTTGCCTTCCTCGACGACCATCACGGCGTCCAAGTCGCGCAACGTCTTGGCCAGCGAGTTGACCTGTTCACCGGCTCCGATGATCGGCAGCGGCGGGCTCATGTGCATCCCGACGGCGTCGGCCAGGCTGGCGCGGCCCTCGAAGACGGCCGAAAGCAGTTCGCGCTCAGAGACACTCCCGGCTACCTCGCCGGCCATCACCGGCGGCTCTGCGCCGACGACCGGCATCTGCGACACCCCGTACTCCCGCAGGATGCTGATCGCGTCACGCACCGTCTCCGACGGGTGGGTGTGTACCAGGTCGGGCAGATGACCGGACTTGCCCCGCAGCACGTCCCCGACCGTGGGCTGCTCGATCGAGCCGTCCAGCCTGGTGCGCAGGAACCCGTAGGACGACATCCAGGCGTCGTTGAAGATCTTCGACATGTAGCCGCGGCCGCCGTCCGGCAGCAGCACGACGATCAGCGCATCCGGTCCGGCATGTTCGGCCACTTTCAGCGCCGCCACCACCGCCATGCCGCACGACCCACCGACGAGCATGGCCTCTTCGCGGGCCAGTCGCCGGGTCATGTTGAACGAATCGGAGTCGGAGACGGCAATGATCTCGTCGGGCACCGCACGGTCGTAGGCCGCCGGCCAGAAGTCCTCGCCCACACCTTCGACGAGGTACGGCCGACCGGTGCCGCCGGAGTACACCGACCCTTCCGGGTCGGCGCCGATCACGCGCACCTTCCCACCGGAGGCCTCTTTGAGATAGCGGCCGGCGCCGGTGATCGTCCCACCCGTTCCGATCCCGGCGACGAAATGGGTGACCTGACCGTCGGTGTCCGCCCAGATCTCCGGCCCAGTGGTCTCGTAATGGCTGGCCGGGCCCTGCGGGTTGGAGTACTGGTCGGGCTTCCAGGCGCCGTCGATCTCGGCAACCAGCCGATCAGAGACGCTGTAATAGCTGTCCGGGTGCTCGGGCGGCACCGCCGTCGGGCACACCACGACCTCGGCGCCGTACGCGCGGAGCACGTTTTGCTTGTCTTCGCTGACCTTGTCGGGGCAGACGAACACGCAGCGGTAGCCCCGGTGCTGGGCGACCAGCGCCAGGCCGACGCCGGTGTTGCCCGAGGTGGGTTCGACGATGGTGCCGCCCGCTTTGAGCTCCCCGCTGGCCTCGGCAGCGTCGATCATCTTCACCGCGATCCGGTCCTTGCTGCTCATCCCGGGACTGAGATATTCGACCTTGGCCACCACCCGGCCCGACCCCGGCGGCACGACCGAGTTCAGCTGAACCAGTGGAGTATTTCCGATGAGTTCACTGATGTGTCGCGCGATCCGCATGGGTAAATCGTCTCAGGTCCGGCTAGACCGCGCGCAGCCCCTCTAGCCGGTGGCCTCGCGGATGTACTCGCCGATCTGCCGCAGCGACCGGGTGGCCTCGGGAATTATCGGGGCGCCAAGCTGGAAATCGTGAATCTGGCCGGGCCACACCCGCACCTCGGTCGGCACTCCCGCCGCCGCCAGCGCGCGGGCCGCCGTGCGGGCGTCGTGCAGCAGCACTTCCGAGCCGGATACGTGGATCAATGTCCGGGGCAACCCGGCCTCGACGTGATCGAGGGGCTCGTAGAGCTGCTCGGACTCTCCGTCGACGACGTGCTTGCGGGCCGCCCTGGCCACCAAGGTGAACAAAGCGTCGAATGCCTTGGCTCCGAACATCGCATCGGTCTTGATGTTCGGGTGCGACTGCTTGGGCTCCTTGGCCAGTTGCAGCAGCGGAGAGATCGCGACCAGCGCCGCCGGTTCCTCGTATACCTGCTGAAGCCGTTGCGCCAGAGCCAGAGCCAGATAACCGCCGGCCGAGTCGCCGGCCACCACGATCTGATCCGGCTGATATCCGCGCGACCGCAGCGAGCGATAGGCGTCGTGGCAGTCATCCAGTGCCTGGCCGACTGAGTGCTTCGGGATGAGCCGGTAGTTGACCACCAGCACCGGAGCGTCGGCAAACTTGGACAGCGCGTTGACGATTCGACCGTGCGAGTTGACGCCGCACGTCAAGAAGGCACCGCCATGCAGATAGAGCACCACTCGTCGCTTGCCGTCAGCCGGCAACACGCCGGGCGCGCGCACCAGCTGGGCGGTGCAATGCGGCAACTCCACCGTCGTCCGGACGGTTCCCGGTCCGGGAAGCAGGACCCGGGACGCGAAATCGATGATGCCGAACGGAAATGGGACGAGCGGGATGTGGCTGACCAGACCCAAAGCCGGGCGGATCGTCAGGCGACAAGCCAGCGACGCCACCATCCCCGGGAGGCTGGGTCCGCTTTCGACGACCTCGACGGGCACACCGTCGTTGGCCGGAAATCTGCGTGCCCGCATTACGTCGCGGGCACGAACTGCGGTACGGGGCGCGCCCGAAACCCTGCTCGGTGCGGTCATGCTCAACACTCCTACGCCGTTGTAGTGCGGTAAACATGTCGACGAAGTAAGCGGAGAGATAGTTCAGCCAACTTCGTGAACTTAGCTTGACAGCTTAAACAACTTCAACAATCAAAGAGTCTGATTCGATACCAAGACTGCTCCGACCCGTAATGGCTTCAAGGCCGGGCTCCGGGAGGTGCGTCAGACCGGGACATAAACTGTTCGCGTGGTACGACGCGCGCCGCGGGGTTCGATGGTCGCGCTGGCCGCGGCCGGCGCGCTGGCATCGACCGGTACCGCCTATGTGGGGGCGCGCAACCTGCTGATCAGCCAGGCCGCCAAGGCGCGCAGCGTCATCCCCAAGTCATGGGACGTCCCACCGCGAGCCGACGGCGTCTACGCCCCCGGCGGCGGACCGGTGCAACGCTGGGAGCGCGGGACGGACGTCGACCTGCACCTGATGGTCTTCGGTGACTCCACGGCGACCGGGTACGGCTGCCGGACCGCCGACGAGGTTCCCGGCGTGCTGATCGCCCGCGGACTGGCCGAGCAGAGCGGCAAACGTGTCCGGTTGAGCACCAAGGCGATTGTCGGGGCCACCTCCAAGGGCCTGTCCGGCCAGGTCGACGCCATGTTTGTGGCGGGTCCGCCGCCGGATGCGGCGGTGATCCTGATCGGCGCCAACGACGTCACCAAGCTGAACGGCATTGGCGCCTCGTCGCGACGGCTGGGCGACGCGGTGCGACGGTTGAAAGCCAGCGGCGCGGTGGTCGTCGTTGCCACCTGCCCTGACTTCGGTGTCGTCAAAGCGATCCCGCAGCCGCTGCGATGGACGGTGCGAACCCGGGGGCTGCGGCTGGCCCGCGCGCAGTCCGGCGCCGTCAGGTCCGCCGGTGGTGTGCCGGTGCCGCTGGCCTCTTTGATGAGCCGCGAGTTTCGGCATGCAGCTGAGCGGATGTTGTCCGACGACCAATTCCACCCGTCGGCGGCCGGCTACGCGCTGGCCGCAAGCCAGCTGCTGCCGGCGCTGTGCCATGCGCTCGGCGACTGGGCGGGCCAGCCGGTACCCGCCCTGCTGTCCGACACCGCCACCGAGGCCGGCCCCGGCGGCTATTCGGTGCTGGGCCTGCTGTCGCGACTGTGGCGTCGACCCACGACCGGGGTACCGGCACCGATCGTCGTGCCCGGCTGAGCCGTTCGGGTCCTCACCGGGCCGTTTAACGGCCCCCGTCGACGCGGGGCTAGATTCGGGTCCAGACAACCCCACGGATGGAGCCGAAATGCCGGAAGCGGTCATCGTTTCAACTGCCCGTTCGCCGATCGGGCGTGCCATGAAGGGGTCGCTGGTCAGCATCCGGCCCGACGACCTTGCGACCCAAATGGTGCGCGCCGCCCTGGACAAGGTGGAGGCGCTGAACCCGCATCAGATCGATGACCTGTACCTGGGATGCGGCCTGCCGGGCGGCGAGCAGGGCTTCAACATGGCCCGGGTCGTCGCGGTCCAGCTCGGCTACGACTTCCTGCCGGGCACCACGGTCAACCGGTACTGTTCGTCGTCGCTGCAGACCATCCGGATGGCCTTCCACGCGATCAAGGCCGGCGAAGGCGATGCGTTCATCTCGGCCGGCGTGGAGACGGTGTCACGGTTCGGCAAGGGCAACTCGGACTCGTTGCCGGACACCAAAAACCCGCTGTTCGACGAGGCCGCCGAGCGCACGGCCACGGCAGCCGAGGGAGCCACCGACTGGCACGATCCCCGCAAAGACCACGCGATCCCCGACGTCTACATCGCGATGGGCCAGACCGCCGAGAACGTCGCGATCATGACCGGCATCAGCCGCGAGGACCAGGACCATTGGGGCGTGCGCAGCCAGAATCGTGCCGAGGAGGCGATCAAGAGCGGTTTCTTCGAGCGCGAGATCGTCCCCGTGACCTTGCCCGATGGAACCACGGTCAGCACCGACGACGGCCCACGGCCGGGAACGACATACGAGAAGATCAGCGAGCTCAAGCCGGTTTTCCGGCCCAACGGCACGGTGACCGCCGGCAATGCCTGCCCGCTCAACGACGGCGCCGCCGCAGTGGTGATCACCAGCGACACCAAGGCCAAGGAGCTCGGCCTCAAGCCGCTGGCCCGCATCGTGTCCACCGGTGTGAGCGGTCTGTCCCCGGAGATCATGGGCCTGGGACCGATCGAGGCAAGCAAGATGGCCCTGCAGCGGGCCGGCTTGTCGGTCAAGGACGTCGACCTGTTCGAGATCAACGAGGCCTTCGCCGTGCAGGTGCTCGGCTCGGCCCGCGAACTGGGCATCGACGAGGACAAGCTCAACGTCTCGGGCGGTGCGATCGCCCTGGGCCACCCGTTCGGCATGACCGGTGCTCGCATCGCCACCACCCTGCTCAACAACCTGCAGACCCACGACAAGACATTCGGCCTGGAGACCATGTGCGTCGGCGGCGGTCAGGGCATGGCGTTGGTGATCGAGCGGCTGAGCTGATTCGCTAACGGTCTCGGGACCACGCAGCACCCGTCTCCTGTTTTGCCGCCAAAACCGGCGTAACCGCATGGTTCGGGCATGGAATCACCCGGACTGGGTTACGGTTTGCCGGCTGCCGCCCGGTGGCCTACACATCCGAGTTCGGCTCGGTGGAAGAGGAGCGGCGCGATGACTGTGTCCCCGAGAACAATTGCACTAGTGACGGCTGCGCTGGCAGTCGCTTCAGCTTCAGCGACGGGTTGCAGCAGCAACTCGAAGGCACCCACGGCCTCGTCGACGTCAGCCGCTTCGGCCATGACAAGTCACAGCTCGACAGCGAGTTCGGCGCAACCCCAGTCCGCCGACTACACCCGACTGTTGATCCACGTCAACGACATTCAGACCCCGATGCCTTTCACCGCGGGCCCGGTAATAGCGAACCCGAATGGCCAAGCCGGGGCGGAGACGACGTTCAGCAACGATGGCACAACTCGCCAGATCCGCGACACCATCCTCGTTCTCGTCGATCCTTCGGCGGCGACAAGCGCGCTGGACGCCGCCAAGGCGAAGCTGGGTGATTCCGTCCAGGGAACACCCGCACCGGCTGCCGTGGGAACCGGCGGCACGTTGGTCTCGGGCAACTCACCGGACGGCTCCCACGGGGTGATGATGCTGCTGTTCACCGAGGGCAAAGCGTTCACCACCCTGAACTTTGTCGGCCCGCCCGATGTGCAGCCGCCACCGGATTTCGTCACCGACCTTGGACAGAAGCAAGACGCGGCAATCAAGACCGGACTGGCTGGTTAGTCCGAACCTCGGACACGAAGAAGGCCGGCACGTTTCGCAGGTGCCGGCCTTCTTCGTTTCAAGCGCTAGTCGTTCTGTAGATAGCTGAGCAGGCGCAGGATCTCGATGTAGAGCCAGACCAGGGTCACGGTCAGGCCGAGCGCGATACCCCAGGCAGCCTTTTCGGGCGCTCCGGCGCGGATCATCTGATCGGCGGCGTCGAAGTCGATCAGGAAGCTGAACGCCGCCAGACCGATGCAGACCAGCGAGAAGATGATCGCCAGCGGGCCGCCGCTGCGCAGCCCCATGCCCTCGCCGTGGCCGACGCCGAACATGCCCAGCACCAGGTTGCCCAGCATCAGGGCCAGCACACCGAACATGCCGGCGACCATCATCCGGGTGAACTTGGGTGTGACCCGGATGGCACCGGTTTTGTAGACGACGAGCATCCCGACGAACACCCCGAGCGTGCCGATGATCGCTTGCCCGATCATCGCCCCGGCGCTGGTGTTCGACACCGAGAAGTTGGCCAGCAGGAACGAGATCGCCCCGAGGAACAGCCCCTCCAGGGCGGCGTAGGTCAGCACGATCGCGGGGTTGTCCTGCTTACGGGCGAAGGTCGCGATCAACACCATGGCCAGACCGCCGAACGCGCCGACGAAGGTGAACATGGTGGCCAGCGCCTGGTTGGCCTCCACCATGAAGTAGGAGACGACGGCAACGGCCGACAGCACCGCCAGGGTGATGCCGGTCTTGGTGACCACATCGTCGATGGTCAGCGGGCGGGAAACGCCAGCCCGCTGGTCGGTGTACGGCGCATAGGGGTCCGTCTGATGCCCGTACTGTGTCGCGGCGCCCGCGACGCCACTCCCGAACTGCGCGTATCCGCCACGCTGCTTGGGCAGCGAGCGAAATACCGGGTTACTAGTCTCCCGCAACGTCGGATCCTCTCGTGAGCTGTGAGTTCGAGCTGTGCGAACAAGTAATCAACGAACGGTAGTCCAGCTGTGTTCCCAGCGGAACATTTACCCGAATGTGCGGCCAGTCCTATTCCAGACAAACCTTACCCGCGGGCGCCCCGACGCGGGTAACGATCTAGATTGCCTGTCAGGCCCCGACCAGCATTCGACGAGGGATTCACCAGGCCATCCACCGAGGGAGACCACGCGCGTGACGGACGAGTCCGACGACATTGCGAGCCGCGTCGATAGCGGTGTCGGCTTTGTGACGCTGAATCGGCCCAAGGCGATCAACTCGCTGAACCAGAACATGGTCTCTCGCCTGCGTGCGGTGTTGACGGCGTGGGAGCAGGACGACGCGATCAGCGCGGTGGTGCTCTCCGGGGCCGGGGAGCGGGGGTTGTGCGCCGGCGGTGACGTGGTGGCGATCTACCACAGTGCCCGCGCCGACGGGGCCGAGGCGCGGCGGTTCTGGCACGACGAATACTTGATGAACGGTCAGATCGGCCGCTTCCCGAAGAAGTACGTGGCCCTGATGGACGGCATCGTGATGGGTGGCGGCGTCGGTGTCGGCGCCCATGCCAACACCCGGGTGGTGACCGAGACGTCGAAAGTGGCGATGCCTGAGGTCGGCATCGGTTTCATCCCCGACGTCGGTGGGGCTTATCTGCTGTCGCGTGCACCGGGATCGCTGGGTCTGCACGCCGCGCTCACCGGGGCGCCGTTCTCCGGCGCCGATGCGATCGCCCTGGGATTCGCCGACCACTTCGTGCCGCACGACAAACTCGATGCGTTGCGCCAGGCCATCGCCAGCGACGGCGTCGATCGGGCGATCGCCGCGCACGCCGTCGAACCGCCGCCCAGTAGCCTTGCCGCACAACGTGACTGGATCGACGAGTGCTATTCCGGCGATACCGTCGTCGACATCGTCGCCGCGCTGCGGGGCCATGACGCCGGACCGGCCAACGACGCCGCGGGCCTGATCGCGACCCGCTCCCCCATTGCGCTGTCCGTGACGCTGGAGGCGGTGCGCCGCGCCGCCAAGCTGGACACCCTGGAAGACGTTCTGGCGCAAGACTATCGGGTGTCGTCGGCGTCGTTACGTTCGCACGACCTGGTGGAGGGCATTCGCGCCCAGCTGGTCGACAAGGACCGCAACCCGAAGTGGTCGCCGGCATCGCTGCCCGAGGTCGGCGTGGCCGACGTCGAGGCATATTTCGCACCCGTCGACGACGAACTGAAGTTCTAGGAAGGCAGTGATGACGAACGCGTACGAAACCATTCTGGTCGAGCGCGACGAGCGGGTCGGCACCATCACCCTGAACCGGCCGAAAGCACTCAACGCGCTCAACAGCCAGGTGATGGACGAAGTCACCACCGCGGCAGCCGAATTCGACAACGACCCCGGCATCGGCGCGATCATCATCACCGGTTCGGCCAAGGCGTTCGCTGCGGGCGCCGACATCAAGGAGATGTCCAGTCTGACGTTCTCCGATGTCTTCGATGCCGACTTCTTCGCGCCGTGGGCAAAGCTCGCCGCCGTGCGCACGCCGACGATCGCGGCGGTGGCCGGATACGCGCTCGGCGGTGGTTGCGAACTCGCGATGATGTGTGACGTGCTGATCGCGGCCGACACCGCGAAATTCGGTCAGCCGGAGATCAAGCTGGGCGTGCTGCCGGGGATGGGCGGTTCGCAGCGGCTGACCCGGGCCATCGGCAAGGCCAAGGCGATGGATCTGATTCTGACCGGACGCAACATGGACGCCGAGGAGGCCGAGCGTAGCGGCCTGGTGTCACGCGTGGTGCCCGCCGACGACCTGCTGACCGAGGCCAAGGCTGTCGCCACCACGATTTCGCAGATGTCGCGCTCGGCGTCGCGGATGGCCAAGGAAGCGGTCAATCGCGCCTTCGAGTCCACGTTGACCGAGGGGCTGCTCTACGAACGCCGGCTGTTCCATTCGGCTTTCGCGACCGACGATCAGTCCGAAGGCATGGCGGCGTTCATCGACAAGCGGCCGCCAAACTTCACCCACCGCTAAGGAGCTGTGGTGGCCGAATCCGCGCCAGCCGTCGAGCCGGAGCGCCGCGAAGCGTGGTGGGTCCGGCACTACACGTTCACCGGCACCGCGATCGGCCTGGTGTTCATCTGGTTCTCGATGACGCCGTCGCTGTTGCCGCGGGGCCCACTGTTTCAGGGTTTGGTCAGCGGGCTGGCCGGCGGGATCGGCTACGGCATCGGAGTTTTCGCGGTGTGGCTGGTTCGTTTCATGCTTTCACGTGATACCAGTCCACCGGCGCCCCGGCGCGCGTGGCTGGTGCTGATCGCGGTCGGCGCGGTCGTCATGGTCTTGATGGTGATCTGGTTTCACGTCTGGCAGGACCGGGTGCGCGACTTGATGGGTGTCAAGCACCTGACCTGGCACGACTATCCGTTGACCACCGCTGTGTCGTTGATCGTGCTGTTCGGTGTCGTCGAAATCGGCCAGCTCCTTCGCCGACTGGTGCACTTCCTGGATCTGCGACTGGATCGCTTTGCACCGCCGCGGGTTTCGGCCGTCATCGTGGTGACGTTGCTGGTGGCGCTGACGATCGCGCTGCTCAACGGCGTGGTGGTGAAGTTCGCGATGCGGACCATGAACAACACCTTCGAGACGGTCAACAACGAAATAAATCCCGAGACCGCCGCACCGAAGACCACGCTGAGGTCCGGCGGGCCGCAGTCGCTGGTGTCCTGGGAATCGCTGGGACACCAGGGCCGCATCTTCGTCCAAGGCGGGCCCACGCTCGCCCAGCTCACCGCGTTCAACGGCGCCCCGGCGACCGAGCCGATTCGCGCCTATGCCGGGTTGGAGTCCGCCGACGGCATCACCGCGGCCGCGGAGCTGGCCGCGCGAGAGTTGGAGCGCGAGGGCGGATTACGCCGCGCCGTGGTCGCGGTCGGAACCACCACCGGTACCGGCTGGATCAACGAGGCCGAAGCCGACGCGCTGGAGTACATGTACAACGGCAACACCGCAGTCGTGAGCATGCAGTACTCGTTTCTGCCCAGCTGGCTGTCGTTCCTGGTCGACAAGGAGAATGCGCGCCATGCGGGCCAGGCGCTGTTCGAAGCCGTCGACCGGCTTGTGCGCCGGCTGCCGGAAGCGCAGCGCCCCAAGCTCGTCGTGTTCGGCGAGAGCCTGGGCTCGTTCGGCGGTGAGGCGCCGTTCATGAGCCTCAACAACGTGCTGGCCCGCACGGACGGAGCGCTGTTCTCCGGGCCGACGTTCAAGAACACGATCTGGACCGATCTGACCGCGACCCGTGATCGCGGGTCTCCGGAATGGCTGCCGCTCTACGACCACGGTCTTTACGTGCGATTCGTTGCGCGTCCGAAAGATCTGAATCACCCTGAATCACAATGGAATACACCGCGGGTGGTGTATCTGCAGCACGCGTCGGATCCGATCGCCTGGTGGGATCCAGGCCTGCTGTTCCGCCAGCCGGCCTGGTTGCGCGAAAAGCGTGGCGAAGACGTGCTTCCCGAGACCGCCTGGATACCCGTGGTGACGTTTTTGCAGGTATCGGCCGACATGGCGGTGGCCACCGACGTCCCGCAGGGCCACGGCCACGTCTACGTAGCCGATGTCGCCAATGGTTGGGCGGCGGTGCTGCAGCCGCCGGGGTGGACGCCGGAGAAAACCGCGAAGCTGCGCCCGCTGCTGCGTTCCAGCGACGGCTAACACCAGGTAAACGGAGGCTGTGAGTGTGCCTAGGGTTTGGGCCTACTAGCACTCCATCGAACAGTCAAGTGGCAGTATCCATCCTATTCGAGACCCCGTGGAGGGAGTGATCGATGACCTGGACAATTGCCAAGATCGCGGCGGCGGGGGTGTTGACCGCCATGCCCATCGTCGCGGTGGGCATGCCCGCTTGTGCGGCAGCGAGTTCCGGCGGAGCGCCGATCGTGCTTCCGGCGCCGCCGCCGGCGGATCCGCCCCCCGACCCGCCGGCCCCGCCGGCACATCATTCGACTGGGGAGTACTACAACCCCAACGACGCAAATGATTGGTGGAGCGTCGGCGACACCGGCGGGGGCGGCGGCGGAGGCTAAGGCGAACTGAGCAGCCCGGCGGCAGCCAGCGCGTGGTAGCCGCCGACTACGTCGGTTGCCCGGTACAGCCCGAGGTCCTGAAGTGCTACCGCGGCAAGGCTCGAGGTGTAACCCTCTGAGCACAGCACGATCCACTCCACGTCGTCGCTGACCGCTTGCGGCAGCCGGGCGTCGCTGGTGGGATCGCACCGCCACTCCAACACGTTTCGCTCGATGACGAGCGGTTTAAGATTTTCCGGCACCTCGCCTTCACATGTCCGCTGGGCCTGCGGCCGGATGTCGACGAGCAGCGCGCCGCGGCTCAGCGCCGCGGGCACCTGCTCGGCGGTCAGACGGCGCAGCCGGCCGCGTGCCGTCTGCAGGACCTGATCGATGCGGCTCATAGGTTCTCCGGTTGGTCGGTCAACTCGGTCCGCTGGCGCCGCAGCCGGTGCTCACTGGTGACCTGGTAGTACGACATCACCGTCAGCGGAGGCGAATACGCGTGCACGCTGAGCGAGGGCACCTGCGGGCCGCTGACCGACAGCGCCGATGCCCGCGGCGAGGTTGGGGCCCACACCACGTCATGCACCCACCCCAGCGGGAACGAGGCCTGATCTCCTGCCTCTAGCCGCCGGCAGCGCAAACGGTCACCGTCCCAACGGAATTCATCAAGCGCCCCGGACAGCAATGTCAGCGCACCCAGCGACCCGCCGTGGTCGTGCAACTCGGTGCGATGCCCGGGCACCCAGCTGATCAGCCAGACGTCGACTTCGTCGTCACCATGCAACCGGGCAAACCAACGGTCGTTGGTGGGCACACCGCCCGACGGGACCACATGGTCGTAACGGCCGCTGAGCACATCGTCAGCGGCTCGGTCGGTGGTGTGTAGCAGGTCGGCCAGCCGCAGCCGGGTGGGACCGGGGACCGACCGGAGCCGCGAAGGGACGGACAGGACAGGGTCAGCAACAAGGGGTGCAGAAACCATTGGGGAAGCTCCAGAGCGAACGGGCGTATTGAGGGACGGCGAAAGTTGCCCTATTTCCCGGCTTCTCCTCAGGCCGTTCCGGCCTGCATCGGCGCCGAGGCTAGGGCCGACAACACTCCCAAAACCTGGTTCGCTGTATCACGGCCGCCAGTGTTGCATAGATTTACCGGGTGCGGTGGCGGCCATCTCGCCCCCTGGTGTGGGGCACGGTTGCGGCGCTGGGCGTCGCGTCGGCGATGACGGGCTGTTCGTCCGGCGCCGAGAAGACGTCGCCCGCATCCGTGACAGCACCGAGCACCGTGCAGGTCGGAGTGGCGGCAGCGCCCAGCGGCGTGTCGATCTCGCCGGCGGGCGTAACCACCAACATCAGCGTGCCCGCCTATTCGACCGAAGAGCAGTACTTCCAGGCCTGCCACGCAGCGAAAACGTGGATGGTAGGCCACCCGGGCGACCGACATACGCAGGTCGAGCGCTATTTGGCGGCTGTCCAGACGCCCGGCGCGGTCGGCGCCGGCACCTGGAACACCGCTTGGGCCGCACTGCCGCTCGCACGGCAGGCGGGGGTCATTGTCGCGGCCAAGGCGGCCGCCAACGACGAGTGCGGCTGAGGCAGCTGGGTGCCCGCGCCGCAATTCGGATCACGATTGATAAAACCCACGCGGCACACGCGAAAATGAACCCATGACCGACTCCGATCTACTGCCCGAGCCGCAACCCGGGCAGCTCGACGCGCCACGCCCCAGGGTGGCGCTGGCGCTGGGCAGCGGCGGTGCCCGTGGGTACGCCCACATCGGGGTGATCCACGAGTTGCGCGACCGCGGCTATCAGATCGTCGGGATTGCCGGTTCGTCGATGGGGGCGCTGGTCGGCGGGTTACAAGCTGCCGAGCGGCTCGACGAATTCGCCGAATGGGCAAGCTCATTGACGCAGCGCTCGATCCTGCGTCTGCTCGATCCATCGATCACAGCGGCCGGGGTGCTGCGGGCTGAGAAAATCCTGGACGCGGTGCGCGACATAGTCGGCGCCGTCACTATCGAGCAACTGCCGATCCCCTACACCGCGGTGTCCACCGATCTGTTGGCCGGCAAGTCGGTGTGGTTGCAGCGCGGTCCGCTCGACGAGGCGATTCGGGCTTCGATCGCCATCCCGGGAGTCATCGCGCCGCACGTCGTCGATGGGCGGCTGTTGGCCGACGGCGGCATCCTCGACCCGCTGCCGATGGCGCCGATCGCGGCCGTCAACGCCGATCTGACCATCGCCGTCAGCCTGTCCGGCAGCGAGGCCGGCGGCGACGAGGCCGAGCCCGAACCCCGCCCCACGACCGAGTGGCTGAACCGCATGTTGAGCAGTACCTCGGCGCTGCTCGACTTTCCGACCGCACGCGCGGTGCTCAACCGATTCGGGGCGCAGAGCTACGAGGACACCGAGGACACGGCGATCGTTGCGGAATCCGAACCGCCCAAGCTCGGGGGTTTCGAGGTGATGAACCGCACCATCGACATCGCCCAGGCCGCCCTGGCCCGCCACACGCTGGCCGCTTATCCGCCCGACTTGCTGATCGAGGTGCCGCGCTCGGCCTGCCGCAGTCTGGAATTCCATCGGGCAGCGGAGGTGATCGAGACCGGCCGCGAACTGGCTGCCCGCGCGTTGGACACCCTCACCTGACGCCGAGGAACGCCGCGACAGCTGCCGCCTCGCGCCGGCCCTGAGTGCGCCCGGCCCGCGCGCCGGCGGACCGGCAGTTGGGGGCGAGTGGGTTCGGCCCGAACGCCGCCAGCGACTCGTCATCGGCGAACACCCCGAGCGCTGCGCCGTGAAACCCGTTGATTTCGTCGGCCGGCCCGGCACCGAAGGCTGACGGCGCCGAGTCACCGGCAGGCACCAACACCACCGCCGCGGCGCAGTCGGCGGCGACGTCGAGATTGATCGTGCTGCCGATGCCGCCATCCATGTAGCGCCGGTCCCCGATCGTCACCGGCGGCCAGGCTGCGGGTACCGCGCAGCTCGCGGCGACCGCGTCAATCAGGTCGACGCCCGAATCGCGGTTGAACACCACCAATTCACCGGTGGCGGCGTCGATGGCGGTGAGGCGCAGCACCCGGTCGGGCCAGTGGTGGGTGGGCAGTCGCTGGGCGATGACGTTGCGCCGCATCGGCTCGGCCACGGTGTCGGCGGCCAGCGCAACCGCACCGATCCGCTGACGTTTCTGCGCCAGGGTGGCGTCCGGATCGGTCATGGCGGCCAGGAAAAGCTCTGTGATGCCGTCGATTCCGACGCCGGGATCTATTTCCGCGGACGTCTCGCCGACTTGCCGGGCGAACAGGTCGGCCAGGCCCAAGCCGCTGCTGATCTGTGCGACGACGGCCGATCCCGCCGAGGTGCCGAGCAGCACGTCGGATTCCAGCAATGCCTGTGCGGCCGCGGGAGACTCGTCGGCAATGCCAACCAGAATGCCGGTCTCCCAAGCGATTCCCGCTACACCACCGCCGCCCAGCACCAATGCGCGGTTTGCCGTCATGCCGACGGGTGCAGCGAGGCTTGGGCGGCCGGGCTCAGATCCTCAGCACGCAGCAGATGACGGGGCGGATCCGGCAGCACCAGTTCGCGGTGGATCTGCAAGCCGGAATCGACGTGCACCAATTCACCCGGTTCGATGAGCCGCCATTGCACGGCGTCGTCCATCGGCTCGGTGGCGAACACGACCGACGGCTGCTGACGCAGGTTTTGGGACTCCGCGCGAATTCGGTTGGTGCGCAGATGGAATCGGTGATTTTCGGGCGGTTCGCGGCGATCCGATATGTAGAGCTCGTGCGACTCCGGGTAGCGCAGCGCCCACAGGTCGGTGGCTGTGCAGAGCAAGATGTTGACCGCGTAGATCGGCACCTCGGCGGCCAGCCAATTCATCGCCTCGACCAGACCCGCGTTGACGTCACCGCCACGCGCCCGGATCGACGCGGTGATCAAGGCGAACACCCGCTCGGAATCGGTCTGACCCAAAACCAAATCGGCAGTTCCCAATTCGCGCAGTCGCGCGTCGAGTACGTCGAGGCCTTCCAGTACGCCGTTGTGCGCGAAGATCCGGCCTTCCTGCAGGAACGGATGAGTGTTGACCACGTCGTGTGACCCGGTGGTCGCATAGCGCACGTGCGCGACGAACGTGGTGCCGGTCAGGTCGTGGGCTTCGGTGGCGAACTCCGCGTCGTGCCACGCGGCGATCGGCTGCTTGTGCACCTGCGGGTGGCCCTGGGCGTCGAAGACGCCCAGACCGCTGCCGTCAGGGTTTCGCCGGCTCTGCTCGGCAAGGTTGTCGGGAGCGTCCAGTAGCCAAAACGTCGCGGTGACAATGTTGGTGCCCGCGTGTAGCCCGAAGAGTCGGCACATCAGCGAGTCAGCTCGGCCGACAGCGTCGCCAGCGACTGGCGCGCATAGCCCTTCCAGAGTCGGCCCAACACCGGCAGCAGCGGCACCGCGAATATCGATGCGGCGTGAATCGTCCAACTCCAGCCGACCGCTGTCTCTTGATTCGTCCAGCCGCACGCACCGAAGGTCCATTTGCCCTCGACGTGCTCGACCAGCAGTGCCAATGGGCCGGTGATGCCGGTGAGCGTGTAGCCAAATGAGTCCGGCGGATTCACGCTCGTCAGCGTCTCGTGCATGACCCCGCCGCCTTCGAGCGCGACCACGCGAGTCTGCCCGACTGTGCCCCATTCACCGTGCTGCTCACGCACCTCGGCGATCGGCGGAATCGGCCCGTAGCGGCGGCTGAAAATGGTAGTCAGCGGCATCGGGAGAGTACGGGCGAAGACCTCGTCGACGACGACGTCAATGACGCACGATTGATGGACTGCCATTGTCCTTGCCATGCGGGCAGGTTACCGCGACAACCCGGGTGCGGCTCGGCCGGTGATCAGCGGCAGGTCGAAGAAAGTCTGGATGCCCGCAGGTGCCGCGCAGGTCGCCGGAACGGCGTTCACGCAGTGCGCCGCTGTCGCCACGACACCGGGGTTGCTTTTCAGACCGGCTTCCACACTTTCCGGCTGCCAACCCTTGACCGTGATGAAGGCGTCCGGGTTTCCGTGCAGCTCGATTTCATAGCGCTCGCCAGCGGGGCCGAAAGACCAAGGTGGATCGAGGTTTTCCTCACCCATCAACCAGTTCACCGTGATCCGGACCACCGCGGCATCGCCGACAAAGGCCTCCCAGTGAAAGCGACGCCCGGCCACCTGTCCCGGCTCGATCACCCCGATCGGCGAGTCGATCGGGCCCGTCGCCACAGCCACCTCCTGCGATGAACGGATCTGCGGGTCGGCGGCAAAGCCCAGCCGGTCCACGCACAGCCGGACCGACTGAAAGAATCCGCCGTCGAGGATCTTCTGCATCGGTCCGGTCAGCGCCTTGTCCGGGGCGTCACCGAAACCCATCACGTAGCGCAACACATCGGGCGCCCCGTAGGTGCGCAGGTCGGAAAACTCTTCGGAGCGAACAAAAGTCACGCCGGTGGACATCACTGAGAGGAGTAATGGAAACAGCTCGGTCGCGGCACCCGGACCGATGCCGGCGCCATGCAGCGTGGCGTTGCCGGCTTGGGCGGCAATCTCCAGCGGTGCGCCTTCCTTCTCGCCGGGGTAGAACCAGCCGACCGGGGTCACGACGTTCTTGCCAGAGCGCAGCAGCGCCGTGACTTCGTCGACGTTGGGCAGCAGCGGCGCATAGATCACCGCGTCGGCGTCCAGCGCGAGAATGTCGTCGACGCTGTTGGTCGCGGTGACCCCGAGCGGGGACCAGCCGACGATCTCGCCGACGTCCTTGCCGTTCTTGGCTTCCGAATGCACCCAGCACCCGGCGAGTTCCAGCTCGGGATGCTCGAGTATGCCTTTGATCGCAGCGACACCGACCGACCCCGTTGCCCATTGAACGACGCGCAGGCTCATAGCGCGTTCCTTTCAGTCTCGTGCTTCGCTGACGTCGTAGACATCGTCGGCATACCGGGACCGGATGGTCTTCTTGTCGTACTTGCCGACGCTGGTGCGGGGAATTTCGTCGATGAACGTCCACCGTTCCGGCAGCCACCAGCGAACAACCTTGTCGGCCAGAAACTTTCGCAGATCCTCGGCCTTTACGTCGGATCCCTCCCTGGCGACGACGACCGCCAGCGGTCGTTCCTGCCAGCGCTCGTCGGGGACGGCGACCACGGCGGCTTCGATCACATCCGGATGGGCGACCAGGGCGTTTTCCAGGTCGACCGACGAAATCCATTCTCCACCAGACTTGATCACGTCTTTGGCGCGGTCGGTCAGGGTGATGAAGCCGTGTTCGTCGACGCGGCCGACGTCGCCGGTGCGCAGCCAGCCGGAGTCGAACTTGGACTCGTCGTGACCCTTGTAATAGGAACTGGTGATCCATGGGCCGCGGACTTCGACCTCGCCGACGGCTTCGTTGTCGTTGGGCAGCACTTGCCCCTCGTCGTCGACAATCCGGGCTTCCACCCCGCACAGTGGCTGACCCTGGGTCGCCCGAAACGCCCAGTGCTGGTCTTCCGAAGTGCCCGGCGGCGGCCACGCCATGGTGGCCGTTGGCGACGTTTCCGTCATGCCCCAGAGTTGGCGGATCTGGACGCCGTGCCTTTCCTCGAAAGTGCGCATAAGGGAAACCGGCACGGCCGAGCCGCCGCAGGGAACCATCCGCAGCGAGGACACGTCGTGGCCGGGATTCTTTTCCAGGTAGTGCATGACGTCATTCCAGATCGTCGGCACCGCGCCGGCGACGGTGGGACGAAGCTTCTCGATCATGTCGACCAGCGATTTGGCGTCCAGATGCCGATCGGGCAGCACCAGGTCGGCACCGGCCATCAGAGCTCCGTACGGCAGGCCCCAGGCGTTGGCATGGAACATCGGCACGATCGGCAACACCGAGTCGCCGGAACCGATGCCGATCCCGTTACTGGTGCAGATCGCCATCGTATGCAGATAGCTCGAGCGGTGGCTGTACACGACACCCTTGGGGTTGCCAGTGGTGCCGCTGGTGTAACACATTGCGGCCGCGGAGTTTTCGTCGATGTCGGGCCAGTCGAACTCGGTTGACTCACCCTCAACGACATCGGAGTAGCGCAGTACGGTCTTGCCCGATTCCTCGAGGGCGACGATATCGCCGTCGCCCACCGCGATCACAGTGTGCACAGTCTCAAGGTCGGCGAGTATCGGTGCCAGCAAGTTGGCCAGCGACACATCGACCAGCACCACGTGGTCTTCGGCCTCGTTGGCGACATAGACGATCTGTTCGGGGAACAGCCGGATGTTCAGGGTGTGCAGCACCGCACCCATCGCCGGCACCGCAAGATACGCCGCCAGGTGTTCGGAGTTGTTCCACATGAAGGTGGCGACCCGCTGGTCGCCGGTGACACCGATGCGCCGCAACGCATTCGCCAGCTGTGCGGTGTGTTGACCGAGCTCGGCGTAGGTGTGCTCGCGATAACCATCACCGGTTGCCGTGATGACCTTGCGCGCTCCGTGGACGCGGGTGGCGTGCCGCAGGATGGCGGTGATCGTCAGGGGAAAGCTGTGAATGGTGCTGTACATCGATGGACCGCCTCTGGTTCCGCCGCCTGGCTACCGGGCAGGCCCGCCATCGGCCCGCCCTGGTGGCGATCATCGCATGCGCGGTCAACCGCCTTGGCGGCGATCTGGACCGCGGCGGCGGCTAGACCAACGTCGGCTCGAGTAGCAGCAGGTCGGGCACCGCCCACGGATGCGGGGCGGTGAGCTCGTCATCCGATGTCGGCACGGCGGCCGGCGCGGTCGCCAGGGCAATCTCCAGGACGGTGACCGTTCCGGTGTAGCCGGCGACGTACAGCCGCTTTCCGTCTGGGCTTTCGATCGCGCATGACGGCTGACCATCGACCGAGATGCGGCCGACAACGTCCTGGGTCGTGGTGGACAGCACGGTCACGCTCTGGTCGCCGACCAGGTATGCCCGCTCACCGTCACGGCTGACCGTCAGCTGAGTGAGAGTGCCCGCGACATCGCCGATCTTGTAGGTGGCGGCGATGGTGGACGACTGGGTGTCGACGATGTCGAGCACCGTGCCGAAGTCGGGACCGCTGCTACCCACGTACACGGTGGCACCGTCGGGGCTCAGCGCGATATCCCGGATGGGCGAGCCGATTTCGATGGCGCTCACCACCCGCTTGTGCACCGCATCGATCACTACGAGCTTGGCGGTGGATGCAGCGTTGGCGGCGACGTACAGCCGGCGGCCCTCCGGGCTCACCCGCACGCACCCGGCGGCGACACCGGCAGTGGTCGCAATGCGAACGGAGTCTTGGCTGGCCGTCTTGGTGTCCAGAATCGCGACGTCCGCGCCGTCGACGTCGGTTCGTCCGGCGTACAGGTGCCGCCCGGTCGGGCTGACCGCCAGGTCGGCGACATTGAACGCCAGCGGGTACTCCGCGACGATTTCGTCGGAGTCGATGTCGAAGGCCAGAATTGAGTCGTGCTCAGCTGACACGCTGCTGACGTAGGCACGGCTGCCGGATATCGCCACGGCGAACGCCTCGTCGACGTCGACAACGGTGAGTGCGGTCGCGCCGTTGGCGGTGTCGATCAGCGAGAAGCTGTCGTCGCCGAAGTGGGTGACCATCAGCACGGCACCGTCGGGGCTGACGGCCATGGCGCTCACGGCGCCGTGCCGGGCGTCGATCTCCTCGGCGATCGTGAAATCGTGGGCCGCATCCTGCCCGGGAACTACATCGCTCACTGTGGTACCAGCCTTTACTTGTGGTCCGTGGTGGGCGGACGTCGGATATCTGAGTGCGTAAACGCTTTGCGCGGTCTCGTGCTTCCGCGGACCGCGAACCCAGATCCCTGGTGATGGCGCACAAAGCGCCGCTTCCGGCCGAGTCTAGCGGCTGTAATTGGTCCGAAATAGGACCCTTTCACCGATTGTTGCCCCCGTCACTTGGGTAACTCAGTACGCACTTAACCAATATCCACAAGACCCCATCAACAGCCTCAATCAGCAAACTCAGCAGCCGCTATCAACAGGCGATTTACCGCCATCGCTACCAATAATGAGCTGGGTCGCGAATATTCAGCAATAAGGTTTTCTTATTATTTTCTACAAAAGAGTCGTACATCACAAAAAGTCGAATGGGCGTGTTGGGGGCGTCCGGATTGCCCGCCGGCTGGGGGTGGCCGATAATCGCCCGCGTGGACCGGCGCGGATCCGGGCCGCTCCCAGGGGACGGAGCCACCGCTGACGTGAACGACGACGCAGACGCTGATGTTGTCAGCCGACAATACGAGCGGTGGAGGTACCCACCGCCGGTCCAGGACCTGGCGGCATGGAGCGTCGGGAACTGGGACTGGTTCGATCCGGCGCACGCACATCGGATTTTCTGGCCGGACCGGGACTATCGGCCGGATCTCGACATCCTGATCGCGGGCTGCGGCACCAACCAGGCCGCGGTCTTCGCGTTCGGCAATCGCGGCGCCAACGTGGTCGGCGTCGACATCAGCCAGCCGTCGCTCGATCACCAGCAGCACCTGAAAGACAAACACGGCCTGGACAATCTGCAGCTGCATCTGCTCCCGATCGAGGAGTTGCCCACGCTGGGACGCCAATTCGATCTGGTGGTGTCGACTGGCGTGTTGCACCATATGGCCGACCCGCCGGCCGGCCTCAAGGCACTGGCGGGCTGCCTGCGGCCCGACGGCGTCATGGCCCTGATGCTCTACGCCAAGTACGGGCGAATCGGAGTCGAGTTACTGGAGTCGGTCTTTCGGGAATTAGGCCTGCGCCAAGATGATTCGTCGGTTCAGCTGGTCAAGGACACCCTCTCGAGCCTGACGGCGGATCATCCTATCCAGAGCTATCTGAAAATTGCCTACGATCTGCAGGACGATGCCGCGCTGGTGGATACGTTTCTGCACAATCGTGCGCGCAGCTACACCGTGGACGAGTGCCTGGATTTCGTGGCCTCGGCCGGACTGGTTTTTCAAGGCTGGTATCACAAGACGCCGTATTACCCGCGCGATCTGTTCGCGCCTGCCAGCGGGTTCTATCCGGCCGTTAATGCGTTGCCGGAGAAGCAGATCTGGTCGGTAATGGAACGCTTGCAGACTTTGAACGGTTGCCATTTTTTCATGGCATGCCGACCCGAGCGGCCGAAAAGCGGCTACACGATTGACTTCTCGACGGCCGGCGCCTTGGACTACGTGCCGCTGATGCGCATGCGGTGCGGTGTCGACGGAGACGAAGCTTTCTGGCCGGCCGGGCGCGTGCGCCTGGACCCGGCCCAGTTGGCGTTTCTGACAAATGTCGACGGCCGACGCACGATTCGTGCGATCGCCGCGGAACTGGCGCAACGAGAACCGCCGAACGGGGTCAGTGCGGCGGACCTGGAACGCTACGGCTGCAAGCTATTTCAGTCGCTGTGGCGTCTGGACTTCGTTGCGATGAAGTTGACCGCTGCCTCGCAGGAGGGCTCACGTGACAGCTGACGGCAATTCGTCCATGACTGACCAGTCATCCGGCCCAGCCGGCGGGCAGAACCTCGACATGGGGCCTGTTGCAGCCGGCCCGAGCGTTTTCATAGCTACGCCGATGTACGGGGGTATGGCCGCAGGCACGTACACCATGTCGCTTGCCCACACGCCGGCCAGCTTCTTCAAAAACGGCATCGGCCTGTACTACAGCTGCGCGATGAACGACAGCCTCGTGACGCGCGCCAGGAACTACCTCACCTCTCAGTTCCTCAGCTCGCCGGCAACGCATCTGATGTGGATCGACGCGGACATCGGTTTCGACCCCGTCGACATCGTTCGCATGGTCCGGGCCGACAAAGACGTCGTGTGCGGTATCTATCCCAAGAAGGAGATCCACTGGCGCGAGGTTGCGCGGGCGGCCAGGGACGGCGTGCCGCCGGAGCGCCTGAACGAGTACGAGCGCTCCCTGGTGTTGAACCTGATCGACGACTCCCCCGATCGAGTGAGCGCAGACGGCCTGGTCGAAGTTGCCAACGCGGGCACCGGCTTCATGCTGATAAAGCGAGGCGTGTTCGAAGCCTTGGCCGACGACGCGCCGTCCTACGTCGACGGCTCGACCCCAGGCATAGCTCTCAAGGCGTTCTATGCCGTGAGCATCGACCCCGACTCGGGGAATAGCCTGCTGTCAGAGGACTACCACTTCTGCAGAATGGCGCGCGACCGCGGGTTCAAAATTTATGCGGCCCCCTGGGTACGTCTCAACCACATGGGCACATACATATTCGGCAATAGCGGCGGCGGCCACTGAGGCCGGACCGACTCGTCGCATCTAGGTCAGCCAGTTCGGCTCAAGCTGGCTCTCGTATACGTACGGTCCCGTATGCGTCAAATGAACCCACGGGGCCGCGTAGACCTTGAAGCCATAGCTGCGTGCAAGCCGGCAGAAGTAATAGTCCTCCCCTACCAATTCGCTCGTATCGGCATCGATGCCGGTCGTGTAAAACTCCTTGAGCGTTACTCCGTCGACCACATAGCTGGGCACATTTTCAGATAGCCCCTCGAACACCCCGCGCTTGACCAGCATGAATCCCGCGCCCCCAGCGGCAACCTCCACCAGGCCATCAGAGTTGGCGGATGCGCCACCAGCATGACCATCCATCGGTCTGATCACAAATGACCCGACGTGGCTTTTCAATTCCTCTGCGGGGACGCCGTCGTTGACGGCCTGGGCGACCCGTCCCCAGTCGATTGCTTTCATGGGATACATGCCACAAATGATGTCTTCATCAGCCAATATCATGCTGACGATGTCTACGGCATTGAATCCGATGTCCGCGTCGATCCACATCAGATGTGTGGCCCCGGTTTCGAGGAATTGATGGGCTAAGTGATTCCTCGCATTCGCGACAATAGCGTCATTGATCCTGTACTGGTAAACCAGGCCAAGGCCATTACGTATGAAAACAGCGGGTGTTTGCGCCAATGACCAGGTGTATGTCCCCATGGCCATGCCGCCGTACATGGGGGTGGCTATGAATACGGTGGGCGTACTGGTGCCTTGATCCTGCGGTCGCCCAGCGGCGGGGTCCGGCCCGGAAAGCGGATCAACCACTGGTCGACTATAAGCCGCGGGTGTGCGCTGCGGCCCGTCCAACGGCTGGAAAGCTGCGGGTACGCAAGCCGGCATTGTCAACGTGCTCCAGGCTTCAGCGCGGGACGCCGCTGCGCGCGTTGCGTTTTAGTTGCCCCTCTGTCGAGGACATGGCGATCTGTTGGTAACTCGACGTCCCGTCGCTGGCGGAGATGGCTACGCGCGCCTCCGGGCCCGCGCTACTCACCGCCGATCACGGGAGTGCCCCAGAGCGTTCGACCTGCCGAAAAAAATCCGTCAAGGCGAAGGCACACCCCACTCCGATGGGTTCACCCTGGATTTGTGAACACCGTTGTCCACACCTCGACACCTAGGACCTGAGAGCAACCTGAAAACACCCTGAGACGGCTGCTAGGCGCTGTGCGGTGGCCCCAGTCGGATTCGAACCGACACTTGACGGATTTTAAGTCCGCTGCCTCTGCCGATTGGGCTATGGGGGCCGCCAGCGACGAACTTAGCGCGTTGACCACCGAGCCCTGATGGGG
>NZ_JBAPMI010000094.1:0-36450 GCF_049278535.1 Mycobacterium sp. | reverse complement strand
TCCGGTTGTCCGCGTTGGTCGGCGAGCGGATGGTGGCGGCAGGCCGCGGGTCGATCATCAACGTCAGCACCTCGGGCTCACTGCGCCCGGCGCCCGACATCATCCCGTACGCATCGTCGAAGGCCGGACTCAACGCGATGACCGAGGGCTTCGCCCGGGCGTTCGGGCCGAAGGTCCGGGTCAACACCCTGATGGCCGGACCGTTCCTCACCGACGTCAGCAAGTCGTGGAATCTGGACCAGACCGCGCACAACCCGTTCGCCGGACTGTCGCTGCAGCGCGCCGGCGATCCATCCGAAATCATCGGAGCCGCACTGTTTTTGGCATCCGATGCAGCCAGCTTCACCACCGGCTCAATTGTGCGGGCCGACGGTGGGATCCCCTGATCTCCCCCTAAGACGTAGGAGTATTCGACATGGCGTGGGACTTCTCTACCGAACCCGATTTCGAGAAGAAGCTGCAATGGATCCGCGAGTTCGTCCGCGAGGAGGTCGAGCCGCTGGAGGTGATCTTCCCCGGCTGTGAGTTCCTGCCGCTCACTGACGAACGGCGCAAAATCGTCGACCCACTCAAGCAGCAGGTTCGCGATCAGGGACTGTGGGCCCCGCACCTGGGTCCAGAGCTCGGCGGGCAGGGCTTCGGCGCGGTCAAGCTCACGCTGATCAACGAAATCCTGGGCCGCAGCCCGTGGGCGCCGATCGTGTTCGGCACCCAGGCGCCCGACACCGGCAACGCCGAAATCATCGCCCGCTTCGGCACCCAGGGCCAGAAGGATCGCTACCTGTCCGGCTTGCTGTCCGGTGAGATCTTCTCCTGCTTCTCGATGACCGAGCCGCAGGGCGGTTCCGACCCCCGGGTCTTCACCACCCGCGCGGTCCAAGACGGCGACGACTGGGTGATCACCGGCCGAAAGTACTTCTCCAGCAACGCATCCGTCGCATCGTTCTTCATCGTCGTCGCGATCACCAATCCGGACGTTGCGGTACATCACGGCGCATCGACGTTCCTGATCCCGGCGGACACCCCGGGACTCAAGGTCGAGGCCAATCACCATCTGGTCGGCGCCGATCCGCACGAACCGGGCCATTCGCTGGTGCACTACAACGATGTGCGGGTCTCATCGGAGGCATTACTCGGTGAACCCGGCCAGGGCTTCCTGATTCTGCAGACCCGGTTGGCCGGCGGACGACTACACCACGCGATGCGTTCCATCGGCATGGCGCAACGCACTGTCGAGATGATGGCCCGCCGCGCGAAAAGCCGCTTCACCCAAGGTACTTTGCTCGCCGACAAGCAGCTGGTGCAGGAGTTCGTCGCCGACTCCTACACCGAGCTGACGCCCTTCCGGCTGACCGTGCTGCACGCCGCATGGCTGATCGACAGCGGCGACGAGCACGGCGCCCGCGCCGAGATCGCGACGTGCAAGATTCTGGCATCGCAAGTGCTGAAATCGATTGCGCTGCGGGCAATTCAGGTGCACGGTGCAATCGGGCTGACCGATCAGATGCCGCTGGTCAACGTCCTGCTGGGTGGTATTGCGCTGGGCCTGGCCGACGGACCGACCGAGGCACACAAGGTCAACCTGGCCCGGATGCTGCTCAAGGGTGTCGAGGCCGAGAGCCCGGAGTGGCCGAGCGAGATGTTGGACGTCCGCCGCGAGGCCGTCCGCGCCAAATACGGTGCGCTAGTTGACCAGTAGCAAGTGACCACTAACCCAGCGACCACTAGCCGGGTCACCGCGGCTGTCGAACGAGCCCTCGACGACCGTCAACGGGAGGCCACCGAGGAGGTCGAACGCATCCTCGCTGCGGCCGTTCGGGTGATGGAGCGAGTGGCTCCGGAAACGCCGCGGGTCAGCGACATCGTCGCCGAGGCCGGCTCGTCGAACAAGGCGTTCTACCGCTACTTCGCCGGCAAGGACGATGTGATCCTCGCGGTGATGGAGCGCGGCGTCGCGATCGTCGTCTCGTATCTGCAGCACCAGATGACCAAGGAGCGCACAGCGGCGGGTCAGGTGCGGCGCTGGATCGAGGGCGCGCTCGCGCAGGTCGCCGACCCCCACCTGATCAGCATGAGTCGCGCTGCCGCAGGCCAGGTTTCGCTGACTACCGACTGGCGGGCCGCGGACGACGCGATCATGCGGCCGATGCGCGACCTGTTGATCGAACCGATTACGGCGCTGGCCAGCAAGGATGTGCACCGCGACGCCGACGTGGTGTTTCATTGCACGGTCTCGGCCATGCGGCGCTATCTGGATTCCGCCCAACGGCCGGGCCCGGCCGACGTCGATCACTTGGCGCGGTTCTGTCTGCGCGGACTGGGTGTCGGCTGATGCGCGCTTTGATGTGCCGCTCCTACGGTCCGCCGGAAGACCTTGTGCTCGAGGACGTCGCAGATCCGGTGCCGGGACCGGGTCAAGTGGTGGTGCGGGTGCATGCGGCGGCGGTCAACTTCCCCGACGTGCTGGTGATCGAGGGCAAGTATCAAGTCAAATTCCCGGTGCCGTTCTCCCCGGGCAGCGAGCTGGCCGGCGAGGTCATCGCGGCCGGCGAGGGTGTCTCTTTCCGCCCGGGTCAACGGGTTTCGGCCACCACACCCTTCGGGGCGTTCGCCGAGCAGGCACTACTGCACTCGGCCATGGTGACCGAAATACCCGACGATGTCGATTTCGTGTCCGCGGCGGCGTTCGGCGTCACCTATCGCACGGCGTATCACGCGCTGCGCTCGATCGCCGGTGTCGCACCGGGCGACTGGGTGGTCATCCTCGGCGCCGCCGGGGGCGTGGGCCTGGCGGCTGTCGATCTGGCGGTGGCCATGAAGGCCCGGGTGCTGGCCGCCGCGTCGAGTCCGGACAAGCTCGCACTGTGCCGGAAGCGCGGCGCGGAGGCGACGGTCGATTACGACCGGGAGGATCTGAAGAGCCGTATCCGCGAGCTCACCGGCGACGCCGCGCGAGTGGTGCTCGACCCGGTCGGGGGACCCTATGCGGAGCCGGCGCTGCGCGGACTTGCCCGGGGCGGGACGTTCATCACCCTCGGTTACGCCGCAGGCGCGATCCCGTCCATTCCGCTGAACCTGGTCCTGCTCAAGGGAATCACGATCCGCGGCATGGAAATCCGCGCGTTCGTAAGCGATCGGCCGGAGGACTGCGCACGAGACATGCGGGAGCTGACGCAGATGTTCGCGACCGGTGCGATCCGGCCATACATCGGCGCGCGGTTCCCACTGACCGACGCCGCAGTAGCGTTGCGGCATATGGCCGACCGCAAGGCGATCGGCAAGATCGTCATCGACGTCACGGCGTGATGATGTTGAACGACGGATCGGGCCGGTCGACGATACCCAGGAACTGTTGCAGGGCTGTCTGGTCACCGGACACCTCCACATCCGCTGAGCTGAAATCGCCCGTCGCCAGCATCAGCAGACGAAATGCGTTGTCCAACTTGATCGTCACGGTCGCGGTTGCGGAATCCGCGGCCACCCGGCGGTGCACCAGCACGCCGTGGCGCAGCGCGAGACGGTAATTGTCGTCGGCAATCGTGACGTCGATGGCGATGTCCAAATCCCATGCCTTCGGCCCGTTCACGCTGATCGCCAGGCCGTCGAAGATCTGCTCCGGCGTCAGTTGCGACAACAGTGAGGGCGAGGACGCTTGTGTGGCGGTGCCGAAGTTGCCGTCGCGCAGCTCGGTTGCTCCGGACAGGAAGAAGTTGCGCCACGTCGCGTTTTCGGCACCGTAGGCCAACTGCTCCAAGGTGTCGGCGAGCAGCGTGCGGGCACCGGGGTGGCTGCTGTCGGCGAACACTGCGTGATCTAACAACGTTGCAGCCCAACGGAAGTCGCCAGAGTCAAAGGCTTGTTGAGCGAGCTCGACCACCCGGTCGATGCCACCAATCGCGTCGACGTACCGGCCCGCCAGTGCTTCCGGCGGGTGCGGCCACAGCCGGGCCGGGTTGCCGTCGAACCAGCCCATGTAGCGCTGGTAGACGGCTTTGACGTTATGGCTGACCGAGCCGTAGTAGCCGTGGGTGTGCCACGCCTTGTCCAGCGCCGGAGGCATCTGCAGCATCTCGGCGATCTCACTGCCGGTGTGCCCCTGGTTGAGTAGCCGCAGGGTCTGGTCGTGCAGGTAGGCGTACAGATCGCGTTGCAGCGAGAGGAATTCGACGACCCGCTCGCGCCCCCAGGTCGGCCAGTGATGCGAGGCGAACACCACATCGGCTCGATCCGCGAAGGTGTCGATCGCCTCGGTCAGATATCCCGACCAGGCATGCGGATCACGCACCAATGCGCCACGCAGCGTCAACAGGTTGTGCAGGTTGTGGGTGGCGTTCTCGGCCATGCACAGTGCGCGGAATCGCGGGAAATAGAAGTGCATCTCGGCCGGGGCTTCGGTACCGGGTGCCATCTGAAACTCGATCTCGACTCCGTCGATGGTCTGCGTTTCGCCGGTGCTGCGGATGTCGACGGTCGGGACGATCAGCGCTACCTCACCTTGCGAAGGCGCTTGGCCCAGACCGCATCCGACATGCTTCTGCGGCCCACGCGCCAGCAGGGTGCCGTACATGTAGGTGGCGCGCCGCGCCATGGCTGGGCCGGCATAGACGTTCTCCTGCACGACGTGTCCGGTGAATCCCTCCGGAGCCAGCACGGCCACCTTGCCCGCGTCCACATCGGCCTGGGAGGTGACGCCTAGCACGCCGCCGAAGTGATCGACGTGGCTATGGGTGTAGATGACCGCGACGACGGGCCGGTCGCCACGGTGCGTGCGGTACAGCTGCAGCGCCGCGGCCGCCACCTCGGTCGAGACCAACGGGTCTATGACGATGAGACCCGTGTCGCCCTCGACGAAGCTGATGTTCGACAGGTCCAGGCCGCGAACCTGATAGATGCCCGGCACGACCTCGTACAGGCCTTGCTTGGCGGTCAGCATGCACTGACGCCACAGGCTCGGATGTACCGATGGCGGCGCCTCGCCGGTGAGGAACGAATAGGCGTCGTTGTCCCAGACCACCCGCCCGTCGGAGGCTTTGACGACGCAGGGCGTCAGCGCGCCGATAAAGCCCCGGTCGGCGTCGGCGAAGTCGGCGGTGTCGTCGAACGACAGCGTGTCCACCGGCTCATCATTTCAGCCTTGCTCCCCCGCTGGACCGTAGATCGCACACCTGGCTCCGCCGGCGCGCTTGGCCTCATACATCGCCTCGTCGGCGTTCCTGATCACGTCATCGATGGAAAAGTGCGGATCGTCGGCGGGATGCCAGGCGACACCGACACTGGCGGTCAGTGCAACGCCGTCGACCTCACCTTGGGTCAGTGGATCCAGTCGACTCAGCAAGACCGATGTGTCGTCGCGGCCCTTAGCAAAGGCTACGAGCACGAATTCGTCGCCGCCAATACGTGCGGCGATTTCATTCTCCCGGGCCAGCGATTGCAACGTTCTGGCCAAACTCAGCAGTGCCTCATCGCCGGCGGAATGACCGTGCCCGTCGTTGAATGCTTTGAATCGGTCGATATCGCACACGGCGATCACGACGCTGGCCGGCTCAGTTCGCCGGAGGGCGGCGGCTACTGCCGCGTGCATCCCTCGCCGGTTGCACAGTCCCGTCAACGGGTCGTGATGGGCCGACTGCGCGGTCCTTCGGATCGAGCTGCGGCCGATGTCGATCAGGACCAGACCACCGAGAGGTACGGCGACAGTCCAGACCAGTGCGGGCATGAATACCACGAACAACCCCAGAACAGTCTCGTGCTCGACCAGCAACGCCCAACCGGTGATACCGGCTATAACCGCACCGCAAAAACAGCAGTGCGCCAGCAGAATTCGACCACCAAGAAGGAAGCCAACGTAGGCGCCGATCAGCCCCAGGTAGAGCGTCGTGCACAATCGGGCGTGCGGTGTCGACATCGTGATCGCGGCGATTGACAGCGCCGCGTCAGCCCAGACGACAAAGGCTACTGCCTGTCCATAACGCGGCCATGGCCGCAGCAGCCACCACAGGCCGACGACCACCGCGGACACCGCAACAGCCGCCTGTAGAGATCGGCGCACCACACCATCGGGGCCGGCCGGAGCGAATTGAATGATCACGCCCACACCCGCCAGCGCGAAGCAGCACAACGCAACAAGCCCGGTGAACGTCTGCAACATCCGGCTTTCGCGCATCGCCGCTGCCGCGAAATGGAACTCGCGCCGACCCATTCCGCCCTCCCAGAGAATGTCGAGGACTAGGTAAACACTATCGCGGAATGTCCAACATTTAAGCGGACCGGGCTTCGACACCGTTTTCCGCAAACCCGCCAAAAGCCCGTCTGCAAATGTCCGCAAAACGGACGTCAGGCCATCTCAACAGCGAGCTTAATTTGCTTAAATCGCTATCCGCGGTTCCAGCAAACCTGCATACTGCCGAAACGGCCCGTCAACGCTGACGGGCCGCCACAACAACAGAGGAGAACCGGGTGAAGCGTTCAGTAACGGTCGCGGCGGCGGCGACGGCGATTGTCGTCGTGGGCCTGTCTGGCTGTTCGAGCAATAAGTCGTCGACGAGCGGGTCGACCGCATCGTCGAACGGGAGCACCGCGGCCGCGTCCGGCTCAAGTGGCTCTTCGACAGCGAAGGTGACCATCGACGGCAAGGACCAGAACGTGCAAGGCACAGTCGCCTGCACCACCGCCGCCGGCACCGTCAACATCGCCATCGGTGGAGCACAGACCGGCATCGGCGTGGTATTGACCGACGCCTCCCCTCCGTCGGTGAAGTCGGTCGGGCTGGGCAACGTCGGCGGCGTGACGCTTGGCTACACCCCGGGCGTTCCCGGCGCGGGCAACGCCACCGCCACCAAGGACGGCAGCAAGTACAAGATCAGCGGGACCGCGACCGGGGTGGACATGGCCAACCCGATGCAGCCTGTCAACAAGCCCTTCGAAATCGATGTGACCTGCCCCTAGGGCCCCAGTCTCTAGGGCAAGGCCTCAATCGAATCGCACCGGTGCGACAGCGATGACCCGGCGTCGCTGTCGCGCCTATGGGTTTGGCCCCCATGGCGTCCAACCCTGTTGTGTGTCTTGGGTTTCAGGCATCAGCCAGCGGCAGTCTCACAATGAATTCAGTGTGCCCAGGCGCACTGTCCAAAGTGATAGTGCCGTTGTGTGCCTTCACCACCGCGGAGACGATAGCCAGGCCCAGTCCCGTGCTGCCACCCTTGCGGGATCGCGATGTATCGCCACGGGCGAATCGCTCGAACACTTCCGACTGCAGCTGCTCCGGTATTCCGGGCCCGTTGTCGCGCACGCTCAGCGCGGCATGCGTTGCGTCCGAATGCAATCGCGTGGTCACCACCGTTCCGGCAGCGGTATGCACGCGGGCGTTGGCCAGTAAGTTGGCCAACACCTGATGCAGCCTGGCCGCATCGCCTAAGACCGTCACCGGCTCTTCGGGTAGAACGAGCTCCCACTGATGGTCCGGACCGGCGACATGCGCGTCGCTGACCGCATCGACGGCCACCCGCGACAGGTCCACCGATTCGCGTTCCAGCGGGCGGCCGGAGTCCAGCCGGGCCAGCAGCAGTAGGTCCTCCACGAGATGAGTCATTCGCTCGGTTTCGGACTGCACGCGGCTCATCGCATGCGCCACCGCGTCGGTGTCGTCTCCTACTCGTTGGGCCAGCTCGGTATAACCGCGGATAGCGGCCAACGGGGTGCGCAGCTCGTGGCTGGCATCGGCGACGAATTGGCGCACCCGCGTCTCGCTGGCCTGCCGGGCAGACAGCGCGCCGGCGATATGGTCGAGCATCCGGTTGAGCGCGGAGCCGAGTTGACCAACTTCGGTGCGCGGGTTGGCATCTGACTCGAGCACCCGCACCGGCAGTGCGACTTCGCCGCGGTCCAGTGGCAGATCGGCGACCTCGCCGGCGGTCTGGGCCACTCGGCGCAACGGCGCCAGCGCGCGCCGGATGATCACGATGCCGGCGGTGGTGGCGGCCGCCACGGCGATCACAGTGACGACACCGAAGATCAGCAGGACGCGGATCATCGTCGCGTCGACGTCGGACATGGACAGGCCGGTGATGACCACGTCGCCGCTGCGCCGGGCGATCGCTGCGACCACCCGATAACGTCCCAAGCCGTCGACATCGCGGGTCACCGGTGAACGGTTGACCGGGATAGCGCTCAACTCCGATCGTGCGGTGTCGGTCAATGCGGCACGACCCCCGGCCGTGGTCAGATAGCCGGCGTCAATCCCGGCGCCCTTGCTCACGACAGCCGCGACCATACCCACCGGCTGGCCGGGAGCATCCAGAAAAACCGGACCCGGGCCCGGCCGCGGGAAGGGCCGCAGGTGATGCCGCCACGGCGCCGACGGCGGCTCGGCGAATATCCGCACCGAGCGTTGTGAGGCGTCGTTCAGCTGAGTATCGAGCTGTGCGACCAGGTATCGGTACAGCGCGAGCTCGGTCGCCGCGCCGATCCCGACACACACGATGGCAAGGACCACGACTTGGCCGACCAACAACCGAAAGCGAAGGGACGAAGCCCCGCCCATGGCTAGCGAGCCGGCTTGAGGACGTAGCCGGCGCCGCGCAACGTATGGATCATCGGCTCGCGCCCGCTGTCGATCTTCTTGCGCAGGTACGAGATATACAGCTCGACGATGTTGGAGCGGCCACCGAAGTCGTAGCTCCACACCCTGTCCAGGATCTGTGCCTTGCTCAGCACTCTCTTGGAGTTGCGCATCATGAAGCGCAACAGCTCGAACTCGGTGGACGTCAAGGAAACTGGCTCACCGGCGCGGGTCACCTCGTGGCTGTCCTCGTTCAGCACCAGATCGCCGACGACGAGCTGTGCGCCGCTGTCCTCCGTCGTCACTCCGGTGCGCCGCAGTAATGCCCGCAATCGCAGCACCACTTCTTCCAGGCTGAACGGCTTGGTGACGTAGTCGTCGCCGCCGGCGGTGAGTCCGGCGATGCGGTCCTCGACGGCGTCCTTTGCGGTCAACAGCAGCACCGGGAGTTGCGGGCTCTCCTCGCGGAGTTTCCGTAATACGTCGAGACCACTCATGTCGGGCAACATCACGTCAAGAACGACGACGTCCGGCCGTTGCGATCGCGCGGCGTCCAGGGCTGCCGCGCCGTCACCGGCTGTGGCGATGTTCCAGCCTTCGTAACGCAAAGCCATCGATACCATCTCGGCGAGGACGGCCTCGTCGTCGACCACCAGCACATTGATTGGATTACCGTCCGCGCGACGCATGACGACGCGCTCGACGGGGGCTTGGGGTTGGCTCACAACTACCCAGTATGCGCAGCCCGATGAGGCATTGCTATGGGTCGTCTATGTCCCAGCTGTGAGCCAACCTCGAGGGGTCAGCGGCTCAATACCAGACTTTTCGACCACCTACCGGGCGACCGGCGGCGCCGAGAATCCACAGGATCACACCGATGACCACGAGAATGCCGCCGATCGTGTACAAGATGCTGAGGCTTGGCACGAAATATCCGATGACGATTAAAACGATCCCGAGCACAATCATGATTACTCCATTTCAATGTTCAAATGAGCGGTTTGATTTGGTAAAGCGTCAGTACCAGTAGCGCCTGCCGCCGACCGGACGGCCGACGGAACCGAGGACCCACAGCACCGCCCCGATAACCAGCAAGATGATGCCGATTGTTTGCAGCACAGCCACCTTGAGGACGAATCCCAGGATCAGCAGGATGATGCCCAGGGCGATCATGACGCCTCCGTTCCAATCAGGTTGTCGATGTCCATGGCGGGCATCGAACTGGGTTGCGGCAGATGACAATCGGTCACCTTCGGGTTGACACCCGCGTAGTTCAGGGGACCCGCAATTACCGTGACTGCGATAGTGCCAAGAGAGGCACAGTTTTGATCTGTGTTCTTCAGGTAGTCCCGTTGAAATGCGGCTATGACGCCAATCACCAACCAGACCACCACAATCGCACTTATTAAACCTCCGCCACGCATCCTGACCTCCATCAATGTCGGGCAAAACCGTAGAGCAGAGCTAAGGTACCCAGGGCGTCAAATGTCCAAACATTTGGACGCAACATCTGAAACACCGACAAGGAACCCGGGTCGTCCTTGGCGCTGTTCAGCGGGTTTACCAAATTCGTTGCGTAATAAAGGTACCCGGGTACAGGAAAATCAAGCGGCCTGAAATGGCCCGGCCCATGTGGCCTTACCGGCTCAGCAAATCAGGATCGCCGCGCGGACACGAAAACTGTTGGCGGCAGCACATCGTCGCCGGGGATTGGGCGCCCGTACCGGGCCAGCAGATCGGCCATGCCGATCTGCGACGCATCCCAGCCGTGCGCGCTCAGCCAGTCGGTTACGTCGGTGCGCTCCTCCGGGTACCAGAGGTCTTCGACGTCGGGGATCTCCGCGTCGAGCACCTCGGCGGCCGCCGCGCGCAAACGCTTCGTCTGCGCGCGCTGGCTCGCCAGCAGTTCAGGGTCAACTGCGCTCTTCGCGGGGGCGTTGGTCGCCAGCCGGCTCCCGCTCACGCTCAGCGAGTCGATCCGTTCGAACAGCAGATCTTGCCCCGCGGCGGGCAGGTAGCGCAGCAGCCCCTCGGCCGACCACGCCGTCGGCAGGGATGCGTCAAAGCCCGCTTCCCGCAATGCCGTTGGCCAGTCTTCACGGAGATCCACCGCAACGCTCGCCAACTGTGCGGTCGGCTGCGCACCGCGGCGTTGCAGGGTGCTCGACTTGAAATCCAGAACCTTCGTCTGGTCCAGTTCGTACACCGTGGTCCCGTCCGGCCACGGCAGCCGCCAGGAGCGCGCGTCCAAACCTGCGGCGAGGATGACGACTTGACGAAGACCGGATGAGGCCGCGTCGAGGAAGAACTCGTCGAACCACGCGGTGCGCACCGCCATGAAATCGACCATCACCTGCATGTGAGCCTGCAGATCGGGAGCCCGCTCCTTGATCTGGGCCGACAACCTTGGATCAGCGGTCAGACTCCACATACCTTCGCCGGCCGCCTCCAGAAACGCGCGCGCGAACGGATCCCGGATCAGTGGGTTCGCGCTCTCGGTTTCAGCGGCCCGGGCCGCGGCCACCCCCAGCGCCGTCGACCCAACGCTCTCGGTGATCTCCCAGGAATCGTTGTCGGTCCGCGGCATCGCATTTCCTCCCGTTAGTAGCCAGTACCGGACACTACGCGTGCCGGCTGTGAGAAAGCTGGGCCGAGGATCGTCAGCGGTGCGCGGCGATCCACTGTTCTGCACGGCGTTTCGACGCCCGTGACAACCAGCCATCTTGAATGAGCTCTGCGAGTTCCGTTCTGCTGACGTCTGCCAACCGGGCAGCACGGATCAGCACCGACGGGTGGTCGTCGAACCGGTTGGTGCTGAAAAACGGCGATTGCGGGTCCTGCACCAACGCCATCTTGTCGCTCTCGGAGTCCACCCAGATCATGATCACGTCGGCGTACCGTTCGCCGGTCTCGGGATCTGCGGCGTCAGGTTGCGGCGTGCGGAAGAAGACGAACGACTTCCCGCCAACCTGGTAGATCGCGTTGCCCTTGGGGCCCTCGATGCGCTTGGTGTGCGGCATGCCTGCGGCGATCTCGTGAACGTCGCTCAGCCGAGCCGGTCGATCCGTCATAAGGCTACTGCTGCAACGCTTCTGCCATCAACGGCATGATCGCCTGCAACCCTTTCAGCGGCCGGATCATCACCTTGAACGACACGATCCGCTCGTCGTCGTCCCAGTGGATCATGTCGATCCCGTTGACGTAGACACCGTCGATGGTCGCGGCGAACTCGAGGATCGCCGACCTCTCTTCGTACCAGTGTCCGGTGTAGTGAAAGTCGCTATCACCGAAGACTTTTGCGGCGGCCTTAAGGTACTTCGCGGTCTTGTCACGACCTTCCTGCGGGGTGAACACCGCCGGCGAGTAGAACACGGCGTCGTCGGCGAGCAGGGCGTCCAGCTCGTTTGTACGACCGGTCTTGATGATCGAGATCCAACGCTCGATGACGGATGTCGACATACCACGATTTTTGCAGATCCCGCCCCGTAGTAGCTTCAGCTTCGTGGAGGAGCTCACCGCCCCGGACGGCCTGGCCGAGTGGATGTCGCAGCAGGGGCTAGGCGATGGCCCGCTGGAGCAGGTGTCCCCGATCACCGGCGGAACGCAGAACATCATGTTGCGGTTCACCCGATCGGGCCGGCCGTATGTGCTGCGCCGTGGGCCCAAGCATCTGCGACCGCGCAGCAACGTCGTGATCATGCGGGAGACGCAGGTGCTGGCTGCGTTGGCCGGGACCGACGTGCCACATCCTCACCTGATCGCCCGCTGCGACGACCCTGCCGTGCTCGGCGACGCGGTCTTCTATCTGATGGAGCCCATCGACGGGTTCAACGCCGGCCAGGAATTGCCGGAGCTGCATGCCGCCGACCCGGCGGTGCGATTCAAGATGGGACTGTCGATGGCCGACGCGCTGGCCAAACTCGGAGCGGTCGACCATGGCGCGGTCGGGCTCAGCGACTACGGCAAGCCGGACGGTTTCCTGGAACGCCAAGTGCCACGCTGGCTTTCGGAATTGGAGTCCTACAAGGAGTTCGAAAACTATCCCGGCCCAGACATTCCCGGCGTCGACGACGTCGCCAGGTGGCTCGAACAAGGCCGGCCGGCCCAGTGGAGTCCGGGCATCATGCACGGCGACTACCACGCGGCCAATGTGATGTTCTCTCGCACCGGGCCCGAGGTGGTCGCGATCGTCGACTGGGAGATGTCCACGATCGGCGATCCGCTGCTCGATCTCGGCTGGCTGCTGGCCACCTGGGGACAGTCCGCGGCGTTCGGCGGCACGCTTTTCGACAAGGGCGGGCTGGCCGCGACCAGCGACCTGGTGGAGCAGTACGCCCGCAACACCACCCGCGACCTGTCGCACATCACCTGGTACACGGTGCTGGCCTGCTTCAAGCTGGGCATCGTGCTGGAGGGCACGCTGGCCAGGGCCAGCGCCGGCAAGGCACCGCAGGAAGTCGGCGACCTGCTCCACGAAGCCACCGTGCGATTGTTCGAACAGGCACTCACATTGATGGACACCGCATGATCGATTTCGACATACCCGCCGACACCGCGGCGCTACGTGACCAAATCCGCGCGTTCGTCAGCGACAAGATCGTGCCGTACGAGACCGATCCTCGCTTGACCCGCCACGGTCCCGACGGCGCGCTGCGCACCGAGCTGGTGGAGCTGGCTCGCGGCGCGGGATTGCTGACTTTCCAGGCGCCCAAGCGTTTCGGCGGCCGCGAGCCGTCGCACCGCGATCAGGCGGTGCTGTTCGAGGCCGCCGGTTGGTCGACGCTCGGCCCGATCGCGCTCAACTGCGCCGCTCCCGATGAAGGCAATATGTTTCTGTTGGGCCGGGTCGCCGACGACCAGCAGGTCGAGCAGTTCCTGGTGCCGGTGATCGACGGTCGACAGCGGTCGGTGTTCGCGATGACCGAACCCGGCGGCGCCGGTTCGGATCCCAACCAGCTGGCCACCACGGCGGACTTCGACGGCAGCCACTACGTGATCAACGGCCACAAGTGGTTGATCACCGGCGCCAACGGCGCCCGGACGTGGATCATCATGGCCCGCGTCGCCCCGAATCCGCACGGCCCGGACGGCCCGACACTGTTCCTCTGTGAGGGTGGCACCGCGGGCATCGAGATCGAGCGGGTGATGAACACCATGGACCGCAACTACGTCGAAGGCCATGGCGTCGTACGGTTCACCGATTTACGGCTGCCCGCTTCGGCGGTGCTCGGCGAGGTTGGCCACGCATTCCGCTATGCCCAGATGCGGCTGGCGCCGGCGCGGCTGACGCACTGCATGCGCTGGCTCGGTGCGGCCTGTCGCGCCCAGTCGATCGCGGTACAGCACGCCCGCGAGCGCACCGCGTTCGGCAAGACGCTCGGTGAGCATCAAGGCGTGAGCTTCATGATCGCCGACAACGAAATCGCTTTGCAGCAATGCAGACTCGCGATCTGGTGGGCCTGCTGGACCCTGGATACCGGTGATCGGGGCACCGGCCGACACGAGAGCTCAATGGTCAAGGCCTACGTATCAGAGGAGCTGTTCAAGGTCGCCGACCGCTGCGTCCAAATCCTTGGCGGCATCGGCATTTCCGACGAGACACCGGTTGGGATGATCTTCTCCGATATGCGGGCGTTCCGGCTGTACGACGGCCCGACCGAAGTGCACAAGTATGCGATCGCCCGTCAAGTGCTGCGCCCGTAAGCGCTAGTCGGGAGTTGGAGCCAGCGCGCTCAATGCCTCATCCAGCGTCGGGTACAACGAGATGACGTTGTCCAGGCTGGTCAACTGGATAGGTCTGCTCGACGCCGGATTGTCAGCCACCACGGCGACCTGGCTCGTCTTGCCAATCTTTTCCTGGGTGGTCGCCAATATCCTCAGACCTACCGATGCCATAAAGCGCACGCCGGAAAGCTCGAGCACCAGGGCGGTTGGATCTTCCTCGAGCGCTTCCGCTATCGCCGCTTCAAAGGCAGGCGCGGTGCTCAAATCGATTTCGCCGCCGATGCTCACCACCGCGACACCTTCCCGGTGCGCGACAGAGGTAGTGATCGGGTCCGCAGCAGACAACGGCCATCCTTCATCTGCAGTCAGGTCGCTCGTGGCGGATCGGTGCCGACCCTCTCCGCCGTCGCAAATTCGCTGAAATAGTACTTCAACGGCCGTCGCCGCGACGCTCAGTTAGTCTGATGCGCGGGACTGGTGTCCAACGCGGAGGTCCGGGAGGGTCAATGTCGGATCAGTCAACAGATCTTTCGTCAGCGGGCGGCGCCGGCCAGCCGTCGGCAGTTTCGGGTGCGGGATTGCTGCTGCCGCAGTTGGTGCAGCACTTGAGACAAAACCGTACGGCGTTGCGCGAGGAATGGGCCCGCCGGATCACCGAGGCCGAGTTGCTCACGGCGATGTCGCCCGAGGAGATCTTCTCCGAGGCGACGACGGTGTACGACAGCTACGTCGAGGTACTCGAGACCGGTAGCGTCGAGGCGCTACAGGACTACGCACGCGACTTGTCCGAACGCATCATTCCCCGTGGCGTGGAAACCAATGAGGTCGTCGGCATCGTGCTGCTGCTGCGCGACGTGCTGGCCAGGTCGCTGTTTGAGAAGTACCAGACGGACTTCGACCTGCTGAATCGGGTGCTCGACGCCTACGAGCCCGCGGCCAACCGGATCGCCAACACCGTCGCCGTCGGCTTCGTGCAGGAACGCGAGCGCATCATCCGACAGCAGCAGGAGGCCATCCGTGAGCTGTCGACGCCGGTGCTGCAGGTGCGCGAGCAGTTGCTGATCCTGCCGATCATCGGTGTACTCGACAGCCAGCGCGCGCGCCAGGTCACCGAGCAACTGCTGCGGGCTATTCGCGCCAACCGGGCCAAGGTCGTCGTCATCGACATCACCGGTGTGCCCACCATCGACTCGACGGTGGCGAACCACCTCGTGCAGACCGTCGACGCGTCCGGCTTGATGGGTGCCAGCGTGATCATCACCGGTCTGTCATCCGAGATCGCACTCACGCTGGTGACGATCGGGCTGGATCTCTCCAAGATGAACGCCGTCGGCGACCTGCAGGGCGGCATCGAGGAGGCCGAGCACCTGCTGGGTTACGAAGTCACACGCGCCGGTGAGCAGACAACCTAATCGCCACGATCGTCGCGAAAGTCTCATGCCAGTACCCATCCTGAAGCAGGGACAGATTCTCATCGCCACGGTGCGAAACGCCTTGTCCGACTCTGACACCGAACTGTTCCGGGAACGCCTGATGCAGCGGGTGACCGAATACCGCGCGCAAGGCATCATCGTCGACGTCACCGCCATCGATGTGCTGGACTCATTCGCTGCCCGATCGCTGCAGACGATCGCGCGGATGACCCGGCTGCGCGGCGCACACACCGTGATCGTGGGCCTGCAGCCGGAGGTGGCCTTCTCGATGGTGCAGCTGGGCATCCTCTTTGAGGACATGGACACCGCGCTGGACTTGGAAGAGGGCCTGGCGCTGCTGAACCGACGACTCGCGCCCCGTAAACCGATCGGACGTGACGGTGTCGGATGACGTCGTCGTCGACGTAGGCCACCCCGACGACATAGTCGCCGCGCGCACGGCCGGCCATCAACTGGCTCACAAACTCGGCTTCTCCTTGACCGACGTCACGATGATCGCAACGGCGATCTCCGAAGTCGCCCGCAACATCACCAGCTATGCCGGTTACGGAGCGATCCGGGTTGCTGTCCAAGATCGCGAAGGCCGACAGGCTCTTGTGGTGCGGGCCCAAGACGATGGCCCAGGTATCGCGAACATCGAAAGGGCAATGGAGGATGGCTATTCCACCGGCCGGGGACTGGGGCTGGGATTACCGGGCGCTCGCCGGCTGATGGACCGTTTGATCGTGGAATCCACGCCGGGTCAGGGCACGACGATCGAGATGTGGAAGTGGATTCCGAACAATGGCTGAGCATGGCTGGCTGGGGCCGATCGAATGGGCGGCCACGTCGCGCCCGCTGCCGGGCCAAGCCCTGTGCGGCGACCGGTCGATCGCGGTCGACGTCAACGGTACCGCCGCCTTGATCGGCGTCCTGGACGGCCTCGGGCACGGTGCGCCGGCCGCCGAGGCGGCGGACTGCGGCGTGCAGATGCTCGGTGATGCCCGTGGCGATCCGCTCGACATGCTGGTTCAGTCCTGTCACCGTGGCCTGTCGAACACACGTGGTGTGGCGATGACGTTGGCCCGCATCGACTTTCAGACGGACACCCTCAGCTGGGTCGGAGTCGGCAACGTCGCGGCCGACCTGGTGGCCAAACATCCGGCCGGCGTCGAGGTGCGATCGTCGGTGCGCCTGGCCGGCGGCATCGTCGGCTACCGGATACCCGAAGTGGTTGCAGCGCAGAATCTCCCGATGCGGCCGGGCGATCTACTCGTCGTCACCAGTGACGGCATCGCCGAAAACCATCTGGACGACATCGACTTCGGCGCACCGGCCCTGGCGATCGCCGAGCAGATTCTGCACAGCCACGCCAAGGACAGCGACGACGCGATGGTGCTTACCGCGCGGCACCGAGGTGTGTCCGGATGACACGCGACGACTTCGACCTCCGTTACGCCGGCGCGCTGCGCGGTTACCTGACGACGCGCAGCGAGAAAGACCTTGCGGTCGGACATGAGCTCGGGCGGCGAGCCGTGCACGACGACATCAGCATGCTGCAGATCGTCGAGAACCACTCTCAGTTCGTCCGCCAATTGGTTCAAGAGCAGTTTCCGGACTTCGACGGGGCGGTGGCGCTGGCCTTCCTGTTGCAGACGCTGGCCCCGCTCGACGTCGTGGCGCGTGGATTCCGGGATGGCACAAAGCGTTACGAGGAACAGCGGGCTCGCGCCGAAGACCTCGCAGACCGCGACGAGTTCCGCACTGCGCTGGTGAATTCCCTGCAGGAAGGATTCTTCGTATCCGATCCCACCGGGGCCGTGGTCGAAGTCAACGAAGCGTTCACCAAGCTCACCGGCTACCCGGCCGACGGCCTGCCCTACCACTGGCCGTTTCCGTGGCTGGTCGACGCGAAGGCGGCCCTCTCACAGCAGTCCCGGATGAGCGAACACAACCAGGTCCAGTACGAGACCCCGATCCGTCATCGCGACGGCCGGCTGGTGTGGGTAGCCGCAAACATCAACCGAGTCAACGCCGATGCCGCGGACGGCGATGTGTTCGTCGGCACCCTTCGGGACATCACTGCCGAACGGGCTTTCGCTGCGCGGGAAAGCGCCGTGCTGCGGTTGGCGACTGCGGTCAGCGTCGCCAAGAGCATGTCGGAGGTTCTGTCGATCACCCTCGACGAGTGTCGACTGGCGCTCGACGTGCACCGGGTAGTGGCCGCGGTATGGCCCACCAGCGGCGCCGAGCCAACCATTCAAGTGGCCGGCGACAAGACCGTGACTGATTGGCGGCAACTCGATGAGCCGCTGCGGGATATCTTCCAGCAAGCGCGCCACCAGCTCCCGCTCACGGTCCAGCCCATCGAAAGCCCTGATGCCCCAGGACAATCGAACGGAATCGTCGCCGTCCTCACCGGCGGAGGAGGCGTCGCGCTGTGGCTGGAGCTTCGGGTGCCCCGACGGGTCAGCGCGGAGGACCGCCTGCTGGTCACCGTGCTCGTCGGCCACCTCGGACTGGCGATCCAGCACGTGCGGCAATTCGAGGCGGCTCGCGAAACCTCGCTGACCTTGCAGCACGCCATGCTGGCGCCCACCGAACTACCGCCCGGCTTCGCAGTTCGCTACGAGCCGGCGGTTCCACCGCTTGAAATCGGCGGTGACTGGTATGACGTGCTGCGCGTCGGCGATCACCGGATCGGCATCATCGTCGGCGACTGTGTAGGGCGCGGTCTGGCCGCCGCGGCGGTGATGGGTCAACTCCGCGCCTCCGCGCGTGCGCTGCTGCTGACCGGCGCCGAGCCGGCCAGGCTGCTCGAAGAGCTCGACTCGGTGGCCGAGCTGATCCCAGATGCGTTCTGCACCACGGTTTTTCTGGCGATTCTCGACACCGATTCCGGCGAGTTCTCCTACAGCTGCGCCGGCCATCTGCCCGCGGTGCTGGCCGCGCCGCAGGAAGCGCCGACGCTGATCACGGATGCCCGTTCGGTGCCGTTAGCGGTGCACCGCAAGAAGTCTCGTCCACAAGCGTCGGTGATCCTGCCACCCGGCTCGACGCTGATGCTCTACACCGACGGCCTGGTCGAACGACGCGAGGTCTCGCTCGACGAGGGGATCGCGCACCTCAGCGCGACGGTGGCGAGTGGATCGCACCTGAGCGTCGACGACGTCGCGGACTCGGCGCTGAGCGCACTTGCGCCCGAAGGCGGGTACGACGACGACATCGCCATCGTCGTCTATCGGCGACCGTACCCACAGCTGGTGATAGACCGGGTGGTCACCGCTGATGATCTCAGCGAGATCCGGCACAAGCTCGCCGCGTGGCTGCAGTCCGCCGAGGTACCCGAAGAGCAGGTCGCCGACATCGTGCTGGCCGCAAACGAGGCGTGCGCCAACAGCATCGAGCACGGCTACCGGCAGCGCAAGCCGGGCAAGGTCCGGGTTGACGGCGAAAACGACGGCGCACGAGTTCATCTCAAGGTCACCGACGGCGGATCCTGGAAGCCGGCTGCCGTCGACCCCGGTGTGCGCGGACGCGGGCTATTGCTGATTCGCGCGGTAAGCAACTGGCTGGAGATGGACTGCACGCCGTCGGGAACGACGGTAGATATGAGCTTCGATCTGCCGGCGTAGCTAGGGCAGCACGGTGTGCATCAACATCACGTCGTATGCCGACCAGAGCGACAGGTTGAAGTACAAGTCCTTGCCGTTGGACCAGGGGTGGATCATCGGCGCGTAGATGCCGCCGGGCATCTGGAATGACGAGACCAGCGGCTGCTCGGGACTCCACGGTCCTTCCGGTTTCGGCGCGGTGCGGGCGATCACGTCGTTGTTGCCGCCGTTGGTATAGAGCACCAGATACTGCTTCAGATAGTCGTTGTATTGCGCCGACATCTCGCCGACCGGCCCGGGGAAGATCGGCGTCGCGGCGGCCGGGTCCACCGGGACCCATCCCCTACCCTCGCCGTTCCAGTACTGGTACTTGCCGAGATCCGGCAACGCACCCGGCTGGACGCGGGACAGGAACGCCGCACCACTGCGGCCGGGCGGGGTTCCGAACGAATACAGGTAGCCGTCCTTGCCCGGCATGAACGCAGCCATCTGGAAGTTTTCGTTGCCGGGGAAGAACCGTCCGCCGGGCACCGTGTCCGCCGCGGCGAGCCTGATGGTGCCCGGGTAGACGCCCCACGTCTGGCCGTTGTCGAGAGAGCGCGCGATTCCGGAGTAGTTAGTCGACCATTCGCCATCGCGGCCCCAGTTCTTGATCGACATGAAGCTCATGTACTGGGTTCGCCCGAGCGAAATCGCGGACGTCGGAATGATTCCGGTCTCGTGCCCCGCCTTGTGGATGCTGTTGAGGACCTGCTTGGAAAGGCCAGGCGCCCATACCGGTGAGCCGGAGTACGGATTGTTGGGGACGCCGTCGGCCACGTGAATCCCGTGCGAGAGGTCATGGTCCTGGCTGCGGAAAAGGACGTTGTATCGCCACTGCTGGCCGTGCATGGCGCAGTAGCCGAAGGTGTCACCGAAGGCCATCAGGACCTGGCGATTAGCGGGATCACCGTTGTCCCAAGGAATCCCGAGATCTGTGCCGGAGATGCCGAAGCGTTGCAGCGTTCTGTTCGGGCTGTTCGGCCCGGTCACGAAGTCGACGAGTGACGTCGGAGCACCCGCGATGCCGGCCGGCGGGGCCGGCGGCACCGGGACGGCTTCGGGGACAACCTGATTGGCGTCCGGCGACTGCGGGACGGCCGCGCCCGGTACCGGGGGCACGGGTGTTACCGCCGCCTGGAGCTGCGCCGGCCGCTGGGGTATCGCCTTGAGCAGCGAGGAAATCAGCGGACCCAGTTTGGGTAGCGGCGCGTTGTCGTTCGCACCGCGTGGCCGACGGCCCGTCGGCGGCACAACCGGCCCGGGCGAGGGAATGTTCGGCATCCCGGCGGGCGGCGGGACGTTCGCCTCCGGGGCGCTGCATGCCGCAGCCAGCGCCGGTGGTGCGGAGCCGACCGGCACGATGAGGCCGATAACGGTTGCCGAGGCCACCGAGGCCGAAATGATTCGACGAATCGCCGACATGTCCCACCTCTCCCGGGGCGAGCCGTCCACGTTGACGTCCGCAGTTGCTCATGTGACGATAGAGGCGAATGAGGTGGCTGCGACTTTCGAGTTTTCAATAGGTACGCATCCGTGACCGTGTCGCAACCAGACTGGTAAGACCGCTCGCCGCGGCGTTAGATGGGTTCTCATGGCACGCAAAGCCTTTGCCCACGACGCACTTGTCGCGATGCGGCACAACGATAGTCCGGATGCTCTCGGCGGCGCGATCACCAAGGCGTTGTGCGGCGGCTGGGACCATCAACCACCGTGCCCGCTCGCACCGCATTACGTAACCAATGTTCCAGCGGGGGAAACCGTAACGCTGCGTGTGGTTTTCGCCACCGAACCGGCGAACGAGCAGCGGGTGCGGGCCCTGATCGACGAGGCACTCGCCACTGGGGAGTTGACTGTTCCGGACGGCGGAGTCGCGCACTGGGAGCTACGCTCGGCGTCTCCGGGCACTATCCGTTCTGACGAAGAGGACCTCGCCGCAGATCTGATCGCACACTGAGGCGCGGCTCACGCATTTCCGACCGAAATCCGTCGCCTCTCAATCGCGTGCGACGCCCGATAGGAGGATGTCTCCGAATGGGCAACGGCAGCAACCGGTAACACCGCGTCGCGGATCGCCGCCAAGATCGCCGGGTGATAGGCGGAATGATCGCCGAGGGCAGTGGCGATCAGGCGGGGCGGCTGCGAGGTCCGTTGCAACCGTTGCAGGGCTGCCCGACCACCCCTGGCAGTGAACTCGTCTGCGTCTTGGGGCGACGCAATCAGCGTCACGTCGATACCACGACGGGCAAGCGTGGTCAGAACATCCTCCGGTAGCCACAGGAGTCCGATCCAGCTCAACACGCGCAACAGGTATCGCGGGAGGCGGCTGTGTATGAAACTCTTCATCGGCTCCCGGGGCGCGTTGAGAAGCGCTTTGAGGCGGTTTGTCATGGATGCGCCAGTGCCGGCGACGGTGTCACTGGCCGCGTCGGCGCTTAGCGCTTTCCTCCGCGCGTCCCACTGCCCCAGCAAGGTGGGGGTGATGCGCCAATTCCACGGCCGCTGGTTGACCAGGATCGCCGACCGGGCACCAATGTTGCGGGCGGTATGAGCGGCGTACCACGAGCCAGAGCAGACACCGACGAGCTCGAGTTCCCCGGCGTCTTGGCACGCATGTCTGGCCATCGCTATTGAGTCGGCGATGTCAGCCCTGGTGTACCCGAAACGCCATGGGTCCCGGGTGACTTGACCCGACAAGCCCAGTCCTGCCGGGTCCCAGCGCACCGCATGTGACCCGGTCGCTGCAATGCGGCGTGACAGTTCGACCCACTCCCGGGCGGGTCCTACGTGCGAGTCCTTCGCCGTCACGAAGAACAACACCGTCCTTGCGGCCGCCGGACTACGGCGTCGGGGGCGCGTGCGGATGGCGAACAGGCCATTCGGCTCGATTCGCTCGATGCTCTCGACAACGTCGACCCCGCCAGGCCCGTCGGACGGCATCGTCACCGTTGTCAGGTATTGGGGAACGGCAGGTTGCGTGCGAAACGGAACGTTTGCGTCGATCCACTCGACGACCGAATCGACCGCGGCGACCGGGATCGGCGCCAAAAACAACCTCGGCCGGGCGCATTCCGGCAGCCCGCCGGTAACGATCGACTCAACTTCCTCGGCCGACGCCAAGGCGGTGAGGTGCTTGTCGGTCTCGGCCGGTCGTCCGACCAGAAGTATCTTGTCGACGCCGCACGCGCTAACCGGGTCGGCATTCATCCGCAATGCGGAGAATTCTGCGGCGGCGTGGTCGCTGAACCGCCCGCCGATGACCAACACCTCACCGGGCGTCACAGGATCTTCGCCCGCCGCCAACCGGAACAGCGTGGTGTGTTCTCGAAGGTAACGCCTACCCGTGCCAGCGGGATCGAGGTAGACCACGCGGTTGACCTTGTGGGATTGACGCAAGTGCTCCTGGAGGATCAGGCACCCGGCGCGGATGCCAATGGCGGTCGCCGGCTCTGCGCCGATCAGCGTGAGGTAGTCGAGCGCGTGGCCCACGCTTGCCGCCCAGTTGGCCACCGCGTCATCGCGGCCCTGAGCGTATGCGGAATCACCGAGGCCCAAATAGTCAAAACGCAGCACGCCGAAACCGCGGCCGGCCAGATCGTCGGCGAGGGCCCGGTGTAGCCGGGCACTGTCCATCCCCTCTTTCCCGAGCGATCCGCAGATCAGCACCCCGCCCCTGATCTGGTTGTCGACCGGCAGATGAAGCACGCCGAACAATGGCGAATCAGACGGTCCGAAAAATGTCGGCACCTCTGTGGTCGTCAATGGCATATCGCTGGCTCCTGGTCGAGTTCCGCCGTTGGCGCGGCAAAAGGCAGGCCGAAGTGCTGTCGAAGAAACGCGGCGAGGCGAAGCGGGATTGCGATGAGGCTCAAGAGGGCGAACGGCACGTATTCGGCGACGTAGACCCATTGCGGCGTCTGCAGGTCGAGTGCGCCGAGTACAAAATCCCGGCCGAAGGCGATCAGTACGTAAGTCGTCCCAAGGAAGAGCACCGGCCGCCACAGACGTCCCAGGTTGCGTATTCCGATTCCGAAGGACAGCAGCACGAGCAGATAGGTGCAGAACAGGGCGACGAGGAAGAAGCACAGCAAGCCGCCCTGCAGCGGAATCTGGCCGATGACGACACCCAGCCAGACGACCAATCCGATATGGACCTGAAGCGCGGTGGCGAAGGCCAGGCCGAACGATCGCGCCCGGCGGGCCAGACCGGCAAAGGCGGGGCCGAACAGAATCGCGAGCGCGCCGCCGGCATAGGAGAGCCAGAAGAACAGGAACGCCCAGCGCGCCGTGTAGCGGATCGCCTGCCCGAGACCGTCGGGACCGGCGCCGAAATCGGCCAGAATGGTTCCGGCAACCGCGAGCGCGCCGCCCAAGGCGCCGATCATCCAAACCCAAGCCGAATCATGTCTGCGGGTCACAGTGCCCGCCCCGCTGTCGACGGCGACGGCGTTCATCGTGGACCTTGTGGATCGTCGGCGGCCGGTCCACAGACCACGACAACGACGGCCAATGCGTGGCAATCGGCATGCGAAAGCGACAGAGACGAGCTGAGCCAACCTTGGCGCTGTGCCCGGTCGGCGATCGCTCCGCTGAGACAGAGCACAGGCAGCGGACCGTCTCGCTTGACCTCGATCTCGCGCAGCGGGAACGGCATGTCGGGTGCTGCGAATGCCTTGATCACTGCTTCCTTGGCGGCAAACCGGGCTGCGAGTCCGTGCGCCCGGTTGCGGCCCTGGCAGTCGTTGATTTCGTTCGCCGTAAAAACCTTCCGGAGATACCGGTCGCCGAAGGCAGCCAGCGAGTCCTCGATCTCCTCGACGGCCATGACATCGCATCCGACGCGGACGCGGTGCCCGTCGACCTGGTCCGGCAAGGTCATCATGTGCTCGCCGTAATCGTCGCGATAGCAGGGGAATTCAATGATCCGATGCTGCATCACGCTGCTGACTTGACTAGGCCTTCAATTACCTGCGCGATGTTGTGCACGGACTCAAAGGTGGACTTCTTGAGCACTTCATCGGGGAACTCGATGTCGAATGCATCCTCGAGCGCGAGCATCACATCGACCGACGCATGCGATGTCAGGCCGAGCTTGTAGAGATCTGCTCGATCGTCCACCTCGTTTGGATCGGCCGCCATCCGGCCATGAGCAGCTAACACTTCACGAATCTGGTCCTGTATCACGCTTTCCTCGTATCTTTGCCGTGGCTCAACTTTTGAGCCGTTGTGGGGTACAGCGACTTACGTTGGGTTCAGCCGGGTTGAGCGTTCGCGAGCGGAACGTAGTTCCCGGTCTGCTTGAGCCGCTTGCGAGCCGTGCGGCGGTAACCGTAGAAGTCCGAGATCATCGCCCGGTTGCCGTATAGCCAGTCCAGCGGTTCTCGCAAGTCGTCCACGTAACCGATGGAATAGGAGCCGCGCTGGTAGCCCATCAGCCTGAGTAGCCCTTCCGGGAGGGTGCGGGCGATCTCGGGCGGGCAGGCGAGGTACTGGTTTTCCTCCTGTCGCAGCCACCCGAGCGAATAGCCCACGTTCATCCCGATCCGGCTGGTCTTGGTGGTGTTGGCGCCCCCGCCGTGGAAGATCGAGCCCGTGTACATGAGGACCGAACCCTTGGTCATGACCGCTGGGGAGGACAGCGCGAAGTCCACGTCGTCGGGATCGTCCTCCCACCGGTGGCTGCCCACCACCATTCGGGTCGCGCCCATCTCCTCGGTGAAATCGGTGACGGCCCACATGGTTGCGACTTCGGCTTCGAAGCCCCTGGGGAACTGGTAGCGATCGAACGACCACTGATCCCGATGAATCATCTGCGCCGGTTCACCGGGCCCGATGGTTACCAGCTGCGTCAGGTCGATCTGGAAGGTGCTGGCGTGGTCGCCCAGAACGCGGTCGAGCGTGTCGATGATCGTCGGGTGCGTGATAAGTGAGCGAGAGGTCGCCGACCGGGCGATCAGAGCGCCAGTGCGCTGGGTGGTTTCGCCCAGGAAGTCGGTGTTGCCCCCGCCGGTTGCGGCGAGATACGGCTGGATCTCGGCCCGTATCTGATCCATCGTCTCGGCAGGCGCGAGGTCGGCGATGACCACACACCCGTCTTCGTTGAGCACCTTCGCGATATCCGCCGGCGAAGATTTTGAACAGACTGTCCGTACAGCTTCTGGCATAGTGCGTACTATAAAGGATGATATGTCCAGAATTCAATGACTGTCGGTCGGTTAAAGCCTGACTTTCATAACTGAGTAGCGGAGGTCGAGGATAAATGCTCCCGTTTCGTTTCGGCGCGTATGCCGCGGTGGCGCCAACCATGTCGGCTTGGCGGGACCAGGCCCGGATGGCCGAGGACCTCGGCTATTCGAGCTTGTACACATCTGACCACCTTGACGCCCAATTCGGGCCCCTGGTCGCCATGACGGTGGCCGCCGAAGCGACCTCCACCCTGAACGTGGGGTCCTTCGTGCTGAACAACGACTTCCGCCAACCCGTGGTCTTGGCCAAGGAGATCGCCACGCTCGGCTTGGCGGCCGAAGGGCGGGTCGAAGTGGGTCTTGGCGCGGGCTGGCTCCGTGACGATTACGAGCAGGCGGGTCTCGAGTTCGACGAACTGGCTGTCCGCGTGGACCGGCTGGCCGAGAGCCTCACTGTCATGAAGACGCTGTGGAGTGAGGGGGAGGCGACCTTCGCCGGGAAGCATTACGCGGTGCGCGGCGCCCACTGTGATCCTCGCCCGGCTTCGCCACCTCGCGTCATGGTTGGGGGCGGGAGCAGGCGGTTGCTCACGCTCGCGGCCCGGGAAGCCGACACCGTTGGGATCAACGCGAACTTGGGCATTGGCGACAAGAGCGCTGACACGCCGATCGAGGACACCCTCGATCGCTACGACCGTTGCCTGAGTTGGGTACGAGAAGCGGCGCCCGATCGGTTCGGTTCGATCGAGTTCCAGATCGTGGCCTTCGCCACCAGGATCGTCGCCAGCCGCCGCGCGGCTGCCCGTACCGCAACCATGCTTGGCCTTCCGGGCGAAGACGCGCTCGAACTACCGATCGTCCTGATCGGCTCGCCGGACGAATTGAGCGAGCAGCTGCTCAAGCGCCGCGAGAGGTGGGGCTTCAGCAACGTCGTGGTGCCGGCTGAGGCAATGGAGTCCTTTGCACCCGTAGTCGCCCAGCTCGCGGGCAGCTAACGCCGAGGTCTCTCAACCCAGCCTTGCCATCCAAGACTGAACGTTGTCCAAAAGGTTGAAGAACCTTCTATCGGTATGTAATCTATCCTTTCAGTGTATCGGCGGTATCCAGATATTCGCGTTTCACCGCCGATGCGACGACCACAGGTTGGGCTGCTTCCGTTAGGAGAGCACATGTCGTTGGTGGCTACACGGCCAAAACTGCCGGCGGTGACGGCCGGCGACCCCGGCCCGCCTGCACGCGTCACTGCCGTCGTTCAGCCGTTGTCGTCCGAAAGAAGCGGGCCGGGGCTGTGATTGCCATGGCGCCATATCGCTCTTTCACCAGCGACAACACCGCCGGTGGTGCACCCGAGATCCTGGCAGCAGTCACAGCGGCAGCGTCTGGGCAGGCACCGCCCTATGGCACCGACAGTTGGACTTCGAGCGCACGACGCCGCTTCAGCGAGATCTTTGAATGCGAAGTCGACCTGCTCCCCGTTTCCACCGGCACGGCAGCGAACGCATTGAGCTTGGCCGCGCTGACCCCACCATGGGGCGGCGTGTTATGCCACCGCGACAGCCATATCAACAACGACGAGTGCGGCGCATCGGAGTTCTTCACCGGTGGCGCCAAACTCATGGTCCTTGGCGGGGAAAACGCCAAGATCGACGCCGACGAGTTGCAGGCCGCGGTGAACCGCAAGGTCGGAGACCTGCACACCGTGCAGCCCTCCGTGTTGAGCCTGACCCAGGCAACCGAGACCGGGGCGGTGTACACCGCTGCCGAGATCAGACACCTGGCCTGCATTGCCAAGGGCGGGGGCCTGCGCGTTCACCTGGATGGCGCCCGCCTTGCCAACGCCGTCGCCGCGCTGGGCTGCACCGCCGCCGAGCTGACCTGGCGCGCCGGCGTGGACTTGCTGTCCTTCGGCGCCATCAAGAACGGGAGCATCACCGCCGACGCGATCGTCGTCTTCAAACGCTCTTTGACCACCGAGCTCAACTTCCGGGCGAAGCGAGCCGGACAGCTTGCCGCCAAGATGCGTTTCGCCGCCGCCCAACTCGACGCCTATCTCACCGACGATCTTTGGCTGCGCAACGCCAGGCACGCCAATGCCATGACCGCGCGGCTCGAAGATGGACTGAAGTCCATTCCGGGCGCCCGCCTTGCCGGGACGCCACAGGCGAACATCATTTTCTGCCGCCTGCCCCAGCAGGTGATCGACGGACTTCTGGACCACGGTTACAGCTTTTACCACGGTCGTTGGCAGCCAGGCGTCGTCCGCTTCGTCACCTCGTTTGCTACCACGACCCACGATGTCGACGACCTGGTGAACGCGGTCCGCCGACTCACCGCGGACGCGATCGAGGGAAGCCGGTCGAAACGGGCTCGAACGCCGCGATCGGCTAACGACCGCCGACCTGAGGTGGCGTGATGGGACGCACCCGATGATCGAGATGGCCATATTGGGGCTCGGCTCGTGGGGCCTGTGCGTCCTGGAGCGGACGGTGAACCGGGCCCGGCGGGCAGGGACGCCGGTGCGCGTGCACGTGGTCGAGCCCGCCCAGCTCGGAGGCGGGGTTTACTCCGCCGAGCAGCCCGACTTCCTCGTGCTCAACAACGCCTGCGGGCAGCTCTCCCTCTACGCCGCCCCCGACGGGGACACTCCGCCCCCGTACGCCGTGGGCCTGCACCAATGGGCGATGGTCTGCGGCTACCGCTGGGTGGGTCACGAGTGCCGGATCGGCGCCGGGGGCCACCCCATCAAGCCCACCGACTACCTGCCCCGGCGGTTGATGGGCGAGTACCTGGTCTGGTTCTACGACACGCTGGTGGATTACGCCCCGACCAACCTCGAGATCGTCCGGCACTACGCGGCGGCCGTCGATATCTCGCCGGCCCTGCAGGGGCGCGAGGCGGTGCTGCTCGACAACGGCACCACCCTCGCCGTCGACCACGTTGTGCTGACCTCGGGGCACACCTTCAACGACGAGCCCGGGGCCGACGGGGGCGTGCACTATCAGCGGGCCTACCCCATCGAGCACCTCGACCAGAGCGCTCCGGCCGGCTCCTCGGTCGCGGTGGCCGGCATGGGCCTGGTCGGCTTCGACGTCCTCACCGCGCTGACGATCGGACGGGGTGGAACCTTCGAGGACCGCGGCGACCGGGCGGAACGCTTGCGGTACGTGCCGTCCGGCCGAGAGCCGAGCATCACCCTCTACTCGCGCTCGGGCGCGCCGTACTGCGCCAAGTCGGCCACCGGCGTCGACCCCTACGGCCAGTACCAGCCGGTGGTATGCACCCCCGAAGAGTTCTCGGCGCTGACCAATCCCGGCGGGTCGCCGGTGCGGCGGCACGTGGACTTCCGGGCCGAGCTTCTCCCGCTCATCTTCGCCGAGATGCAGGCGCGCTACTACATCCAGGCCGCCTCGCTGGCCGGGGGCGATGTCGCATCGACCGAAGTGCGCGCCGTCCTCCGGCAAGGCTGGGTCGACGGTTACTACGAGAAGGCCGTCGACGTTCTCGAGCCGCGCTTCGGACGCTTCGACCCGGCCGCCCACCTCTTCGCCGGTTCAGACCGCGAATACATGTCGGCCGCCGACTACCAGAGCCAGGTCTACGACATGATCGAGGACGACCTCACCGAGGCCCTGCGACCCGGGGGGAGCCCGGTCAAGGCGGCCCAGGAGGTGCTGCGCATCCTGCGCGACCAGCTGCGTTCGGTCATCGAGTTCGGTGGTCTCTCCCTCGACTCCTACATCGAGTTCCAAGGAGGCGTCCGGGGCCGCATCAACCGGCTGGAGGCGGGCGTGCCGCCCATGCGCTCCCAGCAGTTGCTGGGGCTGCTCGACGCCGGGGTGGTGCGGATCCCGCTCGGACCGAATCCGGAAGTCACCGCCTGCCCGGACGGCGTCCGCCTGAGCTCGACGACCCTCGACGAGCCGACGGCCCTGACTGCCGACAGCGTGGTACGCGGCTATCTCGACATGCCGTCGCTGGCTCGGTCGGGCTCGCCCTTGCTCAAACGTCTCTACGCCAACGGCAGACTCACCCAGCTCAGCTACGGTGACACGCCCGTGGGCAGTGTCGCCATCAATGAGGAATTCCACCCCTACGACACCGAGGGCCGGCTCCAGCCCAATCTCTCCGTGCTGGGCGTGCTCACCGAGGGAGTGCGCTACTTCACCCACTACCTGCCCTCGCCCCGCAGCCGGCTTCGGGCCGTCTACGACGCCCAGGCCTGCGTCGACGCCGTGATCGGCTGAGCACATGACGGACTCCACGACCGGACGGACTCGGCCATTGGTGGCGGTGGGCTACGGGCCGCGTTGCGTTCCGGTGATGCAACTGGCCGAGGCGGCCGCCGGCGTCTGCGATCTGCTGTGGATGATCGACACGTCCGTGCCGGGGATGACCGAGATGGCCGATCTCCTCAACCGGTTCGGCGCCGTTGTCGACCTCGAAGGCATGAGCACCGTACAGGCGGTCAAGACCTTGGCCGACTGGGAGCCCGCCGGCATCACCACCTACCTCGACGCCGGCATGGTCGAAATAGCTTGTATAGCAGAGGATTTGGGCCTCCCCTTCCACAGCCCGGTGACTGCCGCCGCCCTGACCGACAAGGCCTGTCAGCGCCGGGCCCTGGCTGCGGCCGGTCTCGACATGCCGCCCTGCCACCTCGTCCGCCCCTACCACTCCGCACGCGAGCTCTCCGCCGTCGAGGCCGAGGTTGGATGGCCTGCGGTCCTCAAACCCCGCTCGGCGCAGGGCAGCCGCTACACCTTCCTGGCCCGCGACCGGGCCGAGCTCGAGAATCTGCTGTTAGCCCTCGGACCCGGCCGCCCCAACATGGTCCTCGAGGGTTACCTGCCCGACGATCCGGCCCGCGCCGGCGACCCGTACGCCGGCTACGTGTCGGTCGAAAGCGTGGTCGCCGACGGCGTCATCAGCCACCTGGCCCTGACCGGCCGCTTCCCGCCGGCCGAAAACTTCCGTGAGACAGGGTTTTTCATCCCCGCTGCCCTCGACGCCGCGAGCCGCTCGGCCGTCCTGGACCTGGCCACCCGGGCCATCGACGCCCTCGGGGTGCAGACCGGGTGCCTGCACACCGAGGTCAAGTTCACTCCGGACGGGCCCCGGATCATCGAGGTCAACGGACGGGTGGGCGGTGGCGTGCCCGAGATGCTGGAGCGGGCCGCCGGCGTCAGCCTGCTCGACCTCACCCTGCGGGTGGCCCTGGGCGAGCCGGTCTACGTCGATGGCCCGGTAGCCACCGAACGCATTGGCTACCGCTTCTTCCTCCAGCCGCCGACCGTCTCGGCCACGGTGACGGCCGTCGAGGGCATCAACGACTTCAGCGACCGCGCCGAGGTGGACACGGTGAGCCTGCATCAGGGCCCGGGAGCCACCCTCGACTGGCGGGACGGGTCCGGCAACCACATCGTGGCCGTAGTCGGTTCGACCGACGACGAGGAGCAGTTGCAGACCGCCTACCAGCTCCTCCACCAGGAGGTCACCGTCACCTACACGGACGTGAGGCATTGAGATGACAGTGGACGTTGAACTGGCGGGGATCCTCGACCGGGTTGTGACGCCGGACCGGGCCGACAAACCGGCGCGGTGGACGTGTGCCCTGGTCAACAACATGCCCGACTCGGCGTTCGGCGCCACCGAACGACAGTTCCTGGGCCTTCTGGACGCTGCCTCTGGCTCTGAAACGGTCGTGCTGACCCGCCACACCATGGCCGGGGTGCCCCGGGGCGAGCGGATCCGGGCTCGTATCGCCGCCGACTACCGTCCTATCGACGACATCATCGCGAACCCTCCCGACCTGCTGGTGGTCACCGGCTCCAACCCCATCGAGCCCTGCATTGAAGACGAGCTCTACTGGTCCGATCTGCGCGGCCTGCTGCGGTGGGGAAGCGAGAACGTGCCGGCCATGGTGCTGTCCTGCCTGTCTGCCCACGCCGCCCTGGCCGTCTTTGACGGCCTCGAGCGGGCCACTCTGCCGGCCAAGTGCACCGGCGTCTTCGCCCAGCAGGCGAACCCGACCCACCCGCTGGCCGCGGGGATGTCTGAACAGGGGAGCGTCTTCCTGCCCCACTCGCGACTGAACGACGTGCCCGTCGAGGCAGTGGTCGCCGCCGGCTACGCGGTGGCCCTGCAATCGGACCAGGTGGGGTGGAGCGTCGTCACGAAGACCGTGGGCCGGTCTGAGGTTGTGCTCGTCCAGGCCCATCCCGAGTACGACCCCTCGAGCCTGGTGCGCGAGTACGCCCGCGACGCGCGGCGCTTCGCCGGCTATGAACACGACCAACTGCCTTGCCTTCCAAGGAATTGCGTGGCCCGCGAGGACTGGGACGGGCTCCGGCTGCTGCACGAGCTGGTGGTGTGCGGCGAGCGGAACCCGGCTCTGGTGGCCTCCTTCCCCTTCGACGAGGTCGGCGATCGCGCCCCCTGGCCGTGGCGGGGTGCGGCCCTGCGTCTGTACGCCAACCTGTTGGGCACGATCCCGAAAAGGAGCACCTGAGTCCATGCACGACGAGACCATCGCCATCCATGGTGGCTACACGCCCGACGGGACGCGGGCCGTGGCCGTGCCCATCTACCAAACCGTGGCCCACGACTTCATCGACGCCGCCCACGCCGGTGCGGTGCTCGACCTGGAAACGCCCGGCTTCCACTACAACCGGCTCAACAATCCGACCCTGGAGGTCCTCGAGCAGCGCATCTGCGCCCTCGAAGGAGGAACGGCGGCCCTGGTGGTGGCTTCGGGCATGGCCGCCGTCAGTTACGCCATCCTGACGGTGGCCAGTGCCGGCTCGAACTTCGTGGTGGCCCCTCAGCTCTATGGCGCCACCTTCACCTACTTCGCCCACGTGTTGCCCACCTTGGGCATCGAAGCCCGCTTCGCCCTCGACGACCGGGCCGAGTCGATCGCCCCGCTGATCGACGAGAACACCCGCGCCGTCTTCTGCGAGACCATCGGCAACCCGGCCGGCAACATCGTCGACCTCGAGGCGGTGGCCGCCGTGGCTCATGCGGCCGGTGTGCCGCTGATCGTGGACAACACGGTGGCCACGCCGCTGATGCTCAAGCCGTTCGAGCATGGGGCCGATGTGGTCGTCCACTCGCTGACCAAGTTCGTCGGCGGCCACGGCACCACGCTCGGTGGCGCCATCGTGGACGGTGGCCGCTTCCCGTGGGCCGACCATCCCGATCGCTTCCCGATGTTCAACCGGCCCGAGCCCGCCTTCCACGACGTCGTCTTCGCCCGCGACTTTCCCGAGCGGCCGTTCGCCGTGCGGGCCCGCTCCACGCAGCTGCGCAACAGCGGCGCTACCCTGTCACCCTTCAACGCCTTCATGCTCATGCAAGGCCTCGAGACGATGGCCCTGCGGCTCGAGCGCCACGAGGCCAACGCCCGGGCCGTCGCCGACTACCTGGCCGCCGATCCCCGGGTGGCGTGGGTGAGCTTCGCCGGCTTCGCCGACCATCCCTACCACCACCTGGTCGAGCGCTACCTGCGCGGGCGGGTGCCGTCCATCATCACCTTCGGGGTCACCGGGGGCTACGACGCTGGACTGGCCTTCTTCGATGCGCTCCAGCTCGTCAAGCGGCTGCTCAACCTGGGGGACGCCAAGACTCTCGCCATCCACCCGGCCTCCACCACTCACCGCCAGCTGTCCGACGACGAGCTGGTGAAAGCCGGCATCCGGCCGGAGACGATCCGCCTGTCCATCGGAATCGAGCACATCGACGACATCATCGACGACATCGACCAGGCTTTGGCCAAAGCCACTGTCGGCCAAAGTATCTGAGCCACGCGTGCACCAACTCCGACAAGGTATGACGAACCACGGCGTGCTCAGCGCGGTGCTGTGCCACGCCCACCAGGCCCCGGATCGGCCGGCGGTCAAGGACCTCGACCGCGCGCTGACCCGGGGCGAATTGCGCTGCGCAGCGGGGAAAGCGGCCGCCGGGTTACGCCTGAAGGGCGTAAAGCCCGGGGATCGGGTTGCTCTGCTGATCGGCAATTCGGTGGACTTCGTGGTGGCGGCACTCGGATGTATGTGGGCGGGGGCCACGTTCGTTCCGCTGGCGATCACCGATCCAGACCTTCGTCGCGCGCAGATCGTGACGGACTGCCGACCCGCGCTGGTGATCACCGCAGGCGCAGCGCCGTCGGGTCTTCCCGCCGGCACGGCGTGGACCTCGCTTGCGGCATTGACCGCCGCAGATGGGCCAACGCCACCGCCGTTAACCGGCCCCATCGCCTACATCATTTACACGTCGGGGACGACCGGTAAGCCCAAGGGCGTGCAGATCGCCCCGGCGGCCTTCCTCACCGCGGCCGAGGCCTGTGCCGACGCCATGGGACTCACCGCCGATGACCGTTATCTGTGCGTTTCGCCCGTGCACTTCGACGGCTCATTTTCGGCCATCTTCCCGCCGCTGGTGCGCGGCGCTGACCTTCTCGTGCCCGACCGAGAGGCACTGCTGTTTCCCCGCAGGTTCTTCTCGATCGTTGCGAGCGAAGGGATTACGGCGACCAGCTTCTCGCCCAGCTACCTCCGGTTGCTTCGGTCCGGCGGCCGCATGGACCGGTTGGCTGACACCCCGCTGCGGGTGATGGCCCTGGGCGGGGAGGCGCCGTCGACGGCCGACATCAGGGCGGTATGGGCGGCCAGCCCGGGACTACGGGTGGTGAACCGGTACGGCCCGACCGAGACGACGATCGCCGTCGCGCATCTGGAACTGACGCCCGAGCTACTCGACGGCGGGCTGGTGCCGATCGGTCAACCTCATCGCGGCAGCACGTTCCACCTGGTTGACGAGCAGGGAAGGCTGGTGGATCGTCCTGGAGCGGTCGGCGAGCTGTACATCGGCGGACGGCAGCTGATGGCTGGATACCTGAACGCCCCGACGCTGAGCGCGACTGCCCTGCGGACGGACGTCGTCGAAGGAACCACCGTCTACCGCACCGGCGACCTCGCCTTCCGCGACGACCGGGGCAACTACGTGTACGCGGGCCGCTCGGACCGCGTCATCAAACGACACGGCGTTCGGATGTCGCTGGTCGAGGTGACCGACGCGCTAGACGGTACCGACGGGGTCGCGTCCGCGGCGTGCACGACCTTCGACCTGGACGGCGATCTCGGGGTTGTCGCATTCGTGGTGCCCGACAGCGAGCTCACCCCTCTCGCCGTCCGCCAGGCCGCCAGCGAACGGCTGCCGGAGACGATGCTGCCCGATCGATTCGTCGTGGTGGCCGACCTGCCCCTGACGTCTTCCAGCAAGGTCGACGAACGACGGCTGTTGAAGGAAGCCGGCCTGTCTGCGCTGGACACAAGAGCCCGAACCGTCAATGTCACTGCAACGCAGACAAATAGAGATCGACTCGATCGTGAAAGGAACCGCACGTTGACTACCGCAACTATCGCGACGCCGGAAGAACGCTACCGGGAACTGGTCCGGCGCCAGCGCGCCGAATTGCAAGATGCGTACATCAGGGGGGTGCGCCGGTTACGTTGGGACGCAGGGCGTCTCGCCACAGAACGCGAACGGCGTCTTCGCGAATTGCTCGTGCACGCCGCCGAGCATTCGCCGTTCTGGCGGGAGCGACTGGCAGGTCGCGATCTGGCGAATTTCACCGAGGCCGACCTGCCGTCGCTGCCGATCCTGACCAAAGCCGAGATGATGGACAACTTCGACCGGATACTGACGGTCCCCGGGCTGACGCTTGACCGCGTCCGACACCACGTCGATCAGTTGAGCGGAGACGGCTACCTGGACGACGAGTATCGGGCAATCGTCACGTCCGGCTACACCGAGAGCCCGTCGTACCACGTCTACGGGTGGGACTCATTCGTCACCTTCGTGATGCAGGGCTCGCGCTGGACCGGGCGACGCGGCGAAGACCCGGACGCCGTGCTGGCGCAATGCTTCAGTGGTAGTCCCAAGCATGAATCGGGGATCTTCTACGCCTTCAGCACCTTCGAGAGCGGCGGGCCGACATCGCACTGCTTCGATGCCACGCTCCCGCTGGACGAGATCGTCGACGGCCTCAACAACGCCCGCCCCGCAGTGACGGCCCTCCAAGGGTGGCCGAGCCTCATCCGGGAGCTGGCGGTCGAGGCGACGCAAGGACGACTCACCATCAAGCCGACCTGGGTCAGCATCGCCGGCGAGGTGTCCACTCCGCCCGTGCGAGAAGCAGTGCGGTCCGCATGGGGTATCGAGGCCTCGGAGTTTTGGGGTTGCTCGGAGGGCACCTACGCGTTCCCGTGCGGCATCGGAGAAGGCATGCACGTCGCCGACGATCTGGTGATTCTCGAGCCGGCAGACGCCGACGGCAACGTCGTACCGTATGGGCAGCCCGCGGATCGAATGCTGCTGACCAACCTGTTCAACCTGACGCAGCCACTGATCCGCTACGACCTGGCCGACGCTGTGGTCATCACCGACGACCCGTGTCCGTGCGGGTGTGCTCATCGCCGCATCACTAGGGTGCACGGTCGCATCAACGGGGCCTTCGACTACGACGGCAGTGTCCGGGTGCCCCGTGCGGCTCTCGAGCAGATGGTGCTGGCCACTCCCGGCGTCGCCAACTTCCTCATCAGCAAGACATCGGGTGGGGTCGACGTGTCCGTGGTGACCGATGGTTGTTCCGACCTCCAGAAGCTGCGGACGGAACTGCTGGACACGCTCCGCCGGCACGGCCGGCCAGAGTCGGAGGTCGTTGTGTGCGAGGTCGATTCCATCGAGCGACTGGCGAGAGGAAAGTGCAAGCAGTTCGACGCCCGGTGACCTGGCGCGCCCGAAGGGATTCGAACCCCCAACCTTCTGATCCGTAGTCAGATGCTCTATCCGTTGAGCTACGGGCGCCTGTGTTCAGTTATCTCATATTGTGTGGCGACCCGCTGCGCCCGGCTTCGCCG
>NZ_JBAPMI010000093.1:0-1846 GCF_049278535.1 Mycobacterium sp. | reverse complement strand
GGCAGCCGGGCGCGGTTGCTGCGGCCCCGGTGCGGGCCGGGCGGGCGCCGGCGATTTGGCGATCGGCATCGACGTCGTCTGCGGCGGGCGGCCGGCCATACCCTGGTGCCGTCCGATTTCGAAGCTCAGTTGCGGCCCGTCGGGATTGCCGATGTTGATGGCCTGGCCGTCGAGGATGTCGACCACCGGCACGCGGCGGCCGTGCACGTAGGTGCCATTCAGCGAGCCGTTGTCGATGGCCCGCCAGCGACCCTGTTCGAACCGCAGCAGCAAGTGTGCCCGCGAGATCAGCGGATGTGTGATGCGCATGTCAGCACGGAGATCGCGGCCTACCACGATGTCGTGACCTGCGGCGAAGGTGCGTTCTGATCCGTCGTACCGGACTGTCAGCGCGGGCGGTGCGGCGTGACTCATCGCCCCAACATTAGCTGCATGGCTCACTGCACCGACTGTATCGGCTGCCGCTCGATCGCTTCCGAGCGACACGGGCGACGGGTCAGTAGCTCAGTGAGCCAACGCGTCGGGGGCGCCGGTGACCACGCAGCGGGTGCGGGTGTAGATCGTCGGCATACACCGGTTGCAGTGCGTGCACGCCGAGCGCACAGCGGCGCCGTCGCGCGCGATCCGGTTGATCAAATCGGGCTCGGCCAGCAGCGCCCGGCCCATCGCGACGAACTGGAAGCCTTCGGCCATGGCCAAATCCATCGTTTCCCGGTTGGTGATGCCGCCGAGCAGGATCAGCGGCATCGTCAGCTCGGCGCGGAACTGCTTGGCTTCGCGCAACAGGTAGGCCTCGCGGTACGGGTATTCGCGGAGAAACTTCTTGCCGGTCATCCGCATGCCCCAGCTCAGTGGCGGCTTGAAGGCGCCGGCGAACTCCTTGAGCGGGGCGTCGCCGCGGAAGAGATACATCGGGTTGACCAGCGAGCTACCCGCGGTGAGTTCGATGGCGTCCAATCCGCCGTCGTCTTGCAGCCACTTGGCGGTGGCGATCGCCTCGTCGACCGGGATGCCGCCCCGCACCCCGTCGGACATGTTGAGTTTGGCGGTCACCGCGATCTGATTCTGGACCGCGTCTCGCACGGCCATCACCATGGCGCGCGCCACCTTGGCCCGGTTCTCCAGCGAGCCGCCGAACTCGTCGCTGCGACGATTGATCAGCGGGCTGAGAAACGCGCTCGCCAGATAGTTGTGGCCCAGATGCACTTCGACGGCGTCGAACCCGGCGTCGACCGCCAGTCGGGCCGCGTCGGCGTGCGCGGCGATCACGTCGTCGACGTCTTGACGAGTTGCCTTCTTGGCGAACCGCATACCGATCGGGTTGAAGAACCGCACCGGAGCCAGCGCCTTGGCCTTGTTGGAGCGGGCGTTGGCGACCGGGCCCGCGTGTCCGATCTGTGCGCTGACCGCCGCGCCCTCGGCGTGGATCGCTTCGGTGAGCCGCCGGAAACCCGGCACGGCCTCCGGGCGCATCCAGATGCCGTTTCCTTCAGTGCGGCCGCCTTGCGATACCGCGCAGTAGGCCACGGTGGTCATGCCGACTCCGCCGGCGGCGGGCAACCGGTGGTATTCGATCAGGTCGTCGCTGACCAGCGCATCGGGCGTGCGGGCCTCGAACGTCGCGGACTTGATGGTGCGATTACGCAGCGTGATGGGCCCGAGCTTCGCCGGCGCCAGCACGTCCGGAGCTTCGGACATGGCTGGAGCCTAACGGCGATCGCAAGGTCGGCGAAGCCGAACGCAGCGGGTCGCAGTCGATCGGCCTAACGGCGATCGCAAGGTCGGCGAAGTCGAACGCAGCGGGTCGCCGTCGATCGGCCCCTGCGTCCACCTCAGCGCGCATGCC
>NZ_JBAPMI010000092.1:0-6258 GCF_049278535.1 Mycobacterium sp. | reverse complement strand
ATCCCGTACTGGTGCACCACCATCGACCTGGTCTTGCTGGGCGCCGGCGGCGGCGGCGGATACGGTGCCAACGACGAAGCCGGTGGCGGGGCCGGCAACTGGAATACCACATCGGTGCAGCGCGGCTCTGACATCCCCTGGGAGGCAACCTCGATCACTGTCACCGTCGGCCAAGGTGGTGCAGGCGGTTCACTCTCCGCCCCAGAAGGCGGACCCGGTTGTGACACCACCGCCAGCTGGGATAGCTCATCCGGGACGACTACGATAACCGCAACCGGCGGCGGCGCCGGCGCCAGCGGCATCACTGGCGAGGGCCCAAGCCCCGGTTCGAAACCCATCGGCAACACGTCGCTGGATGCCGGACCCCCTCAATCGACAGAAGGCGCTGACGGCAACGCGCCCGGCGGTGGCGGCGCCGGTGGCGCCGGGTTGAGGCGCGGCGGCACCGGCGCTGACGGCGCTGCGGCCGTGTACGCCAGCCAGAGTTAGCCACCAAATTCATCCAGCAACAGGAGGACAACAGAATGGTCAACGTCGCTTCTACCGCTCAGACGCTGAGCGACGACTATGCGGCGCTGGGCAAGTGGATCGGCCTGGCGACTGCCAACCAAGGAAACTCATCCGGACTGCCCCTCGAGGTGCCCGCAGGCGCAGGCGGCTATCAGCGGGCGCCGGTGACGTGGAACTCCAGCGGCGGAGGTCTCAGCGACGGCGAGCCGGTCACGCTGAATGCGCCCGCGGGCGAGTACACCTTCGTCATTTTGTGTTCTGCGCAAGCGGACGCAAATGACCCTGGTGACACCGTGCTGGACTACTGCAAGATCGACACGATCTTGAACATCGACGGGCAGATCGTCGTGACACCCAAATACACCCAAACCTGAGCGGCGAGGCGCGTCGTGATGAATGACTCGTTGTTGATCGGTGCACCACTACTGATCGCCGCGATCGTAATGGCGGTCCGCTTCGTCGGCTGCGGCCTCGCCGGCAGCGAGCCACCCCCAAACAGAAACACGGTTGTCACCGGTAATCTCACCGGGCACGGCTTTTTCTCCGCCAAGGTCGAGTCTCCCGTAAGTAAGCCGGAGACAGACCAATACGAAAAGGCGGGCACATATGCGTACTCGATCCCGTACTGGTGCAACGCCATCGACTTGATCTTGCTCGGCGCCGGCGGCGGCGGCAGCTACGGCGGTGCCAACGAGGTCGGCGGCGCCGGGGGAACCTGGACGACCGCAACTCTGCAACGCGGCTCTGATATTCCCTTGGCCGCAACCACGATCACTGTCGCCGTCGGCCAAGGCGGTGTCGGCGGGACGCTTTCGGCACCGCAGGGCGGACCCGGTGGTGACACCACCGCCACCTGGGACACTTCGTCCGGGCCGGCCACCGGCACCGCCTCCGGCGGCGGCGCTGGTGGCAGTTCCAGTGGTGTTACCGGTGAAGGCCCAAGCCCCAGCTCAGAATCAGTCGGCGACGCGTCACTGAACGGCGGAGTTGCACAACCGACAGCGGGCGCTGACGGCAACGCGCCGGGTGGCGGAGGCGCCGGTGGTGCCGGGTTAAAACAAGGCGGCGCCGGTGCTGACGGTGCGGCAGTCCTCGTCGCCAGACAGAGTTAGCCTTCTTTTCGTTCAGCCCTAGGAGGGCCACAGAATGGTCAACGTCCCTTCCACCGCTCAGAACTTGAGTGACGACTACAAAGAGCTCGCCCTATACATCGGCCTGGCGGTGGACGACCTCGAAAACGACCCGCCCGGACCGCCTGTCGAGGTAACCGTCGCAGGATACGAGCGTAAGCACCCACACTGGACATCTCTCGGGGGCGGCGTCATCCGGGCCGATCCGCTCAATTTCAGTCTGCCCGCCGGTTACTACACCTACATGACCGTTTATGCAGGCCCGACCGCGGGCAGCGACGACTTGATCGACTGGTGCGAGATCGACTCGGGCTTGGCCTCACCCGGGCTGCTCGTGGTCAAGCCGGTATTCACGCAAACCTGAGGCCGTAACGGCGCCATCACATCTCGTGGTTATCTGACGACTGAATCATCAGGCACGCGTGGCGATTCCTCCGGGGTCCAGGCAAACGGCTGTCCTGGCTGACCGGGAAACAGAAAGTCGATGAAAGCCGCCGCGGTGGGCTGTGGTTCGTGATTGGCGAGCCCCGGTCGCTCGTTGGCTTCGATGAACGCGTATTCCTGGCCGGTGATATCGGGTACCAGCAGGTCGATGCCGGTCACCGGGATACCGATCGCCTCGGCCGCCGCCACCGCGACCCGGCACAGCTCCTGATTCACGTCGGGGGTGACGTCGTGGATGGTTCCGCCCTGATGCAGGTTGGCGGTGTGGCGAACGCGCAGCCTGATCCCTTGCGGCAAAACATCATCGAATTGCCAGCCGTATTCCGCGACCGTCGCCTCGGTGACCGCGTCCAGCGGAATTTTGGACTCACCGCCGGTAGCCGCCGAGCGACGTCGACTCTCCGCCACGATCAGATCCCGCACGGTGTGCTCACCCGTTCCGATGACTTCCGGCGGCAGCCGCAGGGCGGCGGCGACCACCTGGCCGTCGATCACCACCAGTCGAAGGTCATCACCGATCACCCGCTGCTCGATCAGCACCTCGGGATATTCCTCCCGCGCACGAGCTACAGCGGCGGCCAACTCGCCGCGGCCCTGCTCGATGGTGACGCCGACGGTGATGCCTTTACCCTGTTCGCCCCGGGTGGGTTTGACGACGACTTCCCCCATGTCCCTCAAGAATTCGAAGTCGCCGTCGTCGAAAGTCGCCAAACGGGCAAGCGGAACGGTGATCCCGGCATCCGAGACAAGCCGGCGGGTCAATCTTTTGTCGTCGCAACGGCACATCGCGATGGCCGAGGTGAACTCCGACAGCGACTCGCGGGTGACTACGCTGCGACCACCGTGGCTCAGCCGTATCTCGCCGGTCTCTGCGTCGAGGACCTCCACCCAGATACCGCGACGTAGCGCCTCGTCGGCGATGATGCGCGCGTAGGGGTTGAGGTCGTCCACGGTTTCCGGCGGCGGCGTGAACAGCGGCACGTTGATCGCATTTTTCCGCTTGATCGCCAGCACCGGAACACGGCGGAAACCCAGCTTCTCGTACAACCGGATCGCGGCGGAGTTGTCATGGGTAACCGACAGGTCCATATAGGCGCGACCCGCAGTACGGAAGTGCGCAGCCAACTTTCGGGTTAGGGCGATGCCTATTCCCGGGATCCCGGCAGCCGGATCGACCGCCAGCGTCCAGAGACTCGATCCGCGCTCAGGATCGGAGAACAGTAGCTCGTGGTCGACACCGGTCACCGTGCCCACCACGGCACCGTCGTCGTCGCGTACCGCAAGCAGGTAGGTGACGGCGGGCTGATTGAGATGGTTGTCCCAAATGACGTCTACTGGCGCCGGAACCATTCCGCAGCGCACAAAAACACGATTCATGACGTCTGCGTCGGACGGGTCGTTCAGCGGGCGTACCGTGACGCCGACCGGCGAGGGTGCCGACGCGTCCACTCCCGAGCCATCGGTGAATCGCAGCCGATACGTGTGGCTGGGGTCGATGAAAAGTTCGGTCGGCGCGCCGGCCACGACGACGTGTGATTCACGCGCATAGATGCAAATGTCACGCCGGCCGGGCGCCTCTCGTCGCAGCGCCTCGGCCAATTTGCCGGCATCGGCAAATGTCTGACCGAAAATCAGTCGGCCCCAACCCAATTCAAGTTCGACATCTTTGGCCATCGCGTCGACCAAGTGTGGCGGCGTCGCGTCGTGCAGACCGAGCGTGATCGCCTCGGGATGGTCCTCGGTGGGACCGATGGTGGTCATGCCGCGGGCCCGGTCACACCATGACGTTGTAACCAGAGCTCGAGCAGGGCGATCTGCCAGAGTTCATTTCCGCGCAGCGGAGTCAACCGGCCATTGGGGTCAGCCAGCAGCGCATCCACTGCACCGGTATCGAACAGGCCCCGCTCTTTGGCTACTGGCGCGTAGAGCGCGTCGCGGACCATGTCGAGGTACGGGCCTTCGAGGTGGGTCAGCGCGGGAACCGGGAAGTAGCCCTTGGGGCGATCGATGACCTCGGACGGAATCACCCGTCGCGCAGCCTCTTTCAGAACACCCTTACCGCCGTGGGCGACCTTCAGCTCCGGCGGACAGGTAGCGGCGAGCTCGACCAGCTCGTGGTCGAGGAACGGAACGCGGCCTTCCAACCCCCAGGCCATCGTCATGTTGTCGACTCGCTTGACCGGATCGTCGACCAACATCACCATCGTGTCGAGCCGCAGCGCACGGTCGATACCGGTTTCGGCGCCGGCACGCGCGAAGTGCTCGGTCACGAAGCGTTCGCTGGGATCGCCCGGCGCGAGGTAACCCTCGGCGAGAAGTGCAGCAAGTCCGGCTTCGTCGCGGTCGAAGAAGGCGCCGCGGTATTCGGCGACCGAACCCTCGACAGTGGCCGCCGCCGGTGCGCCCATCGGCGGATACCAGTGGTAGCCCGCGAACACCTCGTCGGCGCCCTGACCCGATTGCACGACTTTCACGTGGCGTGCGACTTCCTGGCTGAGCAGATAGAAGGCGACGCAGTCGTGACTGACCATCGGTTCGCTCATCGCCCCGATCGCGCCGTCCAGGGCGGGCAGCATCCGCTCGGTGCCGATGCGGATCTGGTGATGATCGGTCTCGAAGCGTTTGGCCACGATGTCGGAGTACTGGAATTCGTCGCCTTGGACGCCGCCCGCTGATTCGAAGCCGATGGAGAACGTCGACAGCCCGTGCTGGCCGGCCTCGGCCAGCAGGCCGACGATCAGGCTGGAATCCACTCCGCCGGAAAGCAGGCAGCCGACCGGAACGTCGGCGACCAGCCGGCGCTCGACCGCGGTCCGCAGCGAGGACAGCACAGCGTCTTCCCAGTCGCGTTCGGACCAGTCGGAGCGATCTTGGTGCCGGGTGAAGTCCGGCGACCAGTAGATGGTGGCGACGCGGCGGCCGTCGGGTTCGATGGCGAGCAGTGATGCCGGTGGAATCTTGCGGACACCGCGCAGGATGGTGGCCGGTGCGGGCACCACCGAGTGGAACGTCATGTAGTGGTGCAGCGCATCGTGATCGATGCGGGTGTCTACCCCACCACCGGCCAGCAGCGCCGGCAGCGTCGAGGCGAACCTGATCCGGTGGCTGTCCTCGGTCACGTAGAGCGGCTTGATGCCGAGTCGGTCGCGGCCGAGCAGCACGCGCCCGCTGTCGCGCTCGACGATCGCGAACGCGAACATGCCCTTGAAGTGGCTGACGAAGTCGTCGCCCCAGCGGTGGTAGGCCTTGAGTAAAACCTCACTGTCGCTGTGCGAGAAAAAGCGGTAGCCGTAACCCTCGAGCTCGCTGCGCAGCTCCTTGTAGTTGTAGATGCAACCGTTCCAGGCGATGGTCAGGCCCAGGTCGGAGTCGACCATCGGCTGAGCACCCGCCTCGGTCAGGTCAATGATTTTGAGGCGACGGTGACCGAGAGCGACTCGACCTTGCGACCAGACGCCCGCTCCGTCCGGCCCTCGCGGCGTCATCACAGCGGTCATCGCCGCCACCGCCGCTACATCCGGCGCTCGACCGTCGAGTCGCACCTCACCGGTGGCTCCACACACCTGAATAACCCTACAGAGGTCGATTCCGGCGCGCGCGCCGCTGACCCGCCAGCACTCCGCGCGTGAGCCTCGGCCTGGCTGTTCGTTCCACGTTTGGGCTCACTTTTCGTTCACCTCGTTGTCTTGACCACAGCACCGCGGGAGCCGTTGCAGTTTGTCGGCGTCTTCGTTTTCCACCTGCAGGTAGCGCCGCCCGTCGGCGGCTGTCGCGACGCTGATGACCGCCCCGTCACCGCTGACGCTGTCCGGTTCCATGAACAGCTGCAGTTCACCGGAGTCGACGTACAACTTGGCGTCGTCGTTGGACAGCCGCCACGGCTGGCCATCGGTGGGCCAATCGCCACCAACGAGCCGAGTATGGGTGCTCTCGTCTTCTTTTTCGTCGACCGCGACACAACCGACCCACAACTTCGCCGGCAACGGACGGAAGTACACCGCGAGGCGTTGGCGGTTGAAATCCACGTCGACCGGTATGCCGATCGGGGGCAGCGACGTGCCGTCGGGCCGGTCGTTGAGCGACTGTTTGACTTGTCGCGATCCAAGCCCGACGCCGAACCAGTCGATGGTCAGCACGGTGGTGAGGTACTGCACGATCGCCAGGGTCAGCAGGC
>NZ_JBAPMI010000091.1:0-4284 GCF_049278535.1 Mycobacterium sp. | reverse complement strand
CCGCCGCAGGCCGACGGTGAGGACTGGTCGTAGAGGAGCCACTCGTCGGCGCGGAAGACGCGCATGAACCACATCGCATGGTCGAGCGAGGCCACCTGCAGGTGTTCACGCTCGTCGAGGTGGGTTACCTGCGCCGACCCGAGCAGGGTCAGATCGCTCATGTACGCCAGCGCGCAGATATGCAGCACCGGGTCGTCGGGCAGCGGATCGCGGTGCCGGAACCACACCTGTTGCTGCGACGCCTTGCCCGGCAAGCGGTGCAGTGCATCGCGCGGCACGATGCGGATGTCCCACTCCTGGAACTGCCTGAACCCGGCGTCGTCGAACACCTTCATCGACTTCAGCCCCGGCAGGTCATCCGGCGGCGGTGCTGAGGGCATCACGTCCTGGTGGTGGATGCCTTCCTGATCGGTCTGAAAAGACGCCGACATGGAGAAGATCGTCTGACCGTGCTGGATCGCGTTGACCCGGCGAGTGCAGAAAGAACCACCGTCGCGCAGCCGCTCAACGAGGAAAATCGTTGGCGCCGAGGAGTCTCCGGGCCGGATGAAGTACCCGTGCAGCGAGTGCACCAGGAAGTGCGGGTCTACCGTTCGCACCGCCGAGACCAGCGACTGGCCGGCCACCTGACCACCGAAGGTGCGCTGAAAGTTGCCCTGTTCGGGGCTGAACACGCTGCCCCGGTAGATGTTGACCTCGAGTTGCTCGAGATCAAGGATCTTTTCGATCGACACGGATTGTTTTTACCAGCCGCGCTGGGCCAGGCGATGTGGCTCCGGGACCTGCTCGACGTTGATGCCCACCATCGCCTCGCCCAGGCCACGGGAGACCTTGGCCAGCACATCGGGGTCGTCGTAGAAGGTGGTGGCTTTCACGATCGCCGCCGCGCGCTGCGCCGGGTCGCCGGACTTGAAGATGCCCGAGCCGACGAACACACCCTCGGCGCCCAGCTGCATCATCATCGCGGCGTCGGCGGGGGTGGCGATACCGCCGGCGGTGAACAGGGTGACCGGCAACTTCCCGGCTCGCGCGACCTCGACGACCAGGTCGTAGGGCGCGGCCAATTCCTTTGCGGCTACGTATAATTCGTCCTCGGACAGTGAGCCCAGCCGCCGGATCTCTCCACCGATGGCACGCATGTGCGTGGTCGCGTTGGACACGTCGCCGGTGCCGGCTTCGCCTTTGGAGCGGATCATCGCCGCGCCCTCGTTGATGCGTCGCAGCGCCTCACCCAAATTCGTCGCACCGCACACGAATGGGACGGTGAACTTCCACTTGTCGATGTGGTGGGTGTAATCGGCCGGTGTCAGCACTTCGGATTCGTCGACGTAGTCCACGCCGAGGCTCTGCAGGATCTGCGCTTCGACGAAGTGTCCGATCCGCGCCTTGGCCATCACCGGGATGGTGACCGCTGCGATGATGCCCTCGATCATGTCGGGGTCGCTCATCCGCGATACTCCACCCTGCGCGCGGATGTCTGCCGGTACCCGCTCCAGCGCCATCACCGCGACGGCGCCGGCGCCCTCGGCGATACGGGCCTGTTCCGGCGTGACGACGTCCATGATCACGCCGCCCTTGAGCATCTCGGCCATGCCGCGCTTGACCCGTGCGGTCCCCGTCCGCCCGGAGCCGTTCGACGCACCGGCGCTATCCACTGCTGATCTCCTTCAACTGGTGTCAACCAATTCTAGTGGTGGTCGCCAAATCGTATTTTCCGCCGCATCCGGGGCTCAGCGGATGGACTGCAGCTGCCGGGGCCGATCCGGCGAGCCGGCCAAGGCCACAGCCTCGGTCAGCAGCTCGGAAAGCTGAAGGGGATACACCGTCTCACCGGCTTCGACCAGCGCGGCGATGTCGGCAGCGTCACACCAACGGTGCCCGTGAATGTAGCGGTTTTCCAGCTCGGTGCGCCCGACGGTGGACGGCTCGAAGCGCCGGGTGCGGTGGACGAAGAAGAATTCCTCGCTGTCGATCGCCGCGCCGTTGAAGTCGAACACAGCGTCGCGCCGCCACATCGGTCCGATCAAGTCGGCGGGGTCGACCTGCAAACCCGTCTCCTCGGCCAGCTCACGAGTCGCAGCCTGCGCCAACGACTCCCCATCACCGACCTGACCGCCCACAGTGAACCACCACCGCGGCGCCCGGTGCCCGGTCGCCGCGGGGTCAGATCCGCACAGCAGCAGCACGGCGCCGGTCTCGTCGAGCAACACCACCCGCGCCGAGGTGCGCCGGCCGGCGGCGGGGTGGTCGGCATGACGCAGAGCCTGCACCCGTTCGGCGAACTCGAAATAGCTTGGCAGCGCGGCTGTTCCAGCTAACCGGAACAGCCGGACCAGACGCCGTTCTCGCAGCGCGAGCGTGTCGCGGACCGCGTCGTTGTGGAATCGGCGGGCCAGTACCACGCGAGCTTCGGCGTCGGCCAACTCCGCGATCAGGCCCGCCGGCACGGTGGCCGGGTCGACCATCACCAGCGCGGCCGACAGCTTGTTCTCGCACGCTTCACGTCCCTTGCGGGGTGCACTTTCTGCCGCGTCGGCGCACGCCACCAACTGCCTGGCCGCTGCGTCCGACGGCCCGCCGAACGAGTGGACCGCAAACGCACGAGCCACCACGGCCCGTCGGGCCAGCGCAGCGTCCAGGGCCTGCCAGGACAGGTCGAAGCGCACGTGCAGGCGGTCCAGCCGATGGGCCGTGCGATAGCCCCAGACGCCGAACCCGAGCAGCACCAGCAGCACCAACACAACCGCGACGACCAGCACAATCGTCCACCACATCAGCTCGCCACCTGCACCTTGCTACCGGTGACGGCGACCGTCTCGTAGACCCGCATGATCTGATTGGCCACCACCGGCCAGTCGTAGCGGCGCACCGCCTCTTCGCCGGCCGCAGCGTAGCGCTTGGCCAGCGGATCGTTCTCCAGCACCGCGATCAGACCCTCGGCCAGCGCAGCGCTATCGTCGACCGCGACCAGCCGTCCGGCCTTCCCGTCCCGCAGCACCTGCCGGAACGCATGCAGGTCGCTGGCCACCACCGGCGTACCGGCGGCCATCGCCTCGACGAGCACGATGCCGAAGCTTTCCCCGCCCAGATGCGGCGCGCAGTACACATCGGCGCTGCGCAGTGCCGACGCCTTGGTGTCATCGTCGACCAAACCGAGGAAACGCAGATGGCCGGCCAGTCCGCCGACTTTGTCGCGCAGTTCGTCCTCGTCGCCGCGGCCGACGATCAGCACCTGCAGTCCCGGAAAGTGTTCGACCAGGGTGGGCAGCGCATCGACCAGCACGGCCATGCCCTTGCGGGGTTCGTCGTAGCGGCCCAGGAACAACACCGTCTTGGCGGGGCGCGGATATCCCTCGAGCAATGGTGCCGAGGCGATCGCGGCGACGTCGACGCCGTTGGGAATCTCGACCGCGTCCGATCCCAACGCCTCCATCTGCCAGCGCCGGGCCAAGTCGGACACCGCGATGCGGCCGACGATCTTCTCCTGCATGGGCCGCAGCAGGCCCTGAACTACCGACAGCGTCAGCGATTTGGTGGTCGAGGTGTGAAAGGTGGCCACGATCGGCCCCTCGGCGATTCGTAGCGCCCACATCGACAGGCTCGGCGCATTGGGTTCATGCAGATGCAGCACGTCGAAGTCGCCCTCGGTCAGCCAGCGCCTGACCTTGCCGTGCACGCTCGGGCTGATCTGCAAGCGGGCCACCGAACCGTTGTAGGGAATCGGGACGGCCCGTCCGGCCGAGACGACGAACTCGGGCAATTTGACATGCGGTGACGCCGGCGCCAGGACGCTGACGTCCTGACCGCGGTCCCGCATTGCCTCGGCAAGCTGCAACACGTGTGATTGCACGCCGCCCGGTACGTCGAACGAGTACGGGCACACCATCCCGATCCTCATCAGCTCTCCGCCAATCGGGCCCGTCGCTCATCGGACAGATCCGCCAGCCACTGCGGCTGGAGCATGTGCCAATCGGCTGGATGCTCGGAGATATTGCGCGCGAACACATCAGCCAGCGCCTGCGTGACGACGCCGACGTCACCACTGGTGCAGTCCACCGGCGGGTAGAAGTCGACCCGGCAGTCGTCGTCGTACCAGCAGTGCACCGGCAGCAGCGCAGCCCCGGTGGAGATCGCCAGCTTCGCCGGGCCGGCGGGCATTCTGGTCGGCTCGCCGAAGAAGTCCACCTGGACGCCGGTGCGACTGAGGTCCCGCTCAGCCATCAGACAGACCACCTTGTTGTCCTTCAGCCGCTCGCCAAGCAGCGGGAACGGCGGCTGCTCGCC
>NZ_JBAPMI010000090.1:0-2373 GCF_049278535.1 Mycobacterium sp. | reverse complement strand
GTGCCGACGTGACCACCGGTGACGATCACCTCGTTCGCCGCCGAGCTGCCGTCCGGCCGCACCATGTCGCCGTGCCGGCGCGCGAGCGTCATCCGGAAACCGGGGTGATTGGGCGAGCAGGGCATCCCGGTGAACAGCGGTTGCCCCAGTTCGACCAGGTCCACCCCGGCGGCGACGGCGGCGAGCAGCGTGTCGGTCGCGGTGTTCGTCATGCAGTGTTCCTAATCGTTTGTAGGGGTAGGTCTTCCAGCCATGTCCTGACGCCCAGAATGTCCAGATGTCTGACGTCTTGCGAAAGAACGGCGTGGGTGCGGCTGGTTGTGGTGTTGGTCCATCGACGGGTGACGCCCGGTAGTTCCAGGCGTTGGACGCCTTGAGAAAGAACGGCGCGTCTGTCGGTGGGCCAGCATGGAGTGGTGGGATGTGCGTTGCGCGAGTCCGCCGCAGGAGGTGACCTCGCCAGATGTTCCCGAGCTTCGAGCTCTACGGAAGTAAGAGGTTCCTGCGGTGTGCTGGAGTCACGAACGGCTACTGAGATGACGGACCATCGAGTCCCGCGATTAGGGCGCTGCGTGACCCCGCCTGGACCCGACAACAGCGGCATGACCGAAGGAGACGTGACAGGTTGAGCTTGTTTTGTGGCATCGACTGGGCCGAGTCCCATCACGATGTCGCCATCATCAACGATGACGGGAAAACCGTTGCCAGAGCACGGATCGGAGACGACGCGGCCGGATTCGCGGTGTTGCTGGCACTGCTGGCCGACGCCGGTGATACCGCAGAGGATCCGATCTCGATCGGGATCGAAACCGACCATGGACTGCTGATCGCCGCGTTGCGCTCGACCGGCCGGATGATCTATGCGATCAACCCACTGTCGGCCTCGCGTTACCGCGCCCGCCATCAGGTCTCCGGCGCGAAGTCCGACGCCACCGACGCGGTGATGCTCGCCGACATCGTGCGCACCCATTCGGCTGATCATCGTGTGCTGCCTGCCGACACCGACCTCGCCCAGGCGATCCGGGTACTGGCGCGGGCACAGCAGGACGCGGTGTGGTCGCGTCAGCAGCTGGGCAACCAGATCCGGTCGCTGCTCAAGGAGTTCTACCCCGCCGCGATCGACGCGTTCGTCGGCCTGCCCAACGGTGGTCTCGCGCGACGCGACGCCCGCCAGATCCTGACTGCGGTACCCACACCCGCAGCAGCTGCGAAGCTGACCAGGACGCAGCTGCGGGCGCTGCTGGCCAAGGCCGGCCGCCGCCGCAACGTGCAGGATGACGTCGAGCGTCTGCATGGCATTTTTCGTAGCGAGCGGCTGCGCCAGCCGCCGCTGGTGGAGAATGCCATGGGTATCCAGCTCACCGCGCTGCTGGCCCAGTTCACCGCGGCCTGCGCCGCGGCCGAGGACTTGGCGGAGGCGGCCCGCGCCCATTTTGAGCAGCACCCGGACGCCGAGATCATGACCAGCTTCCCCGGCCTGGGACTGCTGACCGGCGCCCGGGTGCTCGCCGAGATCGGAGACGACCGCACCCGCTTTAGCGACCCGCGTGGGTTGAAGGCTTACGCCAGGTCCGCTCCCATCACTCGCGCCAGCGGCAGGAAAACCGTTGTTCTGCATCGACATATCAAGAACCGGCGCCTGGCCGCGGTGGGTCCCATTTGGGCTCTCGCTTCGCTCAAGGCCAGCCCTGGTGCCAGACGGCACTTCGATGCCCGCCGGGCAGTCGGAGACTGGAACCACCAAGCCCAGCGGCATCTGTTCAACAAGTTCCTCGGCCAGCTTCACCACTGCCTCCGGCTGCGCTGTCTCTAGGACGAGCATCAGGCGTTTCCACCTCCTCTGGCCTCAGCGGCTTGACTTCTAAAACCCTGAGATGTCTTTCTAGTTCTGCAGCAGTTCGGCGACACGCGCGGTGAAGATGGACCGCATGGCGTCTTCGTAGTCCTCAAAGGACTGTTGGGTCAGGAGCAGGTTGCCCGGCATGCTCAGGACGATCTTCGCCACGCGCCAGGGGCCGTCGGGACCTTCGGAGAAGATGATGTGCTTGCCCGCGGTGGGCAGGCTGCGCAGCGCCCGCAGCACGCGCTGGGTGCGGTCGTCGTGCGGTCCCAGCGGAGCAGCTTCGTGCGCGGTGGCGACCTCGCCGGTGCATTCCTTGCGCAGGCGTTCTTCGCTGCGCAGGCGGAACACTTCGAGCAGCTCGGCCGAGCGATCTGCACTGGTGCGCATCAGGGTGCCTTTCTCGGGTGCGGTCAGGCGTCGGAGCTGCCGAGCGAGCGGCCGGTGAACTTGAAGTACGCCGCCACGCCGAGGCCGATGACGAGCCAGCACGAGCCGACGATCTTGGCGTTGGGGTCCGCGTTCCACAGCGC
>NZ_JBAPMI010000089.1:0-3909 GCF_049278535.1 Mycobacterium sp. | reverse complement strand
CTCGTGAGCTCTGTGCTGCTCCTCTGCATCGCTACGCTCTGCGTCGTCGCCGGCACGGATCACGGCGGTCCGGCCTTGTAACCCACTCCTCGAACGGTCAGCACAACGGTCGGATTCTCGGGGTCTTTTTCGACCTTGGCCCGCAGACGCTGGACGTGCACGTTCACCAAACGGGTGTCCGCGGGGTGACGATATCCCCACACCTGTTCGAGCAGCACATCACGAGTAAACACCTGGCGCGGTTTGCGCGCCAACGCCACCAGCAGATCGAACTCCAACGGCGTCAGCGAGATCTGTTCCCCGTTGCGGGTGACCTTGTGGGCGGGCACGTCGATGTCCACGTCGGCGATCGACAACATCTCGGCCGGCTCGTCCTCATTTCGCCGCAGCCGCGCCCGCACCCGGGCGACCAACTCCTTGGGCTTGAACGGTTTCATGATGTAGTCGTCGGCGCCCGACTCGAGGCCGAGCACCACGTCAACGGTGTCGGTCTTGGCGGTGAGCATGACGATCGGGACGCCGGAGTCGGCTCGCAGCACCCGGCACACGTCGATGCCGTTCATCCCCGGCAGCATCAAGTCCAGTAGCACCAGGTCGGGCCGCAGTTCGCGCACCGCGGTCAGCGCCTGGGTGCCATCGCCAATGACGGCGGTGTCGAACCCTTCCCCCCGCAGCACAATGGTCAGCATCTCGGCCAGCGACGCGTCGTCGTCGACCACGAGAATCCTTTGCCTCATGGTGTCCATGGTGTCACCAGATAGCGACAAAATGGGGCTACCACACGCGTGTTTCGTGCACCTATTACCACAGCTGTTCCAAACCGGACGGCAACTAGGCCATTAACTGTGCCGCCAGGCCACCCGGATCGACCTCCGCATCGACCACCAGCCAGGGTCCACCCCAGCCCGCCGCGGCCAGTCCCAGGTACACCGCGCCGGTGCGCTGCTGGAGCCCGGCGTCGCGTTCGTAGGCATCACGCTCCCGGCTGGCATCGAGGTTGGCCCGGTGGCGGGCGCGCTGATCGGCCAGCTCGGACGAGACGCCCAACAACACTTGCCAGTCAGGCACCCGAAGCTGCAGTCGGCCGTATTCGATCTCGTGCACCCAGCCGACCACCTCACCGTCGGCCCGCTCGTGCAGCCGCGCGGCGCTGTAAGCGGCGTTGGACGCCACGTAGCGATCCAGAATCACCGCATCGTGGTCACGACACAGGTCGCGAATCTGGTCGGCTCCCCCGGCGCGATCCAGCGCGAACAGCATCGCCATCGCGTACACCGAAGTGGCCAGGTCGCCGTGCCGGCCGTGCAGTGCCTCGGCGGCCACGTCGGCGGCCACCGACTGCCCGTAGCGCGGGAACGCCAGTGTCGCCACCGATTTCCCGCTAGCCTCCAACGCCGCGCGCAGGCCATCGGTGAGCGTCCGCTTGCCGGCGCCGTCGACCCCCTCGATAGCAATCAGCACCGCGCGAGCTTATCGCCGGATGCACGCCGACGGTGGAGTCTGCTCAGTGATACCAACCTGTGCTACCGGCGGCCAAAGCGCCCCAACATCATTTCATGGTGGCGAGGTTGTGCCAGAAATTCTTGAGGCTGTCGGTGCCGCCGAAGAGCGTGGTGAAGTTCGTCGAGTCGACGAGCACGATGTCGCCGGAGCGTTCGCCATTCGGCGGCATCCAGATCAGCGCGTTGAATTCGGTATTGCCGGCCGCGGTGAAGGGATGCGGTCTGCCGGGGTCGACGCGTTGACGGCCCAGCACCCGCACGGAATCGCTTTCCGGCGCGGTGAGTTCGTAGTGCGGCAGGTGCGGATGGAAATTGAACGTGGTGACGTTGTCGAGCAGTCTCGCTGCGTCCAGGTCGCGGACCGCGGTCAGGGGTGCGATCTCCTTCGTTCCCTCAACCACGGCGGGGCGCAGGCCCCACCTGTTGTGCACCGGAACATCGAGGGCCTTCATCAGTGAGCGGGTGTATTGACTGAACCGCTGCTGGCGCGGCACCAAGGGGTCGCCGTGATGGTCGTATTCGACCTGGCGCTGGGCGAAGTCCTCGGTGAAGCCGACGTCATGGTGCGGCGCCAACACCAAGCAGGTGCCGTCGCGCCGCAGCCATTCCCGGATTGCGCCGATCTCCTCCGGTGCGGCTTCTTGCTCGGACAGGAGGTGATCAAGCCCGAACACCATCAGGGTGTCGGTGTCGGCGAGTATCCGTTCGTCGATCGGAAGCTTGTAGCCGGCCTGGTCGATGCGCTGGAACACCGCGACCGGGTGGCCGGTGGCCTCGCCGGCAACTTCCTGGAAGGCCAGCGCCGAGCGGTGGAAAAGTTCCAGGGTGCCGGCGATGCCCTGGAGGAATTGCGCCTCTTGGTATTCCGATGCCTCATAGCTCGGCCAGACTGCGTTACGGACTTCGGTCATGGTGGAGAACCGGTTATACATCTCCGCCGGATCGCGTTGGGCCTCCCACGGATAGCTCCACGTCCAATAGATGCTGATGCGCCGGCCACCGGTGTGGGGACGGGAGACATGGCTCTGGTTGTAGGTCCGCGCCGCGGAAAGTGCGCCCATGGTGATCCCTAACGTGAGGAGCCGAGAGCGGCGAGATAGCGCATCGCCTTAATGCCCGGCAAGAGAAAATAGGCCCCGCCCCGCAGAGTGGTGAACGCCGGCAGACCTTTGTGAACCTTGCGGATCGGCCGGTTGGGAATCTTAAATTCCAGTGTGCCGTCTTGGTTTCCGGCTATCGGATCATGCTCGTTGCCGAGCTCATGGAAGGCGCGGTCGTTGATCCATACATTCTGCGCGAACTCAAACTGTCTGGTCAGGCTGGCGCCGATGATAAATGCGGCGATGCCGCGGTCGACTCCGTCGTCGGGCCCGCCTTCGGGCAGGGCGGGACCATAGGTGGCGCCGCGGCGAATTATCCTGTGCCGATTCATGTTGTGCGCGGTGTCGCGTGGGTTGAGGCGTCTCGCGTGCGATCCGAGCGGGCAGGCATACCCGAACGGATCCATCTCCTTATAGTTGAAGTCGTTGTTGCGCATCGGGTCTGCGCCCAGTTCCGGATCGTCCTTGTCCGGCGCCAGGACCAGTGGCGCGCCGCTGCGCCAGCGGCCCATGAACTTCGCCGCGAGCAACTCCTCGTCGTCCGGTGTTTGTGCTTGTTCCCGGATGTAGTCGCGGAAAAGCCCGACGTGCTCCTGCAGCCGCCGGTAGGCCATGTAGGTTCCATTGCGGGACAACACTTCCGGCTGCGGCAGATCCGCGACCGGGCCATTCTCGTCGGGATAGCCGAGGATGAACTCGCCCGGCTTGAGCGGCGCACCCGACCCCGGCGTGGGCTCGTCTCCAGATCCCTCGATCACGGGCTGCGACAAGCGGTCCCGGAATCCGAAGTGATCGTGCGCGTAATTGAACGGCGGCGTCGCGTTCAGGTCCAGGAACGACAACCGCCGCACACCGTCGCAGCGGGCCACCAGCTCGTCGTGCACCCCGGTCGCCCGCGCGTGCTCGGCGTCGTTGCGAGCGAACAGAATCGCGACCGCGTGCAGGTCGGCGCTCGCCAGTCCGCCCACCCAATTGTCCGGATGGGCGGCCCCGGCATCGCCCAAAATGTCGGCGCGGGCCGCCATGCCCTGCCGGAACGCCTCCGGGAAAGTCGCCAACGATTCTTCGGGTACCCCGAGGGCGCGTAAGCCGTTCCAGGTGAACGCCAGCGTGACCCACCGCTTGGTGCTGTCTATCGAAGCTTGCGCCGCTGCGGCGGATTCGACCACGGGGATCAACTCGGACAGCCACGCCCTGCCCCCCGTGGGGTCGCCGAACGTCAGGAACTCGTAGCGCCCGGTGATCGCGGGTGTACGGGTCAGCAGGAGGTGCTGGATATCGTCGAACTCAAGCATGAGCGCGCCGCC
>NZ_JBAPMI010000088.1:0-26770 GCF_049278535.1 Mycobacterium sp. | reverse complement strand
GTGTAGAGGTTGGCAGTGGTCTGGCAGCTCAAGTTGGTGTGGGTCAGCACCGCGCCCTTCGGGCGGCCCGTGGTGCCGGAGGTGTACATAATCAGCGCCGGCGAGTCGTTGGGAACGTCGGCAGGCGAGGCCGGCTCGCCCGGTTCATTGAGGAGATCTTCGTAGGCGAGCAGACCGTCATCGGCCGAGTCGCCCGCGACCACGATGGTTTCCAGCACCGACGTCACGCCACGGACGCCCGCCGCCACCGCTGCCAGCACCGGCTCGGTGATCATCACCCGGGCCTCGCAATCGTCGACCAGGAACGCGATCTCGGGCGGGGTCAGCCGGAAGTTGACCGGGACGGCGATCGCTCCGATCATGTTGGCCGCCAAGACCGATTCGACGAACTCGGTCCGGTTCAGCATCAGGACCATCACCCGGTCGCCCTGGCCGACCCCTCGGCGGCCCAGGGCTCCGGCCAGGGCCGCGACCCGGTTGCGAAGGCCTGCCCATGTGACGGTGTTGCCCAGAAATCTCAGCGCAGTGACGCCCGGCTGCATATACGCGTGCCGTTCGAGTTGGTTGACCCAATTCTGTCGGCGCGACAAATACGGCTGCTCGCCGACGGCACCGCGGTCGGCATCGTGGGCGTCCTGAGCCTCGTGGCCGGTCAACTGCGCGGTCAACTGGTCGCTCTCCTTCGTGTCGCTAAGCCCTGTGCTTAAGTTGATATTTGATAAAACTTCGTGTTGTCTGGGTCACACTATGGTCTTGGCGTCCCCATGACAACCCCGGTGACCTCCGTGAGCGCACCGGCGACGAGGCGGCCTTCCGCGCACCGGGAGGCTCGGCTTCCCGTGCGCCGAGCGCAGCTGTCCGACGAGGTCGCGGGCCACCTGCGGGCGGCGATCATGTCCGGGGCCCTGCGGCCGGGAACGTTCATCCGGCTCGACGAGACCGCGGCAAAACTCGGCGTCAGTGCGACGCCGGTGCGCGAGGCGCTGCTGAAACTGCGCGGCGAGGGAATGGTGCAACTCGAGCCGCACCGCGGCCACGTCGTCTTGCCGCTGAGCCGCCAGGACATCGACGACATCTTCTGGGTGCAGGCAACCATCGCCAAGGAGCTGGCCGCATCGGCGGCCCAGCGCATCACCGACGCCGAGATCGACGATCTCGAGCACCTCACCGACGTGCTGACCACCGCCGTCGCCGCCGCCGACATCGAGGCGATCGCGGCGACGGAGTTCGCGTTTCACCGGGCCTTCAACCACGCCACCGGTCGCATCAAGCTGGCGTGGTTCCTGCTGCACGTGGCCCGGTATATGCCGTTGATGGTGTACGCCGCCGATCCCGAATGGGGTGCCTCCGCGGTAAGGAATCACCGTGAGGTGGTCGCGGCGCTGCGCCGCCGGGACACCGCCGCGGTCGTCGAACACACCAGCTGGCAGTTCACCGACGGCGCCCGCCGCCTCACCGAACGGCTGGACAGCAGCGGGATCTGGGACTAGCTGGACGACGCGAGGTCCTCGGCGCGCTTCTTGAGGTTCTCGGCGAGATAGTCCAGCACATTGCCGACCATCTGCTTGACCATCGGCGCGGGGATCGGCAGCGTCGGCTCGACATCCATATCGACCGTCAGCAACGTGGTCGGCCCGGCTTCCACCACGCTGAACAACTGCTCCTGCTTGGCAAACAGGTTGGCCTGCTGCATGACGGTCTGAATCTGGGTCGGGCTCGGGTAGTACACCGCCTGGATGAGTGTGTCCTCGATGGCCTCGTACTTGGCATCGAGGCGCAACTGGCTCGGGCGCCCGTCGTCGTAGCGGGCTAGCACCCACAGTCCTTTGATCTCAGGGTTCCATTGTGGGTAGGACTCGAAGTCGGCGACGATGGCCAAGATGGAGTCCGCAGTGGCGGCGACCTCAACGGTCTTGCTGACAAAGGGCATTGGCCGAGCATAACGAGAGCGCTTCGGCCCGCACCGGCGCGAGGCTAGCCCACGCAGGCGGTCGACAACAGCGCGCGGATGTCGTCCGGAATGGCCACCGGCCGGCGGGTGGCCTTGTCGATGTAGACGTGCACCCAATGGCCCACCGCGGCGATCGCCTGCGGCTCGGTGTCGTCAGAAGCGGTCGGCTCCTCGGCGCCGCGGAAGACGCCGAGCCGATAGGTGACGCTGCTGTTGCCGAGCCGGGTGACGGCCACACCCACGACAAGCCGCTCGGGGAAATGCAGTTCGGAGAAGTAGCGGCAGCCCGATTCGGCGACGATGCCCTGCACGGATGTCGACACGGGATCGAGGGTGACGCTGGTTTGAATCCAGCCGTTGATCGCGGTGTCGAAAAGTTGGTAGTACACCGCGTTATTCAGGTGGCCGAACATGTCGTTGTCGGCCCATCGAGTCAGCACCGGCCAATGCACCGGAAAGTCGCGACTGGTGAGCCCGTCGGAGTGCGGCGGCACCGCAGAAAACGGAGGCATGGTTGTATTCGACCATGCTTGAAATCCGGGGCGCCGTGCTGGAGCAGATCGGATCGCCTCGGCCGTTCGCGCAATCGGAGCCCATCACCATCGCCGACATCGAGCTGGCTCCGCCGGGCGCCCAAGAACTGCTGGTGCGCATCGAGGCCGCCGGCATCTGCCACTCCGACCTGTCGGTGGTGGACGGCAACCGGGTGCGCCCGACGCCGATGCTGCTCGGGCACGAGGCGGCCGGGATCGTCGAGCAAGTCGGCGACGGGGTCAACGACGTAGCCGTCGGCCAGCGGGTGGTGATGACGTTCCTACCGCGTTGCGGTCACTGCGCGGCGTGCGTGACCGACGGGCTGACGCCCTGCAAGCCGGGCAGCGCGGCAAACAACGCCGGGACGTTGCTCGGCGGTGGAATGCGGCTGAGTCGCGGCGACGACAAGGTCTTTCACCACTTGGGTGTGTCCGGTTTCGCGACACACGCCGTGGTCAACCGGGCCAGCGTGGTGCCGGTCGATCCCGACGTGCCCGCGCCGGTTGCCGCGCTGCTGGGTTGCGCGATGCTGACCGGCGGCGGCGCGGTGCTCAATGTCGGCAAGCCGCAGCCCGGGCAGACGGTGGCCGTCGTCGGCCTCGGCGGCGTCGGGATGGCGGCGGTGATGACCGCCCTGTCCTATGCCGGCGTCCATGTGGTCGGGGTCGACCAGCTGACCGAAAAGCTCACCGGCGCAAGGTCTCTCGGCGCGCACGAGGCTTACACGCCGCAGGAGGCCATCGACGCCGGCGTGAAGGCGGCGGCGGTCGTCGAGGCGGCCGGACACCCCGCCGCCCTGGAGACGGCCATCGCCCTCACCGCCGCCGGAGGCCGGACCATCACCGTCGGCCTCCCGCGCCCGGACGCCCGGATCAGCGTGTCCCCGTTGGGGTTTGTCGCCGAAGGCCGGTCGCTGATCGGCAGCTATCTCGGGTCGGCGGTACCCGACCGCGACATCCCCCAGTTCGTCGAGCTGTGGCGCTCCGGCCGGTTGCCGGTGGAATCCCTGGTTTCCTCGCGAATCACCCTCGACGAGATCAACGCCGCGATGGATCAGCTCGCCGACGGTGTCTCTGTGCGGCAACTGATCTCATTCGAATAGCTCATGCCCCGTAGAACGCTCGTCGCAGCGCCCGCCCTTGCAGAATGAACAACTGCTCGGCCACCTCCCAATCGGGCAGCAGCGAGTCGAAGCCATGGCAGGTGCCGGCGAATACGTGCAGTTCGGTCGCGATCCCGGCGTTCAGCAGCCGGGTCGCGTAGTCGAGGGCCTCGTCGCGCAGCGGATCGATATCTGAGCAGGTAATGAATGCCGTTGGCAAACCACGTAATTCATCACGACGGGCGGGTACACAGTCCGCCGACGGGATGGTCGATCCCAAGTAGTGTCTCCACATCAGCTCGGCGGCGGGACCGTCGAACGCGGGCGTCGCGCCGAACTCCGTCTTCGATCCGGTGACCCGGTCGTCGAGCACCGGCTGGTGAAGCATCTGGAACATCACCGGCGGCAGCGACCCGTCGGCGGACCGTTGCGCGAGACTGGCCGCCAGCGCGCCGCCGGCGCTGCTGCCGACCACCGCGACGCGCGTTGCGTCGACGCCGAGTTCGTCCGCGTAGGCGCTCACCCAGTTCAGCACCGTCGCGGCATCGTCAACCGCTGCCGGGTAGGGATTTTCGGGTGCCAACCGGTAGTCCACCGACACCACCGAACATCGACCGCGGCGGGCCAGTTCCACGCACTGCCGCTGGTCGGTGTCCAGGTTGCCGAGCACAAATGCCCCCGCGTGGCAGTAGACGACGGCGGGTGCGGGCATCGGTGCGCCGCGGTAGATGCGCACCCGCACGCCATGCACGGTCGCATCGTCAATGGAAACGCCGGTGACGTCGATGTCCGCGATCCCGGCGCGGCGACGTTCATCGAGCCCGGCGCGGACCGGGCCGGCCGACGACAAGTCGGTGCGAGTCGTTGCGACGGCGCGCAGCACTGGGTCCAGCCGCTCATCCATCATGCGGAATCGAAGACGAAGTCGGCGGCCTTGAATCTGCGGGTCATCCCCCAGAATGCGCGGGCACTACGCGGCCACTGGGTAACCACCCGTCCGTTAGCGGCACGGAAGTAGTTGCTGCACTGGGTAGTCCACACGGTGCCCTGCATCCACTGGTCGATCTTGGCCATAAAGCTTGCCATCGCCGCTGGTTTGACGGCGACATACGTCTTACGGGTCCGCCGCAGGTATCGCAGCGCCCGTACGACGTAGCGAGCCTGCGCTTCGAGCACGAAGATCACGCTGTTGGATCCCACGTTGGTGTTGGGCCCATAGAGCATGAAGAAGTTCGGGAATCGGGGCACTGCCATTCCCAGGTAAGCGTGCGCCCCGTCGCGCCAGACATCACGCAGCGTCACCCCGCCCTCGCCGGTCACCTCGATCTCGCCCAGATAGTCGGCCGCCGCGTAGCCGGTCGCGCACACCACCACGTCGACATCGCGTTCGGTGCCGTCCTGCATGACCAGCGACCGCTCGCGCAGATAGCGGGCCGGGCTGCTCAACACCTCGACATGCGGCTGGCTCAGCGCCGCGAGATAGTCCGATGAAAAGACCAGCCGCTTGCAGCCCATCGGATGGTCCGGCGTCAGTTTGCGCCGCAACTGCTCGTCGGGAACGGAATTCTCCAGCAGCCGCTGGGCGATCGCGGTGAACTCCTGGGTCCTCTCGCTGCCGTGCTCGATCACCGAGATATTCGACTCGCTGCGCAGCCACAGCCGGGTGCGGTACAGCTTCTTGGCAAACGGAATGTGCTCGAATACCCAACGCTCCCTTGCACTGTAGGGCCGATCGGGCTTGGGCAGTATCCAGGTGGGCGAGCGTTGCACCGAGTACACCGTGTCGGCGACCTTCACCACTTCCGGCACGAGTTGTGAGGCCGTCGAGCCGGTGCCCAGGACGGCCACCCGCTTGCCGGTCAGGTCGACCGAGTGGTCCCAGCGCGACGAGTGCATCACCGTTCCGCGGAAGGCCTCCTGCTCGACCAAATCAGGCAACACCGGCTGAGTGAACAGTCCGACCGCCGAGACCACTACGTCGAATTCGTGCCGCTCCCCCGCGGCTGTGGTGAGCCGCCAGCGACGCAAGCGCTCGTCCCAACGCGCGGAACGGATTTCGGTGCCGAGCCGCAGGTGTGGCTGCAGACCCTGCTCGGTGACGCATCGCTCGAAGTAGTTGAGGATCTCCCGCTGACCGGACCACAACCGCGACCAGGACGGGTTCAGGTCGAACGAGTAGGAGTAGAGATGCGACTTGACGTCGCAGGCCAATCCCGGATAGGTGTTGATCCGCCACGTGCCACCGACGCCGTCTTCCCGGTCGAAGATGGTGAAGTCTCGAAAGCCGGCTCGCGCCAGCAGGATTCCCAGTGCGATACCGCCCGGGCCAGCACCGATGATGCCGACTTTCATTGAATTCTCAGGCACTGCCCACCGTCGATGACGAGCTCCGAACCGGTGATGAACGAGGCCTGGTCAGACACCAGGAACGCGATGGCATCGGCCACCTCGGACGGCTCCCCGATCCGGCCGGACACCGATGTCGCAACCAACCGGGCCTGGGTCTCCGCGTCGAGCATCGGCGTCGCAATCGGGCCGGGAAACACTGCGTTGACCCGAATACCCGCCGGCGCGAGTTCCCCCGCGGCGGCCTGGGTCAGCCCTCGCAGCGCCCACTTCGCCGAGCCGTAGGCGATGTGGTTGGGGAACGGCCGGATAGCACCGGTGCTGCAGGTGTTGACGATCGCGGCGGCTTCGGCGGTACGCAGCTGATCAAGTGCGGCGCGGATACCCAGGAAGGCGCCCAAACAGTTGACCCGCCAGGATCGTTCGAATCCTTTGGCCGACTCCTCGGCGATCGAGGCGCGGTGCAGCAGGCCGGCGTTGTTGATCAGCGTGGTCAACCGTCCGAAGCGCTCGACGGTTGTCGCAACCGCCTCGTGCCACCCCGACTCCGAGCTCACGTCGAACGGAATCCCGATCACCCCGTCGTCGGCCAGACCGTCTACCGCGGCACCGAGTTCGGCTTCGCTGATGTCGCAGGCCGCCACGAAAAACCCGTCCGCGCGCAGTCGTTGGGTGATGGCCCAGCCCTGCCCGCGAGCGGCCCCGGTCACCAGCGCTACCTGTTGAGTCACCGGTTGTCCTTCGCTTCCTTCAGGCCGGCGGCGGCACCACGCCGCAGAGCCTGAGATTCCGATTCCAGGGTGAGCATCTGAAAACCCAGTTGCGCCATGGCACGTCCGGCCTTGCCGTTGCCCGCGTGGATCGCGGCAACCAATCCGGCGGCTGACGCGGCGCGGTAGATGCCGGCGATCGCTTCGCGCACCGCCGGGTCGCCGGTGGCCAAGGTGGCGTCGACGCCCATCGAGATCGCCAGGTCCGCGGGCCCGACGTACACACCGGCCAGCCCGGGCACCGCGCATATTGTGTCGACATCGGCCAGGGCTGCGGCTGTTTCGATCATCGCGAACACGCTCACCCGCGATTCCAGCGCGGCGGTGTCGGTGCCCAGACTGGCCCGCAGCGGTCCGAAGCTGCGCGTGCCGACGGGCGGGTAGCGGGTGGCCGCCACCGCCGCGGCTGCCTGGTCGGCCGATTCGATCATCGCGACGATGATGGCGTCGGCCCCGGCGTCGAGGACGCGCCCGATCGGCGCCGGGTCGGCGTTGGGTAGCCGCACCGCCGTGCCGATCGGCAGGTGTTCGAGCCGGCGCAGCATGCGTGCGATGTCGGCGTCGTCGATGTAGCCGTGTTGGGCGTCGAAGCCGACGTAGTCGTATCCGGCCCGGGTGAATTCCTCGGGCCCAACCGCGGTGGGCCCGGTGATCCAGCCACCCCAGATCGGCTCACCGCGGCTGAGCGCCTGCTGCAAATGGCTCCCTGTCATGGGACCACGATCGCGATCTTGCCCCGTGTGGAAACGGGGCGGCTGGCCAATTCGAAGGCGTCCTGGACCTCGTCGATGCTGAAAGTGTGGGTCAGATACTTGGCCAGCAGACCGGGATGCTCGGCAACGAACTTGTTGGCGAGCTCCAGCATGCGTGGCCGGTCAAGCGCCACACCGGATTTCAGGGTCAGGTTGCGACGCAGCATGGTGCGCATGCTGATCGGGTAGCTGTCGTCATCGGGGACGCCGAAGTAGAACACCGTACCGCCGACCGCGGTGGCTTCGATGGCATGATTCAGCGTAGCCACCTGGTGGCCGACGGTTTCGATCACGACGTCCGGCCGGTCAGCGGGGTCGAGGTGGCTCACCCAGCGATCACTGGTGGCCCGCACATAGGTGTCGGCGCCGAATTGCTTGGCGATCTCGGCGCGGTCGACCGGGTCGATGCCGGTGACCTGTTGTGCCCCAGCGGCTTTGGACGCACACGAAAACAGTAGCCCGATCGACCCCTGTCCGATCACCCCGACATGCAGGCCATCGAGGTCGGGCAGCTGCTCGATGGCATAGAGCACGCAGGCCAACGGTTGCAGGCCGACGGCCTGGGCCGGGCTCAGCGTCGGGTCGTAAGCGGCCACCTGATTGCCGTCGGTGACGACCCGCTCCATCAAGCCGTCGAAGGTCGACGCCCAGCCCACCACCCGGTCTCCGGGCTGGTGCCGGCGATGCCGGCTGGCGATCACTTCGCCGACGACTTCGTGGATCGGGAAACCGTCTTTCTCGGCGCCGCTGCGCCCTTGGTCGCCCGGCAATAGGCCGCGGACACCCCGGAAGGCCGGCATGTCGCTGCCGCACACCCCGGCGGCCAGGAACTGCAGTAGCACTTGACCATCGGCAAGGCAGTCCGGTGTCTTCTCGGCGATCGATGTCCGCTCGAATTGATAGGGCGCGACGATCCGGTAGGACCACATCTCACACCTCCACCGGCAGCCTGCTCCAGCCCCACTGGAAGCTGGACGGCGGGCGGAATGCCGCCTCGTCGATGATGCGGTAATCGGGCACTCGGCGCAGCCATTCCGACACCAGGATGGCGACTTCGAGGCGGGCCAGGTGGTAGCCGAGGCAGAAGTGTTGCCCCCGGCCGAAGGCCAGGGAGCGGGCAATGGCCCGGTTCCAGATGAACTCGTCGGGCTGGGGGTATTCGCGCTCGTCTCGATTGGCCGAGGCGAGCAGGGTGATGATCCGCTGCCCCGGTTCGACGGTGGTGTCGTGAATCGTGAAGGGTTTGCGCGCTGTTCGGGCGAACCACTGCGCGGGTGCGCAGTAGCGGATCATCTCCTCGCGCGCGACTGGCACGTTGGCGGCCGGGTCGGCGCGCACCGCGGCAAGCTGGTCGGGGTGCCGCAGCAGCTCCGACAGCCCGTGCGCCACGACCTTGGGCACGGTTTCGGTTCCGCCGATGAACACACAGAGCATCTGGGTGGCCACTTCGACGTCGTCCAGGGCCCGGTCGTCGGGCAACCGATAGCCGAGCAGGCCATCCACCACCGGCAACGCCCCGTCGGTGGCGTCGGCTCGTCGGCGTCGGACCGCGGGGATGAGGTACTCCAGGTAATTCGGTCGGGCCTCTGCGGTGTCGACCCCGCTGCCGGGCTCGGCCAGGCTACCGGCGTTGACCGCAGCCAACACCTCGGGGGCGAAATCAACTGGAATACCCAGCAATTCGCATACCACCGACGCAACGACGATTCCGCCGTAGTCCTGGGTGAGGTCGAATGTCCCGCGCGGGAGCAGCTCGTCGAGCCGGTCGTTGGCCAGCTCGCGGATCCGAGCTTCCCACCCCGCGGCCGCCTTCGGCCTGAACGGTTGGCTGTGTGCGCGGCGCACCCCGTCGTAGATCGGCGCATCGAACACCGCGTGAAACGGCAACGGCTGCAGCGGCGGATCGGCTACCGGACCCCGATTGTGCCGGGCCAACACTGTCGCCGGTGGCAACGTTCCCTCCGATGCGACGAACGTTCCGTCGTTGATCGCCAACACATCCCAGATATCGGCGAACCGTGACAACGCGAACGTGTCCCACTGCGGCAGGTAGTAGACCGGGTGGTGCTCACGAAGGACCCGGTAGTACGGCAGCGGGTCAGCCATCACCGCCGGATCGAACGGATCGTAGGCAAAGTCGATCATTGCAACGGCGACGGCGGAAGTGCTTGCAGGATCGAGTCTTCCCAGCCGTCGCGCAGCGCCGGTGCGACACTCATCCAGGTGACGATCTCGGCGGGCGGGCTTTCTTTCCACGACGGATAGTGCTCGGCGAAGCAGTCCCATCCGCCCTCGAGCGCCCAATAGTGGATGACCTCGTTGAACCGGAAGGTAGTGGTGAACGAACCCAGCCAGTGCTTACCGGTGCGCTCCGACCACGGCACGTAGAGCCGCTCCAATTCGCGGATGTAGTCGTCCTGACGGCCTGGCTTGGTTTGCATGATCTCCTGAATCACCACCGACGCACCGAAATTGGCGTCGCGCAGCTGGGCGAGCGTCTTGTTGCTCGGCCCCGGGTACATGATGCGACCCTCCCCCGACGCTCCGATACCCGCGAGAAATTCCGACCATTTCTTGGCGGCCGCCTGGTGGCTGCCGCCGCGCGCCTGTGCCGATCCGATACGGGCGTAGTCGGCGAATGCGTCGATCTCCCAGATGATCGTCACCTGCGGCCAATGCCCGTTATAGGGCGCGGTTTCCCACAGCCCGAACAACCGCGCGCCCAACTCATCCATCATCGGCTGATAGGTGTCGCTGAATGCCTCGGTGAATCGCTCGCTCGATCCCGAGCCCAGCGCAATCGTCTCGTGCAAGTAGAGCAGCGTGTGGCTGTGGTACTTGCGCATCAGCCAACCGGGATCAGTTCGGAATCGACCGGTAGGGACGCTTTCATGTCGCTGCGCAGCGTCTCGGTTGGGCCGACGGCGCCGGGGATGCCGGCTGCGGCCAGCGCGTGACGCTTGAACGCGCGCGCGGCGCCACTGAGCACGTGCTGCACCGTAGTGGTCCGATGCCCGACGGCCAGCGGCCAATCGTCATGCCACAGCGTCACTTCCGTCATCCAGCGATCCAGCGCGGTAAGCACCTCCTGCCGGATTCGCGCATCCGCGGCGAAGATGTCGGCGCTGACAGCCAGACCACGAGCCGCGCATTCGGTGCCGGTGGACAGGGTCTCCCAGTCGAGGTCGGCCACCTGCATGCCCAGGATCTGCAGCGGACGGCTGTCGCAGCGTTGCGGTAACAGCACGTGGACGTCCCACCCGGCCCGTACCCGGTCGCAGAGCCAGCCGCCTACGGAGCCCACCACATCGGCGGGGTTGGAGGCGACGACGTCGAGCCGATACTTGATCTCCATCGCATCCCTTCAGCAGATCGAACGTCACGCACGGCCGGTTACCCGGCCGACCCAGCGTGACACTTTTACATCAATCTGTAAAGTTTCGATTGAATCAAGATTGGCGGCGCGCTTCGAGCTCGGCGAGCACCTCGTCGGTGTGCTGGCCGAGTTGCGGTGCAGGTGACCGCGGCGCCCACGGCGTGCCGTGGAAGTCCGCCGGTGTCGCGACCATCGGCACGGTGCCTTCCGCGGCCGTAGCACCCAATGGCACGTCGACCATGCCGCCGGCGGCGTGAAACTGCTCGTCAGCGAGGACGTCCTCGATCGAGTTGACCGGCGACCAGAAGAAGTCCGGCTCACCGGCGAAGATCTCCGCCCATTCGTCCAGCGACTTCGTGGCGAAGATCTGATCCAACTCGCCGATCAGTTCGACGGCGTTGACGGCGCGCGATCGCGGGTCGGCGAACCGCGGGTCGGCCAGCCACTCGGCCTTACCCACGGCGCGGCACAACGGCGGCCAGTGCCGATCGACTTCCAGCCCGACGATCCAGAACCGCTTGCCGTCGCCGGTGGCGTAGTTGTTCATGCACGGGTTGAACATTTTTTCGCGTTGCCCGATCGCGATCGGCTGACCCGACATCAGGTAGGTGTTCAGGTCGAAGCTGACGGTGTAGGCGCCCTGGCGGTACAGCGATGTGCTGACCAGCTGGCCGGTTCCAGTGCGGCCGCGGGCGACCAGCGCCGCGCAGACCGCCGCGGCCAGCGTCATGCCGGCGGAGTGGTCGCCCATCCCGCCGCGCTGGAAGGGCGGCGTCTCACCGGGCCGAGTCAGCAGGTGAGCCAACCCACCGCGGGCCCAGAACGCGGCGACGTCGTAGGCGGCCCGATCGGCGTCCGGCCCGCTCTCGCCGTAGCCGGTGATCAACCCGTACACCAGCCGCGGGTTGCGCGGCGACAACGACTCATAGTCGAGCCCGAGGCGCTGCAACGCCCCGGGCCGGACGTTGGTGATGAAAACGTCTGCGCCACTGATCAATTCGAGGGCGGTGCTGCGACCATCGTCGGTGGTCAGGTCGATGACCACGCTGCGCTTGGACCGATTGTCCATCTCGAACGGTGGGCTGACGTCGACGTCCAGCCCGAGCATGCGCCCGAACATCCGGGCCGGATCGCCGGTCGGCGGCTCGATCTTGATGACGTCCGCGCCCCAATCGGCGAGGATGCCGCCCGCCGCCGGCCCGGCCACCCAGACCCCGAGTTCCACGACGTTGATGCCCTCCACCGGTCCGGCCATGCCGGCATCCTATGTCGGGCCGCGCGTTACCGGACGACTCCGGGCGTCAGCTCCGCTTCCAGAACAGCCGTCGCGTCTTCGGGGAACCGGCCTCACCGGCGAAGTCGTCAAGCGCGTGTAACACATAGTCCCAGAACGCATTTCCGGCATCATGCGCCTCCCGGAGCTGCATGTACAGCGCCGACAGTGCCGAATACGCCGAGCGCGGCACACCCTGTGAGCTGAGGTGACGCAGTAAAGCGTCAATCCGGCCCGCCAGTTCGGCGAGCCACTCACGGCGTTCATCGTCCCTGAACTCGCCGGTTTTGCGCATGCGCCGTGCCTCGCCGCGGACCTGTTCTCGCGCGGCAGCAAGCTGAACGTCAACATCGGCGATGGGAACTGAACCAGTGATCGGCATGTCCTCACGCACGCTGCGAGATCGGCTGAAAGCAAAACGTGCCGAACGACTTTCGCCAGGCGGGGGAGGCGACGGCATTTGCGCACCGCCCGGCGCCATCGCGCACGGGGCCGCCATCATGGCCGATGTGGAAAACATGTCCCAGCCGGACGGGGCCTCGACGGGTTGCAGCACGCGATGGCGCTTCGCGCCCTCGGCCACCACGCGGCTGTCGACGGCAACGTAGGCGGTGAACCTGCACAGCACGCCATACCGCAGCGAGACGTCCACGATCCGCGTCTCCAACTCCTCCGAGACGGTCCGGTGCTGTGCGCAGACGTAGCGATCCTCCAAGTCGCGCAGGTGGGCCCGCGCCCACTGCGCGGTGACCGCGGCAGCGTCTCGGTGCTGTCCGGTGACAGCTGTCGACCAGTCTTGCCCGTCAGCGGCAACGACCCACAGAGACCCCTCGGGCCGCCCCCGGTATCGGCCGGCCACCACTAGCGGGACGCCCGCAAAGAGGTCCGGCACGCGTGCTGGGGTGATCGTGTCGTTGAGGATCGCGAGACCCTCGGGCTGCAGGCGCAGCCCGACGGCGAGCGGCGCAGTGATGCGTCGGTGAATGGCGTCCATGGCCTCATCGAGGCGATCCTCGCTTTCCACCAGTTCGCAGCGCCCACCGCCGGAATCGGCTAGGCGGTGCAAGAAGCCGGCGTTGACGGCTTGGTCGATGCCGACCGCGTGCACTCGAACGCGGCTCAGATCCGCGCTTAGCTGGCGCAAGATCTGGTCCTCGTTGCCGACTTGGCCGTCGGTGACCAGCACCACCACCGCGTCGCGCCCCTTTGCATCGCGAAGCAGGGCGACGGACTCTTGCAGCGGAGTCAGTATTTCGGTGCCACCGCGTGCGTCGACCCGCGCGAGGTGTTCGACCGCGCGGTAGCGGTTGCGATCGTTGGCTTCCACCAGTCCCTCGGGCAGGCCGTCCGGGCGATCGACCCGGTCATCAAAAGTCAACACCGCGAATCGGTCTGCGGCGGTGAGGGTGTCGATAATTCGTGCCGCGGCTCGTCGGGCGGCCACCATCTTCCAGCCTCCCATGCTGCCCGAGCGATCCAGCACCAGCACCACGTCGCGCGGGCGGGCGGCTGCGCTGCCGGCAGGGGGCAGCACGGTCAGCAGGAAGGTGCCCTCCTCGCCGTCGGCGTCTGGCGTCAGCACCAGTGAGTCGTTGAAATCGTCTGCGCCATAGCGCATCCGCAACACAAAGTCGCGGTTGGCCCGCTCACCGGGTTGAACCCGCACTCGGCCGTTGCCCGCGGCAGCCACCGGCAGGCTGGACCGGATTCCCCCCAACGCCAGTCCGGCGGGGTCGATACCGACGTCGATCGACAGCCGCACCGGGTTGGGAAAACCGGGTAGCAGTACCGGCGGGGTAATGCGCGACGCATCAGGAACCGCGTCGGTGTCGTCGGCGTAACCATCGCCGACTGCGGCGCCGTCCAGGGCACTGCCGGGGATGTAGCGCGGGGCTACCACCAGCGGAAATCGAAACGTCGCCTCCCCATCGTCGTAGGACAGCGGATACACCAGCGTGAGCGCGACGCTGACCCGTTCGCCCGGCAGGATGTTGCCGACGCGCATGGTGAAGACGTCTGGGCGCTCCTCCTCGGCGATCGCGGCGCGCTGGCCCGCCACCATCGCGTCGTCATAGGCCTGGCGCGCTGTTTCGCGTTCCTGTAACTCGGCCTCCACGACGCGCCCGTCGGCGGTCATCCGCATTCCGGTGACCGCACCGCGATCCGGAAGCGGGAACACATAGGTGGCCTCGAGCGGCACGTCGAAGGTGTTCACGAAGTCCTGGGTCAGCTCGACCCGACTGGTGAGCCCGGTGACGTCGGCCCGCAGGTCGATGCGGTCCAGCGGCAGGTTGCCCCGGTCGGTGCGCAGGGCGCCGATCCCCGCCTCGTCGGTTGGCGCGGCCATCCAGGCCGCCTCTACGTCGCTCATCGCAGTGATAGGCACGGTCATGATTGACTCCATTCTTCGCTTTCCAGCAGGCCGCGGTCGGCCAACAAATCAAGGAGCGGCTGGGCCGCCGCCTGGATCGCCGCAACGTCGTCACCATCGGGCCGGTGCGGCAGCAGCATCACCGCTCCACCGGGCAGGCTGACGGCGGCCAACATCGTGACAGTGTCAGTGCCGGCATCGGCGCTGGCCGCAGCCGGCGCGAGACGATGGTCGGCGGGCCGATCCGTCCAGAACCGGCCACGGGGCGCCGGTTGCGGCGGCGCCAGTTCTGCATCGACCAGCTCATCGGCAACGTCGGCGACCCGACGCAGTGTCTCGTTGGTCGCCCCGGCCAGCTCGGCCTGGATGTCCGCTAGCGAACGTCCCTGCGCCTGACGGCGCTTGACGGCAACGATCTGCAGCAGGTGGCGGGTGTCGTAAAGGGCGGTCCGGCCCTGCATGGCGACCGGTCGGTCGACAAGACCAATCGTCACGTACCACCGCACGGTTCGACGGTCGGGCACGTCGCGAACTCTTCCGTTCGGCGAACCGGGATACGCGGGCCCGGCCAGCGCGGCGGCGGCCCGTCGCACCAGCTCGTCCATCGTCCAGAAAGCCTCCGTTGACACATCCCCATTTGACACTGTCATATTGACACTGTCAAATGGTTCCGCATATAGCCCGGTCACGGCGCAGCTGGGCGGTTCCACGAGTAACCTGACTTCGATCGATCATCGCTATGACGGGTGGCAGACGTGACAGAATTCCCGGGCGAAGCGACGGGTCAGTCAAACGTGCCCACGGGTCCACCGCCAGGCGCACTGCCGTTTCCCTATCCGCCAGGCGCGTACCCCCCGCCTCAGTACTCGGGTTTCCCACCCCCGCCCACCGGGCCGAGCAACGAACTGGCCGTCGCGTCACTGGTCGTCGGCATCCTCGCCGTGGCAACGTCGCCGCTTGTGGTCGGACTTTTCCTTGGTATCGCCGCCGTGGTGATGGGAGTGGCCGCGCGCCGACGAATCAAGCGCGGCGAAACCACCCATGGCGGCGGCCTCGCCATCGGCGGTGTCATGCTCGGCATCGTTGCGACGTTCATCGGCTTAGCCGTCGGCGCCATCCTTGCATTGGGTTTGGCGGCAGACGCGTTCAACGAGGACTATCAGCACTGCCTCGGCTACCACAACGGAATGAGTCAATCCTGCGAACAATATCGCTGATCCGGCAGGAGGAGGGCTTGTGAGTCTGGTGGCCGGACGCGGTCCGCTGAGCGCCCATCCCGGCGGGTGGTTTTCTCCCGCTCTGCCCGCAGACGTGGTGTACGTCGAACCGCACCCTCGACGTGTTCAGGCCTTTCGCGGCGGGCATATCGTGCTCGACACGGAGCGGGTGCTGTTGGTGCACCGACGAAATCACCCGCTCAGCTACGCATTTCCGGTCGGCGAGGCGGGTCAGCTGCCCAGCGAGCCGGTTGCCGAGGCGCCGGGATACGTGGCCGTGCCGTGGAACGCCGTCGACATGTGGGTCGAAGAGGGACGAACGCTGGTGCACTATCCGCCCAACCCGTATCACCGCGTCGACTGTCGTGCCACCCGACGGCGTCTTCGGGTCACGACTGCCGGGGTCACGTTGGTGGACACCGACGACACCGTGATCGTGTTCGAGACCGCACTCGAGCCACGCCTCTACGTCGATCCGGTGCATGTGCGGACTGACGTTCTGCGGCAATCGAATACGTCGACGTATTGCAACTACAAGGGCTCCGCCACCTACTGGTCGGCGATCGTGGACGACACCGTCATCGACGATGTGGCATGGAGCTACCCCGACCCGCTGCCCGAGAGTTCGCCGATCAAGGGCTTGCTCAGTTTCGACGCCGGCCGTGCCGACGTAGTCGCCGAGCTGCCTGAGTCTCAGGTCTTGGGCGGCGAATAGGTCGGCCGGCCCAGCCCGAGGGCGTGTTGGGCGATCATGTTGCGGAACACCTCGAGGGTGCCGCCGTAGATGCCGACCGGTGAGGCCAGCCGGAAGATGTATTCGGCGCCGCCATTATCGGCCGCACCTTCGGTGTCGACCGGCAACGCCGAAGCGGCGCCCAGCAGGTCCATCAGGTCCGGCGCGACGTCGCGCATGGTCTGCGCGTTGGCCACCCGGCCAAACATCCCCGGGGTGCTCAGGGCAGCTTCTGTGCGAGCGACGCTGCGGCCCAACCGATATGCCACCGACTTGTCGTCAATCAGGCGGCGGCCGTCGGCGCCCTGCCGGGTGGCCAGCGCCGCAATCGCATCGATCGCCTCGGCCATCAGCGTCAGATGCTCGCTCATCACCGCGACTCGTTGCAGACCGTCGTCCTCGGCTTCGACCGTGCCGTGCTCCTCGTCCAGCGCGCCCCGCAGCACTCCCCAGCCGCCGTTGACCGCGCCGATCCGGAATCGGTCGTCGACCCGCACGTTGTCGTAGAAGACGATGTTGGTGCGGTCGCCGTCGATCGTGCGGATGGGCTGGATATCGACGCCGGGCGAATCCAAAGGCACCAGAAACATGGTCAAGTTCTTGTGTTTTGGCGCGTCCGGGTCGGTGTTGGTCAGCAGGAACACGTACTTGGCGTTGTGGGCATTCGACGTGAACATCTTGGAGCCATTGACAACCCAGCTAGATCCATCCGCTTCACGGACCGCGCGGGTCTTGCACGTCGCCACATCCGAGCCACCCTCCGGCTCGGTGTAGCCCAGACACAACCGGACGTCGCCGGACAGCACGCCGGGCAGCACCTCCTCGGTGAGTTCCGCCGGTCCGAACTCACGCACCATTTTCGCGACCATGGCGGTGGTGCCCCAGTGGAACCACGGCGTATGGGCCCGTCCGATCTCCAGATCCCAGATCCGGCGGCGCAACGAACTGAAGCCGCCGTCGGATTCGTCGTTCCAGTCGGCGGCCAGATAACCCTCGGCGCCCAGCGCCAGGTGCACGTCCTCATCGAAATTCTCGCCGGTCTCACGGTCCCGCCGGATCACCTCATCGGTGACCACTTTGGCCAGGTACGCCCGCAACCGATCACGAAACTCCCGGTCGTCCGGGCACAGTTCGACAGTCGAGAAATCCATGAGTGTTACAGCCGCGCTTCGGTTTTGATCGCAGTGTCGCTGGTGCGCAGCGGACGGATAAGCGCGTCCTGGGCGAACGACGCGATCAGCTCGCCTTCTTCGGTGTGCACGGCGCCGCGGACGTATGACATGCCCGCGCCCACCTGGGTGCTCTCGTGGGTGTACAGCAACCAGCCGGTCCACGAGACCGGCTCGTGAAAGCTGACCGAGATAGTCATCGGCGCGGTCGACACGGTCAGGTGCGACTGCGCAGTGCCGATGCCCTCGTGGGCCCGCATCGTCGTCGAAATGCCAAGGTGGCCGGTGAAATACGCGACCAGTGCCTTGGCCAGATCGTCGCGACTCGGGATCGGGTCGTAGTGCAGCCAGGCGTACAACTCCGGCGGGCCAACCTCGTCGGGGCTGTTCACGTCAACCACATCGACCAGGCGTAGTTCGCGGCCGGCCATCGGCATCCCGCCGTCGTTGGCATCGGTGGGTGCGGCCACCTCGGGGCGGGGCAGGTGGTGGCGGATGACGTCGTCGGATGGCACGTCCAGCAGCGTCGTCACGGTGATGGCGCGACGACCGTTCTGCGAGACGCCGACCACCGCGGTCGCCGTCGAACGCCCTTCGGAGACGACGTCGATGTCGATCTCGACCGGCGGGCCGACCAGCACAGCCCGGGCGAACACGGCATGAACCGAGCGCACCGATTTCTCCGGAAACCGTTTGGCCACAGCGACAATCACTTGCGCGAGCACCTGGGTTCCCTCCACCACCTGCCGTTCGTCTTCGGCGGCGATACCGGTGTCGGCGATGAAACGGTTGTCACCGTCGGGTCGCGCATCGAACAAATTCAGGAGGCCGGCGACCGACCAGTGGGTCTGCTCAGAGTCTGTTGTCACGTAGCGAGAATGACATTCTCATCAAATCTTGTAAAGCCTTGGTCGTGGCCGCCGCGGGCTCAGGCGGCGTCGATCACCAGCGTCTTGAATCGCTCGACGACCTCCAGCGCGTGCGCCAGGCTGTCACCGGGCAGCGCCACCTGTACCCAGGTGACACCCAGTTTGGCCAGCCGCTCCAGGCCGGCCAGGTACGCGTCGGCGTTGAAGTCCGCGTCGGACGGACTGCCCCCGTCGAAGTTGGTGAACACAATGTCGATCTTCGAGGCGTCCCGGCCGGCGTCGTCGACGCGCCGTCGAAGGTCGTCGATGCCGTCGGCGAGGGCGTCCATCGAGTCGATCGATGCGGTACGCGCGGTCTGCGCGAGTGCGGCCGGGGCGGGGAACGGGCACCAGCCGTCGCCCTTGAGGGCGGCCCGGCGCCGGGCGGCCCCGGTGTTGCCGCCGATCCAGATCGGCGGATGCGGATCACTCACCGGCCGCGGATGGGCGGTGATCCCCTTGGCGCTGAAGTGCTTGCCGTCGAAGTCGATGTTGTCCGCGGTCCAGATGGCCCGGATCACGTCAAGCGCCTCGTCGAACAGTTCGGCGCGCTCGTCGAAGTCCACCCCGAGGGCGGTGAACTCGCGCTTGAGATAGCCGACGCCGACGGCCAGGGTGAACCTGCCGCCGGACAGCAGATCCAGCGTCGCGCCAGACTTGGCCACCACGAACGGGTTTCGATACGGCAGCACCACAATGTTTGGTATCAGCCGCAGCGTGCTGGTGCGGGCCGCCGCGTATCCCATCGCGACAAACGGGTCCAGCGCATCGTGCCCGCCGGCCTCGAGCCACCGCTGACTTGGCGCCGGATGGTCGGTGAACCCGAAGCCGTGGACACCGGCAGCCTCCGCGGCCACCGCCACCGCGGCGATGCCCTCGCCGCTGACCAGCTCGGGGTTGTAGGGATGGCGGTGCATCGGGTGGGTGATGGTGAATTTCATCTGCCGCTTTCCTTAGCTGAACGCCAACGAGGTCCCTGCAAAATACCGCGTGACATTTATACGATAATCTGTAAAGCCAGTCTGGTTATCGGCCGGTCCGTTCTACGGCCGCAAAGGAGTGACGACGTTGGGCATCGTGACCACGAGTTCGGAAACGGCCTTCGCTCGCGCACCCGAGACCATTCACCCGCACCATGACCATCGAGGCCTACAAGCACGCGCCACTGCCCGACGCCTTGTTCCAGCAAGCCAACCCCGCCAAGATCGACGCCTATCACCACGCGATCACCCGAGAATTGGACGGGATCGATGACGGCAATGGTTGAGGGGCTGATCCCGCTGGCGACCGGGTTCGGCTTCGGCGAGGCCCCGCGCTGGTTCGAGGGTCTGCTGTGGTTCTCCGACATGCTGGGCGAAGCCGTGCACACCGTCACCGTCAGCGGATCGATGACCACGTTGGCGCTGCCTGGCCATTCGCCGTCTGGACTGGGCTTCCGCCCGGACGGCTCGCTGTTGATCGTGTCCACCAAAGACCGCAAGCTGCTGCGCTACGACGGCGAAACCGTCAACCCCGTCGCCGATCTCAGCACCCTGGCGCCGGCTGACCTCGGCGACCTGGTCGTCGACGACCAAGGCCGGGCCTACGTCGGGTCGCAGGCCTTCGAGGGCGGCGTCATCCTGCGGGTCGATCCCGACGACGCGGTCAGCGTGGTAGCTCACGACCTGGACTTCCCCAACGGCATGGCCATCACGCCCGACCGTCAGACCCTGATCGTCGCCGAGTCGATCGGCCGGCGACTCACCGCGTTCAGCATCGGCGCAGACGGCGACTTGTCCGATCGACGGGTCTTCGCCGACGGTCTGGACGGGCCGCCCGACGGCATCTGTCTCGACGCCGACGGCGGGGTGTGGGCGGCGATGACGCTGGCGCACCAGTTCGAGCGCATTGAAGGCAGCGGCGGCAAAGGACACGTGACGCACCGCATCCACATCGGCGATCGCGCGGCGATCGCCTGCATGCTCGGCGGATCCGCGGGCCGCACGCTGTTCCTGCTGTCGAGCAGCGACGCCTATCCGCAACGCCTGATCGGCACCCGGGGATCGCGGGTCGACATGGTGATCGTCGATACCCCCGGCGCCGGCCTGCCCTGAAAGGTGCACGATGACCGATTCCTATTACGAGGTGATCGATGACGCCGATCCGCTGGGCGAAAAGATCCGTGCCACAGACCTGGTCCGCAGCACCTGGACGGCGGCGATTCAGCACGCCGCACCGGTGTCGGCGCTTCTGGTTCGCGCGCTGGAACGCTGCGCCGTTCGCGACGACACCCGGCTGAGTCGCGTTGCCATCGATCTGCTGGGACCGGTGCCGGCCGACGGCGACATGTGGGTTCGCTCGAAAGTCGAGCGCCCCGGCAAGCAGATCGAGCTGATCAGCGCCGAGACGCTGGCCCTGGGCCCCGACGGTCAGCCGCGACCGACCGCGCGGGCCAGCGGGTGGCGGCTACAGCAGCTCGACACCGCCGACCTGGTGCACGCCGCCGCGCCGTTGCCGGCTCCGTTGAGCGAGGCGCGCAGCCGCGATCTCGCCAAGAATTTCGATCGCAACTACGTGCACAGCCTGGACTGGCGCTGGCTGACCAAGCCGCTCAACGACGGCCCGGGCGAGTCCTGGATCAAGCCGACTGCGAGCCTGGTCAGCGGCGAGACGATGACACCACTGGAGCGCCTGTTCGCGGTCGCCGACTGCGCCAACGGCATCGGTTCCAAAATCGACATCACCAAGTGGACGTTCTTGAACAACGACCTCGTGGTGCACGTGCACCGGGTTCCCGACGGCGACTGGGTCGGCATCCGCGCCGAGACCAACTACGGGCCGGACGGCATCGGTACCACGGTGGGGACCCTGTTCGACCAGACCGGGGCGGTGGGCAGCATTCAGCAGTCGGTATTGGTACGCCGACGGCCCGGGGCTTGGTCCGCCAACCGCAGCGCTGCGGCGGAGCATTGAATCACTGCCTGCTGCAAGCGATGCCGTGTCCGGTGCACCTGTCGAGGTCGACCTCGAGCTCATGGACCGCGACGCTCCGGCGCCAGCGTCGGTGCGGGAGCGGGAGGAATCACGTCGACGAACCGCAGATGCATGCGGTCCGGCGCACCTATCACCGCGCCGATCAGACGACCGATGTCGTCGGGCGGCACCTGCCCGGTCGACCGCACGACGGAGGCTCGCACCCCGGTCCCGACGAACTCGGCGTCCAGACCGCTGACCCACGCCTCGAGCATCCGGTGTGCGCCGGCCGGTGCGGCCCCGATCAACTCCGGACTAAGCAGCACCACATCGCCGCGGCCGCTGTCGATCATCGGCGTAACGAGTTGCCCCACAAGGTGTTGCGCACCAACCCAGGATCGATCGGCAATACCGGCGCTGCTGATCAGGACGTCGACGGTACCCACCAGGTAGTCGGCGGACTGCATGAAACGATCGATGGAGGGCGGGTCGGCGAGATCGAGGTGAGCGGCGAACACGGCAGCGCCGGTGGACCGAAGGCGGGCAGCGAATTCCTCGCAGATGTGGGCGCGTCGACCGCCCATCAACACCAGATGCCCACCGGACGCCAACCGCGCCGCCGTCGCCAACGCGACGGGTGAGGACGCCTCGGTGATAACGACCGTCCTGGACTCGCTCAACGCGGACGCCGATCAACCTCGTTCTGCCCGGTTAAGCTCTGGTGGTCAGCTACCTCGGGCGGGACCGCAAATATCCCGGTCAGGGAATATGGCAGTGACACGAAAACAGCGTGACACTTCGACTTAATTTTGTAAAGTTTGGTTTATGGAGCAGACATCGACCCTCGAGGGTGACGCCTCGACGCAGCAGCGGATTCTTGCCGCCACAGCCGAAGTCCTCGGCCGCAACGGCAAACGCAAGCTCAGCCTGTCCGATGTCGCTGTTCAGGCCGGGGTGTCGAGGCCGACGCTCTACCGCTGGTTCGCTTCCAAAGAGGACCTGCTCTCGGCCTTCTCCAAGTACGAACGGCTGACATTCGAAAGCGGCATGAGCCGGGCAACAGCCGGTCTCAAAGGCGCCGACAAGCTCGATGCCGCGTTGCGGTTCATCGTCGACTACCAGCACTCCTACACGGGTGTGCGGATGGTCGATATCGAGCCCGAGCATGTCATCAGCCAATTCTCCAGCGTCATCCCGCAGATGCGAGATGGTCTGCAACGGCTGATACCCGGCCCCAACGCCGCGGTCAAGGCGGCTACTGCGATCCGAGTGGCGTTCTCGCACTACATGATTCGCAGCGACGACGCCGACGAATTTTTGGCTCAGCTTCGGCACGCGGTCGGCATCAAGGGCGCCGACTGATTGCCCTGCTTCTCCTCGGGCCTACGGCCCGCATCGTCGCAGGGCGGACTAGTCGAACAGAACCGCGGCATTGAGATAGCCGGTCGGGTCGAAGGCAGCCTTCAGCGTCCGCATCGCCGCGATGTCCGCGGCTTCGCGTGACATGCCGAGGTAGCGACGTTTGCGGCTGCCGACGCCGTGCTCAGAGCTGACGTTGCCGCCGCAGTCCGCGATCAGGCCCATCATCGCGGCATACAGATCGCGCTCCTGCTCGTCGCTGCAGCGCAGCACATTCAGATGCAGGTTGCCCTCACCGATGTGCCCGAACAGCACGCCGATGGCGTCGGCCGCCTGCCGCTGCACGAGCGCGTTGGCGTCGTGGGCGAACCCGGCGATTGCCGCCAACGGCAGTGACACATCGAACTTCAGCGGCGGCCCGAACAAACCGACTACCTCTGCCAAAGATTCACGAACCCGCCAAAGCCGTTGTTGCGCAGCAAGATCAACACCTACTGCGGGCTCGCCGGTCATCTGGAAGCCATCCAGCGCGTCGGCCAGTCGCTCGGTCTGATCGAGGTCGGACGCCAGTTCGACCAACAGCAGCCAATCACCGTGCACCGGCGGAACCAGGCCCAAATGCCCCTCGGCCAGCGCACCGGCCCGTCCGTCGATCAGTTCCAGCGCCGCGATGCCGTCCATGTCGCGAAACAATCGGCCCGCGTCGACCAGTGCACCCAGGTCGTCGAAGCCGCAGACGGCGGTCACCCGGTACGGCGGAGTCGGGTGCAGGCGCAGGTCGAGCGCGGTGATCACGCCCAACGTTCCCTCCGCCCCGACGAACAGGGCGGGCAGGTCGTAGCCGGTGTTGTCGGCCCGCACGCGCGAGTGCCGTCGTACCACCGACCCGTCGGGCAATGCCACATCCAGACCGATGACCTGGTCGCTCATATTGCCGTAACGCACGGTGCGCAACCCGCCGGCGTTCGTCGAGGCCATGCCGCCCACCGTCGCGGTGTCGCGGGCAGCCAGGTCGACGCCGAATACCAGGCCGGCCGCGTCGGCCGCGCGCTGAACCGCGGCCAGGGTTGCCCCCGCCCCGGCCTCGATGCGCCGTTCGGTGGTATCGACATCGCTTATGGTGCCGAGTCTTTCGGTCGACAGCAAGATGTCGTCATGCTCGGGGACAGTGCCGGCCACCAACGACGTCCGACCGCCCTGGACGGTGACATGCACCCCGGCGTCGCGGCACAACCGCAGCACCTCGGCCACTTCACTGGCCGAACCCGGACGCACCAGTGCGCTCGCGTGCCCGCGGTAGCGACCGGTGTGGTCGACGCTGCGGCCGGCCAGCACATCCGGATCGGTGCTGACATATTTCGGCCCCACCAGCGACGACACCGTCTCCAGGACGTTCGGGGTCATGGCGTCGGTCTACCACACCGCTCGACGACGATGCAGGCCGGAACGGCCTGCGGAGGAGTCGGGCTATCGGATCCGCTCGACGACGATGCAGGATGACTGTCATGCAACGTGAGGATGTCTGGTTCCACTCCGGCAGCGACCGGATCAGCGCATGGCTGTACCGGCCGGCCACAGATGATGACGCCCCGCTACTCGTGATGGCGCACGGATTGGGCGCGGTCCGCACCATGCGACTGGACGCCTACGCGGAGCGCTTCTGCGAGGCCGGTTACGCCTGCCTGGTCTTCGACTACCGCAACTTCGGCGACAGCGAGGGTGCGCCCCGTCAACTGCTCGATATCCGAATGCAGTTGCAGGACTGGACAGTTGCGGTCGCCTACGCCCGAGCGCTGCCCGGTATCGATCGGAATCGAATTGGCCTGTGGGGCACGTCGTTCAGCGGTGGCCACGTGATCGCCACCGCAGCCCGACTGCCGGGAATCGCGGCTGTCGTCTCGCAATGCCCGTTCACCGACAGCGTCGCTTCACTGGGCTCGGTGAACCCGCTGATCAGTAGTCGCCTCACAGCGCTGGCGGCACGCGACCTGGTCGGCGCCCGCTTCGGCGCGACACCGGTGATGGTGCCGACCGCCGGGCTTCCCGGTGAGGTTGCGCTGATGACCGCGCCGGACGCCTACTCCGGCTTTCTGGCTCTGGTGCCCGACGGCGTCGAGATGCGTAACGAGGTCGCCGCGCGAATTAGCTTGAAGCTCCTGCCCTACCGGCCGGGTCGGCTCGCGGCCAAGGTGCAGTGCCCAATCCTGTTCTGCGTCTGCGAGAACGACTCGGTCGCGCCGTCAGGGCCGACGCGGCGCTATGGGGCGAGGGCGCCGCGCGGTGAGATCAAGCTATATCCGGAAGGACATTTCGAGATCTATGTCGGCGACGCCTTCGAGCGCGTCGTCGCCGACCAACTAGAATTCCTGGAGCGGAATCTGCTGAAGGTCTAGCGGATAACGCTGACGCCACCATCCACCGGGATCACCGCGCCGGTGATGTAGCTGCTGGCCCGGCTGGCCAGAAATACCGCGATGCCGGCCATGTCGTCGGCCTTGCCGATGCGGCCCAGCGGAAAGCCCGCGCCAACCGCGTCCGAACCGGCCCGCAACAACTCCTTGGTCATCCGGGATTCGAAGAGCCCGGGCGCAATCGCGTTGACCAGAATCCGTGGCGCGAGCTCCCCGGCGAGATGCTGGGTGAGCATGTGCACCGCGGCCTTGCTGGCGCTGTAGGAGAAGTTGTCCCGGCCGCGGCCCGGCGGCACGATCCCGTCGATGCTGCCGGTGTTGACCACGCGGGCCGGGTCACCCTCTGTCGCCCCGGCGGTGAGCATCGGCACCAGTGCACGAGTGAGCAGGAAGACGCCCTTGACGTTGACGTTGAACACCTTGTCGAAGCCGGATTCGGGAAACTCGTCCAGCGGCGCCCCCCACGCTGCGCCGGCGTTGTTGAACAGCGCGTGGACCGCGTCCGTTCGCTCAGCAAGGTCGCCGACCAGCGCCTGAACTCCGTCGACGGTGCCCAGATCGGCGGGAATCGCCTGCACCGGTCCGTGCGCCGACAGCTCGGCGACGGCGGCGTCCAGCTCGGCCTTCTTACGGCTGGACAGATACACCGTCGCCCCCGCTTGCAGGAGGCCGCGCGCGATCATCACGCCGATGCCGCGGCCGCCGCCGGTGACCACGGCGACCTTTCCGTCCAGGCGAAACATGTCAGTCATGGTCAACAGTCTCCGATGTCGGCGGTCAGGAACGGCGGCCGGCTGTGCCGATTTCGGTTCTGACGCCCAGCGGTGACTCCACCCGGACCGCCTCGTCGCGGATCAGGCCCCGCAGCAGTGCGGTGCTGAACTCGGCGGCGATCTCCTTGGCGCTGCGGCGTCCGCTCGGCCGAAGCCAGCGGTAGGCGCCCAGCGTCATCCCGATGTAGCCGAGCGCCAGGACGTGCGAGTCGCATTCGTAGAACTCGCCGCTGGCGATGCCCCGGTCGATCAGCCCGTGCACATGCTCGTAGACCTGGGTCTCCTTCTCGCGGACCGCGGCGACCTGCTCCTCGGTGAACCACTCGGCGATGTAGGGCTGCTCCTGGAAGTAGACCGCCGCGCCTTCGGGGTTGGCCGCAATCTGGTTGAGCAGCCGCACGGTGTACTGGTAGAGCGCCTCGCGGGCCGACATCGTCGGATCGTCGTGCACGGCGTCCAGGGTGCGCTCGGCGGCCTGCTGGTAGATGTCGTAGAGGATCAACGACTTACTCGCGTAGTAGTGGTAGACCGTGGCCTTGTTGAGGCCGACGACGTCGGCCACGTCGTCCATCCGGGTGCCGTGATAGCCGCGCGCGGCGAACAACTTGGTCGCTACTATCAGCAGCTCCTCGCGGCGGGAGAGCCCGTTCTCGGATGGCATGTCTACTCGCTTCGGCGGTCCGGGACGCACCCGGAGTCAATCAACTAGTTGGGTAGTCTAGGCAACACAACAGTTCACTGTTGCGCGATATCCGGTAGGACTAGACTCCGGG